>NZ_JBEXJF010000015.1:0-111673 GCF_040608935.1 Nocardioides sp. NPDC004968
CCGCCTCCGGGTGCGTCCGAGGCCGAGTTGGTCGACTGGATCTCGCGTCTCGAAGAGATCAAGTGCACCGCTGAGGCGGTCCAAGCAGAAGCGGCAGTACATCTCGACGAAGCCGTCCGGGCACGCCAGGCCGAGGCTGGGGTGCCTGCCCGGAGGCTTGGCGAGGGCGTGGCCTCACAGATCGCTCTCGCGCGGCGGGTCTCCCCCGAGAAGGGCGCCAAGCTGCTCGGCCTGGCGAAGATCCTGACCACCGAGATGCCCCACACCTTCGCTCTGATGAAGGCCGGGCTGTTCTCCCAATGGCAGGCCACCATCCTCGCTCGCGAGACCGCGTGCCTCTCGGTGGACGATCGCCGGGTCATCGACTACGACCTCTGCGCCACCGGACCTGGCGGGGAGCCCGCCAAGGCAGTGTCGATGGGGCTACGCCAGCTCGAGAACGCCGCCAAGAAACTCGCCATCACCCTGGACCAGGCATCCGTCGTGGCCAGGGCCGCGAACGCAGAGAAAGACCGCCGCGTCAGTCTCCGCCCGGCACCGGACACGATGACCTGGCTCGGTGCCCTGCTGCCGGTCAAGGACGGCGTCGCCGTCTTCGCCGCACTGGACCAAGCGGCCAAGGCCGCTGCGGCCGCCGGCGATGAACGGACCCGGGGCCAGGTCATGGCCGACACCCTGGCCGACCGGATCACCGGCCGCACTGAGGGAGCCAAGCCTCGGATCGAGGTCAAGATCGTGATGACCGCCGACTCCCTCGCCAACACCGGCGATCAGCCGGCCATGGTCGAGGGCTACGGGCCCGTCCCGGCAGCCTGGGCTCGTGAAGCACTCAACGATGCCGAGGTCTTCGTCCGGCGGCTGTTCACCGACCCGACCGGTCAGTTGGTCGCGATGGAATCCCGCTCACGCAAGGCACCCGAGGGACTGGCCGAGTTCATCGCGACACGTGATGGCGGGATCTGTCGTACCAACGGCTGCGATGCTCCGATCCGCAACATCGACCACGTCGAACGCCACGCAGACGGCGGCGAAACCAGCGCCGAGAACCTCCAAGGGCTGTGCGAAAGGTGCAACCAGGCCAAGGAAGCCCTCGGCTGGCAAGCCAGACCGGGACCCGACGGCACCATCATCACGATCACACCCACGGGCCACACCTACATCAGCCCGCCACCAGACGCCTGGAAACCGGATCCACCGCCACTGTCGCCGGCAGAGTTCATGCTGCGCGACGTACTACTCGACCACACGCTCGCCGCCTGACCCATGTCGCGCTCAGGCGAGGGGGAGGAGGTCGCGTTCTGCGAACACCTTCTTGGCGGTGAAGGTGGCGTTCAGGGCGCGGGGGAAGCCGCAGTAGACGGCGGAGTGGAGGAATGCCTCGATGATCTGTTCGGGGGTCAGGCCTACGTTGAGGGCGGCGTTGATGTGGACCTCGAGCTGGGGCTCGCAGCCACCCAGGGCGGTCAGCATGCCGAGGGTGACGAGCTGTCGGTCCCGGGGCTCGAGGCCGGGGCGGGCGTAGATCTCGCCGAAGCCCCAGGCGACGACCTGGTGGCCGAGCTCGGGGGCGATGTCGGCGAGCGAGTCGATGACTCGGGCACCGACCTCGCCATCGATCGCGTCGAGGATCTCGCGGCCGTGGTCGTGGCGAATGGCGCGGGAGATGGGGTCCTGGGCAGGGTTCTCGAAGGTCATGCCCCGCACGCTAGGAGTTGGAGCGCACTCGAAGTCAACGGATCGGCGCGGGCCTCAGGAGGCGTACGCGATCTGCTCCTGGATCTCGAAGCGGAGGCCGTCGGCGGCGGCGATGTAGACGTCCTGGTCCACGAGGTTGCCGTGCATGCGCATCAGGCCGCGGGGACTGGAGTAGCTGTGGTGGTCGGTGAGGCGCAGCGCGGGCTCGACGTCGAGCCCGCCGCAGGCATCGCCGATCTGGCGCAGGAACATCAGCGACTCGTAGCAGGACTCGCCCACTGCGTTGAGGGAGGGCGCGTATTCACCGAAGCGGCGGTAGTAGCGCTCGGCCAGGTCGGCCGACTCGGGGGTGGTGAGGCCGTCGAAGTAGGCGGCGGCCGCGAAGACGTTGGCATTGGCGCCGGCGCCACCGGCGAGCAGGGTGTTCTCCTCTACCGCAGGGCTCAGGCGGGTCAGCGACGAGCTCAGCCCGGCGGCGGCGAACTGGCGGTTGAAGTGCACCGCGTCCTGCCCCATCAGCAGCATGATCACGCCGTCCTGCTGGCCGCCCTCGAGGCCACGCAGCACGCCGGCGAAGTCGCGGGTCCCCAGCGGGACGTACGTCTCGCTCACCACCTCCGAGGGCGACCCGCGCAGCGCGGCCCGGGCCGTGGACCCGGTGACGCGCGGGAAGACGTAGTCGTTGCCGACCACCGCCCAGCGGGAGACGCCGTGGTTGGCGCGCATCCAGGCGGTGGCGGGGAGCAGCTGGTTGACCGGGCGCTCGCCGATCATGAAGACGCCAGGAGTGTCGTCGCCGCCCTCGTGCATGGCGGCGAAGGCGTACAGCGCCCGGCCGCCGACGCGGGCGGTGATCGCCTGGCGTACGGCGGAGATGTGCCAGCCGGCGATCGCGTCGACCCGGCCGAGCTCGACGAGCCGAGCGACCTCGGCGGCGACCTCGTGGGGTGCGCGCCCGGCATCGATCGCGACCAGCTCGACCGGCTTCCCGGCGATCCCGCCGCCGGCGTTGAGCTCCTCGGCGGCCAGCTCGCCGCAGGCCAGGCAGCCGGGACCGTAGATGCCGGTCGGACCCTGCATCGGCACCACGAACGCGATCGAGAGGGCACCCTGCGGACGCGGTGCGAGGCCCAGCAGGGCATGGGTCGCCGGGGTGAACGACGGCGGAGACATCGGCACCTGCTCCCAGGCGAAGCGACGAGACGAACCAGACGGGATGACTCACCATTGAGCCGATGGATGGTTAGGGTACGGGAGTCGGGCCCTCGGCGCAGCGGGCATCCAGCAGACATTCGTGGGAGGACGCCATGGAGACGGCCGTAGCGGATCTCGCCGTGCTGCTCGCCCGGGCGCAGCGCCGGATCGAGCGAGCGCTCGCGGAGGCGTACGCCGAGTTCGACCTCACTGCGGAGCAGTGGCGCATTCTCAGCGTGCTGCTCGATGATCCGGGCCAGACGATGACGCGTCTCGCCGACGGCGCCGCGCTCCCCGCCGGCACCCTGACCCGACACGTCGACCGGCTGGTCGAGCGCGGGCTGGTGCTGCGCAAGATCCATGCCGAGGACAAGCGCCGCGCCGTGGTCGCGCTCTCGCCGGTGGGCGCCTCGGCAGCCCGGGAGATCCGCGCCCGCCAGCAGACCGAGGCCGTCGCCAGGGTCGCCCGCGACCTTCGGGCTGTCCTCGACACGATCGCTTGAGCTCGGCCGACTGAGGGCGTTTCCACCTGGAAACAAATCCTCGCAGAGTCCGACACATCCGCGAAACAACCCGTCCCTAGATTCCTTCCATTCGAGAGCAATTGTCCGATGGAAGGACCCCCATCCCGTGCGTACGAAATTCTCGAGCCGCCTCCTCGTGGCCAGCTCGGTGCTCGCCCTGGGCATGACCGCGACCGCCTGCGGCGGCGCCAAGACCGGTGACACCGCGACCAGCGAGAGCTGCGTCGACACCAGCGGCGACACCATCAAGATCGGCTTCCTCAACTCCCTGTCGGGGACGATGGCGATCAGCGAGACGACCGTGTTCAAGTCCCTGTCCATGGCGGCCGAAGAGATCAACGCCGACGGCGGCGTGCTCGGCAAGAAGCTCGAGATCGTCAGCGAGGACGGCCAGTCCGAGCCGACCGTCTTCGCCGAGAAGGCGACCAAGCTGATCCAGGACGACTGTGTCGCGGCCGTCTTCGGCGGCTGGACCTCCAGCTCGCGCAAGGCGATGCTGCCGGTCTTCGAGGGCAACGACGCGCTGCTCTTCTACCCGGTGCAGTACGAGGGCTTGGAGTCCTCGCACAACATCTTCTACACCGGCGCGACCACCAACCAGCAGATCATCCCCGCCCTCGACTTCCTCAAGCAGGAGAAGAAGATCGAGTCGATCTTCCTGGTCGGCTCCGACTACGTCTTCCCGCGCACGGCCAACAAGATCATCAAGCAGTACGCGGCAGCCAACGGCATCGAGGTCCTCGGCGAGGAGTACCAGCCCCTGGGCTCGACCGACTTCGGCACGGTCGTCGACAAGGTCAAGGCCGCCGGCGCGGACGCGGTCTTCAACACCCTCAACGGCGACTCCAACGTGGCCTTCTTCAAGGAGTACAAGGGCAAGGGCCTGACCGCCTCGGCTATGCCGGTGCTCTCGGTCTCGATCGCCGAGGAGGAGGTCCCCGGCGTCGGCGTGGGCAACCTCGAGGGGCAGTACACCGCCTGGAACTACTACCAGACCATCGACAGCCCGGCGAACCAGAAGTTCGTCACCGACTTCAAGGCGGCCAACGGCGCCAAGGCGGTCACCTCCGACCCGATGGAGGCGGCCTACACCTCGCTGCACCTGTGGAAGGGCATGGTCGAGAAGGCGGACTCGTTCGCGGTCGAGGACGTCATCGACGCCTCCGACGGCGTCACCTACGACGCGCCGGAGGGCACCGTCGCGGTCGACGGCGAGAACCACCACATCGCCAAGACCGCGCTCATCGGCCAGGTGAACTCCGAGGGCCTGATCGACACGGTCTGGTCGAGCGACAAGCCGATCGAGCCGGACCCCTACCTGAAGTCCTACGACTGGTGGAAGAACTAGCCCGTTGGACGCGCTCCTCGCCCAGGTCTTCACCGGCATCTCCGCCGGTGCGGTCCTGCTCCTCATCGCCCTCGGGCTCACCCTGACCTTCGGTCAGATGGGCGTGATCAACATGGCCCACGGCGAGTTCATCATGGCCGGCGCGTACACCGCCTACGTCGTCTCGACCATCGTCGCCAGCACCGAGCTGAGTCTGCTGATCGCGCTCCCTGTGGGGTTCGTGATCGGCGGGCTGCTCGGGCTGGCGCTCGAGGCGAGCGTGCTGCGGTGGATGTACGCCCGTCCGCTGGACACGCTGCTGGTCACCTACGGCGTCGGTCTCGTCCTGCAGCAGGTCGCGCGCGACATCTTCGGGGCTCCGGCCAAGGAGGTGCCCGCGCCGAGCTGGCTGGACGGGTCGATCCCGATCCTGGGCTACGACTTCCCGCTGACCAGGCTCTTCATCATCGTCCTGGCCGCGGCGTGCGTGGCCGCGCTGCTGGCCGTGCTCCGGTTCACCGCCCTCGGGCGGCAGATCCGGGCGACCGTCGGCAACCGCGACCTCGCCGAGACCATCGGCATCTCGACCCGCCGCACCGACCGGGCCACCTTCTTCATCGGTTCCGGCCTGGCCGGTGTGGCCGGGGTGGCGCTCACGCTGCTCGGCTCGACCGGCCCCAACCTCGGCACGTCCTACATCGTGCAGGCGTTCCTGGTGGTCGTGGTCGGCGGCATCGGGCACCTCAAGGGCACGATCGTCGCGGCTCTCGGGATCGGCCTGCTGCAGGCGTTCCTCGCCCACGCCCTGACCGGCTCGGTCGCCCAGGTGATCGTCTTCCTGGCGATCGTCGCGTTCCTGCAGCTGCGCCCGCAGGGCATCCTCTCGGTCCGGACCAGGAGCCTGGCATGAAAAAGGTCTACCCCTACGCTGGCTGGCTGCTGCTCGCGGTCGCCCTGCTCGTCCTCGCCCCGGCCGTCCTGTCCGACTTCCGCCTCGGCCTGCTGGCGAAGTACTGCTGCTACGCCATCGCGGCGGTCGGCATCGGTCTGGCCTGGGGCCGTGGCGGGATGCTGGTGCTCGGCCAGGGGCTCTACTTCGGCATCGGCGCCTACGCGATGGCGATGCACCTCAAGCTCGCCGACGCCGGCCCGGGCGGGGTGCCGGACTTCATGGCGCTCTACGGCGACGCCACGGTGCCGGGCTGGTGGGAGCCGCTGCGCAACGGCGGGCTGGCGCTGGTCGTCATCCTCGTCCTGCCGGCACTGGTGGCGGGCCTGCTGGGGCTCGCGGTCTTCAAGCGGCGGATCAAGGGGGCGTACTTCGCCATCCTGAGCCAAGCGCTCGCCGCCGCCTTCGCGATCCTGCTCGTCGGCCAGGTCAAGACCACCGGCGGTGCCAACGGCCTCAACAACTTCCAGGGCTTCTTCGGGTACGCCCTGTTCGACCCGGCCAACAAGCGGATGCTCTACTTCATCGCCGCCGGGATCCTGCTGGTCTCGATCCTGGTGATGGCCTGGCTCTACAACACCCGCTTCGGCGAGCTGCTGGTCGCCGTCCGCGACGGCGAGGAGCGGGTGCGGTTCCTCGGCACCGACCCGGCCAACGTCAAGCTGGCGGCGTACGTCATCGCGGCCGTCCTGGCCTCGATCGGCGGTGCTCTCTTCGTGCCGATCGCCGGGATCGTCTCGCCCGACGACGTCGGCGTGGTCGCCTCCATCGGGCTGCTCGCCGGGGTCGCGCTGGGCGGGCGCGCCTCGCTGCTCGGCCCTGCCGTCGGCGCGCTCCTGATCGGCTACGCCGAGACCTCGCTCTCCGAGGCCTTCCCGGGGTCGTGGTCGTACTTCCAGGGTGCGCTGTTCGTGCTGGTCATCCTGCTGCTGCCGGGCGGGCTGGCACAGCTGCTGGGGCTGGTGAAAGGCCTGTTCTCGCGGCGTTCGGAGCCCGAGAGGTCCGAGGAACCCGAGACGCGAGTGGCTGAGGAGGTCACGGCATGAGTGCGGAGACGCTGGAGGTCGATGACCTGCGGGTCGAGTTCGACGGGTTCGTGGCGATCGACGGGGTGTCCCTGACGCTGGAGCCGGGCCGGCTGCACTTCCTGATCGGTCCCAACGGCGCAGGAAAGACGACCCTTGTGGACGCCCTGACCGGTCTGGCGAGCGGAAGCGGTGAAGCGCGTTATCGCACACGCGATCTGCTTTCGCTGGCATCGCACCGGATCACCCGCCTCGGGGTGGGACGCACGTTCCAGACCGCCACGGTCTTCGAGGAGCTCAGCGTGCTGCAGAACCTCGACATCGCCGCCGGGGTGCACCGGGCGCGTTGGCGGCTGATGCTGCCGAGGCGGGGGACACCCGATGGGGTCGCCGAGGTGCTGGAGACCGTGGGGCTCGCGGAGCTGGCGGACCGGCCCGCGGGCGTGCTCTCGCACGGACAGAAGCAGTGGCTGGAGATCGGCATGCTGCTGGTGCAGGACTCCTCGGTGATGCTGCTCGACGAGCCCGTCGCCGGGATGTCGGCCGAGGAGCGGGAGGCGACCGGGGAGCTGCTGCGCCGGATCAGCCCGGAGCGGACGGTCGTGGTCATCGAGCACGACATGGACTTCGTCCGCCGGTTCGCCGACGTCGTCACCGTCCTGCACGCCGGAAAGGTGATCGCGGAGGGCACGGCTGCCGAGATCCGGGCCGACGCCGAGGTACAACGGGTCTACCTGGGCGACACCGTCGCCGGGGTGACCGAGACGAGCACGGGAACAGGGGAGGACGCCTGATGCTGAGGATCGAGTCGGTCACCGGCGGCTACGGCCGCACCACGGTGCTCCACGAGGTCAGCCTCGAGGTCCCGACCGGCGCCGCGGTGGCGCTGATGGGACACAACGGCGCAGGCAAGACGACCCTGCTCAAGGCGGCGGTCGGACTGGTCCGGGCCAAGAGCGGCCGGGTGCTGCTCGACGGGGAGGACGTCACCGCGCTGAGGCCGAGCGCACGCGTCAAGCGAGGCCTGGGCTACGTCCCGCAGGGCCAGCAGAGCTTCGGCGACATGACCGCGCTGGAGAACCTCCAGTTGGTCGGAGACCGGGCCGGGATCAGCGAGATGCTCGACCTGTTCCCCGCGCTGAAGGACCTGCTCGGCAGGCGGGCCGGGCTGCTCTCCGGCGGCCAGCGCCAGCAGCTCTCGATCGCGCGTACGCTGCTGACCAGGCCGCGGCTGCTCATCCTCGACGAGCCGACCGAGGGGATCCAGCCCAACGTCGTCGCCGAGATCGAGCGGGTGATCGCCGAGCTCACCGGTCGTGGCGACCTCACCGTGCTGCTCGTCGAGCAGCACGTCGGGTTCGCGCTGCGTACGGCCTCTGCCTACTACATCCTCGAGTCCGGCCGGATCACCGCGCGCGGTGACGGCGGCTCCGAGGCGCACGCTCACGTCCGATCCCAGCTGGCCGTCTAGGCCGGTCGTCCAGAGAGTTGGCGAGATGCATCTGACCCCGTCCGACACCGAGAAGCTGCTGCTGTCCGTGGCCGGGATGGTCGCTCGCGACCGGCTCGCCCGCGGGGTGCTCCTCAACTACCCCGAGTCCGTCGCCCTGATCTCCACCTGGGTGATCGAGCGGGCGCGCGAGGGTGCCTCCGTCTCCGACCTGATGACGCGAGGGCGCACCGTGCTGACCCGCGAGCAGGTCATGCCCGACGTGGTCGACATGCTCGTCGAGGTGCAGGTCGAGGCGACCTTCCCCGACGGTCGCAAGCTCGTCACCATCCACCAGCCGATCGCCTGAAGCGGAGATGTCCATGCAGTCCAGCGGTCCCGGAGCCGTACGCGTCGCCGACGGCACCATCCGGCTCAACACCGACCGGAGCGAGTCGGAGCGGCGTACGTTGGTGGTCCTCAACACCGGCGACAGACCGGTCCAGATCGGCTCCCACATCCACCTCGCCGAGGTGAACTCCGCTCTCGACTTCGACCGCGAGGCGGCCGAGGGGTTCCGGCTCGACATCCCGGCCGGCACCTCGCGCAGGTTCGAGCCGGGCGCGTCGCGCGAGGTCGCGATCGTCGCGCTCAAGGGTGCTCGTCGGGTCCCAGGCCTGCAGATCAAGCACAGCCAGATCAAGGCAGGTGAGTGAACATGGTGGAGATCAGCAGGAGCGAGTACGCCGCGCTCTACGGCCCCACGACCGGCGACCAGGTGCGACTCGGTGACACCGACCTGTGGATCGAGGTCGAGGACGATCTGACCGCAGGTGGCGAGGAGTCGGTCTTCGGCGGCGGCAAGTCGATCCGCGAGTCGATGAACCAGTCGACGGTGCCGCGGTCCGAGGGTGCTCTCGACACGGTGATCACCAACGCCCTCGTCCTCGACCACTGGGGCATCGTCCGTGCCGACGTCGGCATCCGCGGCGGACGGATCGTCGCCCTGGGTCGCTCCGGCAATCCCGACATCGCCGACGGCGTCCACCCCGACCTGGTCATCGGACCGGGCACCGACGTGGTCAGCGGCGAGGGGAAGATCCTCACCGCCGGGGCGATCGACGTCCATGTGCACCTGCTGTCCAGGTCCCAGATCGTCGAGGCGATCTCGACCGGGATCACCACCGTGGGCGGCGGCGGCACGGGACCCTCGGAGGGCTCCAAGGCCACCACGGTCACCCCCGGACCGTGGCACCTGGAGACCATCCACCGCGCGCTCGACGACATGCCGGTCAACCTGCTGCTGATGGGCAAGGGCAACACCGTCTCCGCGGCCGGGCTGGCCGAGCAGGCGCTCGCCGGAGCCGCCGCCTACAAGGTCCACGAGGACTGGGGCTCGACCCCGGCAGCGATCGATGCCGCTCTCAAGGCCGCCGACGAGCACGGCCTGCAGGTCGCGCTGCACTCGGACTCGCTCAACGAGGCGGGCTACCTGGAGTCGACGGTCGCAGCGATCGCCGGCCGTTCCATCCACGCCTTCCACGCCGAGGGCGCCGGGGGAGGGCACGCGCCCGACATCCTCTCGGTCGCCTCGCTGCCCCACATCATCCCCGGCTCCACCAACCCGACCCTGCCGCACACCGTCAACACCGTCGCCGAGCACCTCGACATGCTGATGGTCTGCCACCACCTCAACCCGCGTGTACCCGAGGACCTGGCCTTCGCCGAGTCCCGGATCCGGGCCACCACGATCGCCGCCGAGGACGTACTGCACGACCTCGGCGCGCTGTCGATCACCTCCTCCGACGCGCAGGCGATGGGCCGCATCGGCGAGGTCGTCTGCCGCACCTGGCAGGTCGCCCACGCGATGAAGGCCCGGCTCGGATCCCTGGGTGGGAAGGCGGACAACATCAGAGCCAAGAGGTACGTCGCGAAATACACGATCAACCCCGCCATCGCGCATGGGATCGCCGCCGAGGTCGGCTCCGTGGAGCCCGGCAAGATGGCCGATCTGGTCCTGTGGGACCCGCGGTTCTTCGGCATCCGGCCCGAGGTCGTCATGAAGTCCGGCGCCCTGATCTGGGGTGCCCTCGGCGACCCGAACGCCTCCATCCCGACCCCGCAGCCGGTGCTCATGCGACCGACGCTGGTGGGGCCGGGTGCGGACCACGCGGTCTCCTTCGTAGCGCCGTCCGCGCTGGAGGCCGGGCTGGCCGATCGCCTCGGTCTGCGCCGCCGTCTCGTCGGGATCTCGCCCACCCGCGAGATCGGCAAGGCCGACATGGTCAACAACTCCGCGACCCCCGAGATCCGGGTCGAGCCCGAGACGTTCCGCATCCACGTCGACGGAGAGCTGATCGAGCCCGCCCCCGCGACCGAGCTGCCGCTGACGCAGCTCTACTCGATGTTCTGAGCGCGATGTCAGACGACCTGCTCATGATGCTGCTGGCCGACGCGCGCCTCCCGGTCGCCGGCCACACCCAGTCGGGCCAGCTGGAGGCGGCCGTACGCTCCGGGCTCACCGCCGAGCAGGTGCCGCTCTTCATGCGGTCGCGGCTGGCCAGCGTCGTGAGGGTCGAGGCGGGCACGGCGGTGGTCGCGCTGCATCGGCTGCGCGCCGGTCTGCCGCTGGAGCCGGTCTACGACGCCTGGGCGGTCCGTACCCCGGCGGCCCCGATGCGGGACACCTCGCGCACCCTCGGCCGTGCGCTGTTGCGGCTGGTCAGGCGGCTGTTCCCGGACTCGCCGCACCTCGCGGAGGTGGCCGGCCTCGAGCGGCCGTGCCGCCCGATCGTCCTGGCAGCGGCGGCTGCCACCAGTGGCATCGCGCCGGCCTCTCTGGGCCGGCTGGTGGCGTACGACGATCTGCAGACGGTCGCCTCGGCATCCCTCAAGCTGCTGCCCCTCGATCCGCTCGACGCCACCTCGTGGGTGCACGAGCTGCTCCCGGAGGCCGAGCGGCTCGCCACCGACGTCGCCCCGCTCACCGAGCCCCATCACATCCCGGCGCCCAGCGCGCCCCAGCTAGACCTGTGGGCCCAGACCCACGCCCACACGACCAGGAGGTTGTTCAGTGCCTGAGAACGCGACGAAGAACGACAGGGGGCTGCGCATCGGGGTGTGCGGTCCGGTCGGTACCGGTAAGAGCTCGCTCATCGCTCTGTTGTGCCGTGAGCTGTCCGCCGATCTGGAGATCGGCGTGGTCACCAACGACATCTACACCGACGAGGACGCCCGCTTCCTCCGCTCCGCCGGTGTGCTCGACCCGGCCCGAATCCGGGCCGTCGAGACCGGCGCCTGCCCCCACACCGCGATCCGCGACGACGTCACCGCCAACCTGATCGCCGTCGAGGAGCTCGAGGAGGAGTTCGCGCCGCTGGACGTGGTCCTGGTCGAGTCCGGCGGCGACAACCTCACCGCGACCTTCTCCCCGGCGCTGGTCGACACCCAGATCTTCCTGATCGACGTCGCCGGCGGTGGCGACGTCGCCCGCAAGGGAGGCCCGGGCATCGAGCGCGCCGACCTGCTCGTGGTCAACAAGACCGACCTCGCTCCGTACGTCGGTGTCGACCCGGTCGCTATGGTCTCCGACGCGGGGTCGGTCCGCGAGGGCCGCCCGGTCATCGCGCTCTCCCGCACCGATCCGGCCTCGGTCGAGGCGCTGGTGGACTGGGTGAGGTCCGAGCTGGCTCGGCACCGCGGCGGTGCCCTGGTCCCCGCCGACCCAGGTCCGATGGCGCCGCACTTCCACGCGGACGGCACCAGCCACACCCATGACCACCAGCACGCCTGAGCTGGCCAGCGGCTCCCTGACCCGGGTGCGGGTCGGGGCGGTCGACGGCGGCCGGGTGCGCGTCGAGACCGACGTCACCGGACCCTCGACGGCGCCGGCGCTGCGGCCGATGCTGCTCTCCAGCGACGCGCGCTCGGCGCGGATCTCGCTGGTCCCCGACGGCGCGATGCTCCTGGCCGGCGACCAGGTCACGATCGAGGTCGAGGTGGGGGAGGGCGCGAGCCTGACCCTGGTCGAGCCGGCCGGGACGGTCGCGTACGACATGGATGGCGGCCACGCGTCGTGGACGGTCGCGATCACCCTCGCCGCGGATGCCAGCCTGGTCTGGGCCGGGGAGCCCTTCGTGGTCTCCGCCGGCGCCGACGTCACCCGCGACACCCGGGTCACCCTCGCTCCCAGTGCGAGGCTCGCCCTGCGCGAGACCCTCGTCCTCGGCCGCCACCGCGAGCGCCCCGGCCGGGTGGCCACCACCTGGTCGGCCCATCAGGCCGACGGGCGGCCGCTCCTGATCGAGTCCCTCGACCTGGACGCGAGCTCGCTGGCGCCTGGCATTCTCGGCAGACACCGCGTGCTCGCGTCGGTCACGGCGCTCGGCCGAGACGTACCGCCTGACGTGTGCCCGGACGGCAGACTCGACCTGGAGCGCGGCGGCACCCTGTGGCGCCACCTGGCCGGCGAGACCCACGAGGTCCCGGCGGGGCCTTGGGAATGCGCCACGACTGGTTGAGGTTTCAACAGGCGTGACTGACATCGAGTTCGGCCTGGACACCTTCGGCGGGGTCACCCGCGACGCCGAGGGCAAGCCGCAGCACCACGCGCAGGTGATCCGGAACATCGTCGATGAGGGCGTGCTCGCCGACCAGGTCGGGCTCGACTTCTTCGGCGTGGGCGAGCACCACCGCCGCGACTTCGCCGTCTCCAGCCCGGAGATGGTGCTCGCCGCGGTCGCCTCCCGCACCGAGCGGCTGCGGCTCGGCTCCGCGGTGACCGTGCTCAGCTCCGACGACCCGGTGCGGGTCTTCGAGCGGTTCGCCACCCTTGACGCGGTCTCCCAGGGCCGCGCCGAGATCGTCGCCGGGCGCGGGTCGTTCACCGAGTCGTTCCCGCTGTTCGGCTTCGACCTCGCCGACTACGAGGAGCTCTTCGAGGAGCGCCTCGAGCTGCTCGCCGCCCTGCTGAAGGAGGAGAAGGTCACCTGGGAGGGCCGCACCCGCGCGGCGCTCACCGACCAGGAGGTCTTCCCGCGCACCGAGAACGGCCTGACCGCATGGGTCGGCGTCGGCGGGAGCCCGGAGTCTGTCGTACGCACCGCCCGCCACGGCTTCGGCCTCTTCCTGGCGATCATCGGTGGTCCGGCCGATCGGTTCGCGCCCTACATCGACCTCTTCGAGCGCGCCCAGGACGAGTTCGGGTGTCGCGGCAGCGCGTCGCCGTCCACTCGCCCGGATTCGTCGCGGCGACCGACGAGCAGGCCCGCGAGACGGTCTACGAGGGCTGGCTGGCGATGCGTACCCAGATCGGTCGCGAGCGCGGCTGGCCGCCGCCCTCGCCCGGCGACTTCGAGCGCGAGATCGAGGGCGGGTCGCTCTACGTCGGCTCGCCGGAGACGGTCGCCCGGAAGCTGGCCGGCACCATCAAGGTGCTCGGGGTCGACCGGTTCGACCTGAAGTACGACCAGGGTCAGGTGCGCCACGAGGACCTGATGGGCTCGATCGAGCTCTACGGCACCCAGGTCGTGCCGCTCGTCAAGGAGATGCTGGGCTGACCTCGACGGTCTCCACGCGCGTCGCCACCACCTCGCCGGCATGCAGAACGGTCCGCGAGGTGGGGTTGGCGGAGATGGCGGCGGCAGGAGTCGGCACGTCGAGGACCAGCAGGTCCGCCGGAGCCCCGACGACGATGCCGTACGCCTCCAGCCCGAGCGCCCGGGCGGCCGCGTCGGTGACCAGGTCGAGCGCCACCGTCAGGGTCTCGTCGGTGCGGAACCCGGACTGGTAGGCGACCTGGCGCGCGATCGCGAGCATGTCGCCGTCGCCGTAGGGCCACCAGGCGTCACGGATGTTGTCCGAGCCGGACCAGACAGTGGCGCCCACCTCGCGCAGCGCCAGCACCGGCGGCATCGGCCCGGCCGGCCCGTTGGTCAGCACCGAGACGCCCGCCTCTGCGAAGAGCCCACCGACCCGGCGGGCCTCCTCGAGGGGGATCGAGCCGAGGCCGTACGCGTGGCTGACGTTCACCTTTCCACCCAGTCCCTCGGCGCGGGTGCGGGCGGCGATCAGCTCGTACTGGCGTACGGCGCTCGCGCCCAGGTCATGGAGGTGGATGTCCACGCCGGCGCCGTGCCGGGCGGCGAGCCCGAAGACGACGTCGAGGTGGGCCTCGGCGTCGCCGTCGAAGCCGTCCGGGTCGAGCCCGCCGACGAGGTCCGCGCCCGCGGCCAGCGCCTCGTCGAGGAGCTTCTCGGTTCCGGGCGAGGTGGTGATCCCGCTCTGCGGGAAGGCGACGATCTCGATGCGCAGCCGGTCACGAAGAGCCTCGCGCACCTCCAGAACCGCCTCCAGCCCGGCCAGGCCGACCTCGGGGTCGATGTCCACATGCGTACGCACCGTCCCGGTGCCGAACGAGATCATCTGCTCTGCCAGCGCGCGAGCACGCTCCACCACGGGTACGCCGACCTCGCCGCGCAGGGTGTGCTCGGCCGCCACCCGTTCACGGACGGTCGTACCGGGGCGGTGCGGCTGCCAACCGGAGCCGACCAGTGTCTTGTCCAGATGGGCGTGACCGTTGACCAGGGCGGGCAGGAGGAGCGCGCCGCCCAGGTCCAGGTCCGCGCCGGCCGCCGCCGACGATGCAGGCGAGATCCCCGAGATCCTCCCGTCGGCCACCGAGACATCGACCCGGGAGCCGTCGGCCAGGGTGGCGTTGCGAAGTGTCCTGCTGCCGGTCATGAGGTGACCTCCATGGTCTGCGTACGAATGCTTCGTTGTTCGTGCACGAGCGCCCCCGACCGGATCGAGGCCAGGACCGAGGGCACCTGCAGCGCC
The DNA here is from genome assembly GCF_040608935.1 of Nocardioides sp. NPDC004968. Lineage (NCBI taxonomy): Bacteria > Bacillati > Actinomycetota > Actinomycetes > Propionibacteriales > Nocardioidaceae > Nocardioides > Nocardioides sp. NPDC004968. The sequence goes on from NZ_JBEXJF010000015.1 coordinate 14,981, forward strand.
ACGAGGTGCGGCTCGTCGGTGTCCAGGACCACCAGGTCGGCGACGTCGCCCACGGTCGTGCCGTGCGGGGCCCGTCCGAGGATCCCGGCCGGGTGGTCGGTGATCGAGGCGACGAGCAGGTCCAGCATCTCAGGGCCGACCAGCTGCCGGGTCAGCCCGGCGGTCCACGCAGCCTGGAGCAGGTTGCCGTTGCCGTAGGGCGAGAAGGCGTTGTGCAGGTTGTTGTTCGAGACCGCGACCCGCACCCCGGCGGCGTGGGCACGCTCCAGCGGAGCCAGGCTGCGGCTGCCGGGCTCACCGGCCCCGCCGAGATAGAGGTCGGTCGCCGGCATGACGACCAGCGAGATCCCGGCCTCCGCCATCAGCGCGTACGCCACCTCCTGCTCGTCCACCGGCATCGCCGCCAGCTTGGTGACGTGCCCGATGGTGACCTGGCCCTGCATGCCGAGGGCGCGCGTGCGCTCGGCGACGGCCGCGACCATCGATCCAGACGGGTCGTCGTCGAAGTCGAGGTGCAGGTCGACCGGGAGCCCGGACCACTCGGCCAGGCCGAAGACGGTGTCGAGGTGGGCCTCCTGGTCGTCGTCGACGTAGGGACAGCCGCCGACGACGCCGCCGCCGTGCCGCAGCGCGGCGCTCATCAGCGCGGTCACCTCGCGGCTGAGCCCGTTCTGCGGGAAGACCGAGAGCTGCAGGTCGATCCGCGCGGCGTTCTCCTCGCGCAGCGCGATGTGCAGGTCGAGCATGTCGAGCCGGATGTCGGCGTCGACCTCGACGTGCGCCCGCGCGGCCACGACCCCGTGGCGCACCAGCGACTCCACGCCACGCCGGGCACCGACCTCGACGATCCCCGCGGGCTGCGTACGCCGCACCTCCTGCATCAGCGCGATCGCCGGGCCCACGCCCGGGCCGGTGGGCTCGAGCCCACCGGCGCCGAGCAGATGGGCCTTGTCGAGGTGGACATGGGCGTCGACGAAGGCGGGCATCACGACCGCCCCGGCGGCGTCCACCACGGTCTCCGGCCCGATGGGGGACGGGTCGGAGACCGTGGAGATCACTCCGGCGTCGATCCCTAGATCGACCAGGCCGGTGGACGTACGGGCCCCGAGAATTCGTGCGATCGGAGTCGTCAACGCTTGATCTCGGGGTCGATGTAGTCGTTGGTGACCAGCTCGTCGCCGGTGATCTCCGGGACGTCCTTGCCGCCGTCCTTCAGCACCGCGGTCATCGTCTCGATCACGCTGTCGACGCGCGCGACGTCGAAGCTGCCGTAGGCGCCGTCCGGGCCGTTGGCGACGAGCCCCGCCTCGACCTGGACCTTCACCGAGTTCTCGTTGCCGCCCGGGGTGATCGGAGGACCGTCCTTGATGGCGTCGGCGATCTCGATCAGGGTGTCGTTGACCGGCTTCGGGTCCTTCAGGTAGTCGATCTCCGACTGCTGCAGCAGCGGCACCAGCTCCTCCAGGCACGGGCTCAGCGCCTCCTCGTCGTCCGCCCGGACCGCGTACGCCTGCTGGTAGACCTGGTAGCCGGCGTCGTCGAGCATCAGGTGGGCGGTCGGCTTCGCCCACTCGGCGACGTCGTGCTCCCAGCGGTAGGGCTCGTTGCTGACGTAGCCCTGCTGGAACAGCGCGCCGTCGTCGGCGACGAACCGGCTCGGGCTGCCGTCGAAGGAGCCGTCGAGCTGCTGAGTGTCGACGATGCCCTCATGCGTCAGGTAGTCGACCCAGCTGACGCCCTGGGCGTGCAGGACCGGGGCGCCGGTGGCCTTGACGTCGTCCCAGGTCTTCACCTCGGGGAACTTCGCGGGGTCGAACATGACCATGAACGGCGACTTCTGCATCATCGTGAACACGCCACGGGTGGGGAACTTCTCGTAGTCGCGGATCGCGATGTCGGTGGCGACCACGCCGAGGTCGATGGTGTCGTCGGTGTACATCTGCGCGGTCACCGGCTGGCCGCCGATGAAGGGCCCGCCGAGCCGGATCTCGGCGGTGACGCCGGTGTCACCGATCTCGCCGACGTAGGCGCCCTTGTCGACGTCGATCTCACCGTCGGGCCCGATCAGGTTGTAGGCGGGGGAGCGCTCGGGGGTGGCGTACCAGTCGGTCTGGATGACCACGGTCGCCGGGCAGACGGCGGCGAGCGATCCCTTCGGGGCGTCGGGGTCGCCGATCGCCTCCTCGCTGCCACCGCAACCGGTGAGCGCGAGCGCGGCGAGGGCGGTGGTTGCGGTGATCCGGGTCCAACGGGCGTACGTCATGGGGTTCTCTCCAGGGGGTGGGGGTCAGCGGCGAGGTGAACGGTGGGCCTCGACGGCGCGCAGGACGGCGCCGAAGAGCAGGAAGAGGGCGATCCCGACCAGCGAGGAGGCGGCCAGGGCGGCCATCATCAGGTCGGTGTCGAGGCTCTGCCGGTAGGTGTCGATCAGCCGGCCGATGCCGGGCTGTCCCTGCCGGAAGAAGAAGTCGGCGATGATCGAGCCGACCACCGCCATCCCGGCCGAGATCCGGAAGCCGGCGAGCGCGGCCGGGAGCGCGGCCGGCAGCTGCAGGTGGATGAGCCGCTGCCACCGCGAGGCGCGGAAGAGCGAGAACTGGTCGTGCAGGTTGTCGTCGACCGAGGCGATGCCGAACATCGTGTTGGTGATGATCGGGAACAGCGAGTGCAGCACGCACACGATCAGCCGGGAGGTGAACTCGTAGCCGAACCAGAACCCGAGCAGCGGCACCATCGCCAGGATCGGGATCGTCTGCAGGATCACGGCGTAGGGGTAGAACGACGCCTCCGCCCAGCGGGCCTGGCTCATCACGATCGCGAAGAAGACACCGATCGCCATCGCCAGCAGCAGACCGACCAGGGCGACCTTCGTGGTCGACCACAGCGCAGTGAAGATCTCGGTGCGGCCGGCCTGCTCCAGGAAGCCCGCCTCGAGCACCTCCCAGGGAGAGGGCAGCAGGAACTGGCGGGTGGGGGAGAGGAGCTGGGTGCTGACCAGCGTCCACACCCCGAGGACGACCACCAGAGTGAGGATGGGGGCGACCCAGCGTACGGTCCGGCTGCCGTGGCCCGGGTCGAAGCGGAGGAACGGGACCGTCGTCAGCGTGCGGGTCTCCGGCTGGGTCTCGACCAGCGTGGTCATGCCGCCTCCTCGGTGCTGCGGTGGGCGCCGGCGAGCGCGTCGGAGACCTGACGGCACAGCTCGGCGTACTCGCTGGTGAAGCGCAGCCCCTCGGGACGCGGCCGGGGCAGGTCGATGCGCAGGTCGGCGACGATGCGTCCCGGCTGGGAGGAGAAGACCAGCACCCGGTCGGAGAGGAAGACCGCCTCGGGGACAGAGTGGGTCACGAAGATCCCGGTGAACGGGTCGGTCGCCATCAGGGTGTCGAGCTGGCTGTTGAGGTCCTGGCGGGTGATCTCGTCGAGGGCCCCGAACGGCTCGTCGAAGAGGAACAGCTCCGGTCGCTGGACGAGCGAGCGAGCGATCGAGACCCGCATCCGCATCCCGCCCGAGAGCTGGGCCGGCCGATGGTCCGCGTACGTAGTCAGCCCGACGACCTCGAGCGCCGCGCGTGCCCGCTCCTCGGCCTCCGCCTTCTTCGTCCCGGCGAGCCGCAGCGGGAGGACCACGTTGCCCAGTGCGGTACGCCACGGCAGCAGCGTCGCGTCCTGGAAGACGTAGCCGACCTCGCCGTCGCCACGCTCGACGCTGCCGCTGGTGGGCAGGTCGAGGCCGGCGACCATGCGGAGCATCGTCGACTTGCCGCAGCCCGAGGGCCCGACGAAGGAGACGAACTCACCGGCGCGGATCTCGAAGCTCGCCTCGGCGAGCGCGGTGGTGCCGTTGGGGAACGACCTGGTGACGCTGTTGCCGGCCACCAGCACGGGCGGCTCCGTATACCGTTCGATCATTCTTGTATACAAACAGCGCGTGGTTTCGTCCCCGTTTCAGACGACGGCCGGTCTGGTTACGCCAGGTTCAAGGCGAGGTCAGGGGCGCTGGCGCTCCGCGCGGGCCACCAGCAGGTCGACGAGCAGGTCGGCGTCACGGGTGACATCGGCGCGCATCGAGGACTCGGCCCGCTCCTGGTCGCCGGCCAGGATCGCCTCGGCGATCTCCTGGTGGTGCTTCCATGACTGGCCCGAGCGCTCTTCGAGCTGCATCTCGAAGACCCAGCGCACCTGCATCCGCAGCGACCGGGTCATCTTGGCGAGCTCGTCGTTGCCGGAGGCGATTCCGACAGCGTCGTGGAACCGCGCGATCAGCTCCGGCAGCGCGGCGTAGTCGCCGGTGGCGGTCGCCCGGGTGCCGAGCTCGAGCACCTCGGTGAGCTCCTCGCCCTGGTCGCCGCCACGCCGCCGGGCCGCGAGCCCGGCCGCGAGGACCTCGAGGTTCTCCCGGATGACCATGAGCTGCCGGGTCCGCTGTGCCGAGGGGAACGCCACCGTCGCGCCGCGTCGCGGGACGGTGTCGACGAACCCCTCCTGGGCCAGCACGTGCAGGGCCTCCCGCGCAGGGACGCGGGAGACGCCGTACTCCGTGGCGAGCGCCTGCTCACGCAGCCGGTCACCGGGAGCCAGCTCGCCGGCCATGATCTTGCGACGGATTTCGCGCGCGACCACCTCGCGCAACGGCTGCCGGGTGGCCGGATCCGGCGCCACACTGTCCATCAGCCGATCCAGCTCGAGATCGGGTGGATCGCGAAGTAGACGGCGAACATGGCCGCGACCAGCCACATCAGCGGGTGCACCTTCTTGGCGTTGCCGCGGACGACCTGGATGAGCACGTAGGCCAGGAAGCCGGCGCCGATGCCCACCGAGATCGAGTAGGTGAACGGCATCAGCGCGATCGTCAGGAACGCCGGGATGGCGATGTCCGGGTCGGCCCAGTTGATGTCCTTGACCTGCTGCATCATCAGGAAGCCGACCAGCACGAGGGCGGGCACCGCCGCCTCCGACGGGATCACCGTGACCAGCGGCGCCAGGAATGTGGTGAGCAGGAAGAGCACGCCGGTGACGACCGCGGCCAGACCGGTGCGGGCGCCCTCGCCGACGCCGGAGGCCGACTCGACGTAGGAGGTGTTGGAGGAGACGCCGCCCGCGCCACCTGCGGCGGCGGCCAGCGAGTCGACGACCAGGATCGAGCGCGTACGCGGCGGGGTGCCGTCCTTCCGCAGCAGCCCGGCCTCGGAGCCGATCGCGGTCATCGTGCCCATCGTGTCGAAGAAGTCGGCGAGCATGAGCGTGAAGACCAGCAGCACCGCGGTCACGATGCCGACGCTCTCGAAGGAGCCGAGCAGGTTGAACTCGCCGAGCGTGGCGAATGACGGCCAGTCGACGATCTTGTCCGGCAGGGCCGGAACGTTCAGCGACCACCCGGTCGGGTTCTCGGCGCTGCTCCTGCCGATCCCGGTGATCGCCTCGACGATGATCGCCAGCACCGTGGTCACCGCGATCGAGATCAGGATCGCGCCCCGTACCTTGCGCACCCACAGGGTGATGACCAGGGCCAGGCCGATGACGAAGACCAGCACCGGCCAGCCCGCGAGCTGCCCGGTCGGGCCGAGCTGCACCGGGACGGTGGTGTTCGCGACGTCGGGGATGCGGCGTACGAACCCGGCGTCGACGAAGGCGATCAGTGCGATGAACAGGCCGATTCCGACCGAGATCGCGGTCTTGAGCTCGCGCGGGACGGCGTGGAATACCGCCTCCCGGAACCCGGTCAGCACCAGCACGAGGATCACCAGACCCTCGATCACCACCAGGCCCATCGCGTCGGCCCAGGTCATCTGGCCGGCGATCGAGAACGCCACGAACGCGTTGAGCCCGAGCCCGGTCGCCAGGGCGAGGGGGTAGTTGGCGACGAGGCCCATCAGGATCGTCATCACGCCCGCGACCAGCGCGGTTCCGGCCGCGATCGCGGCCAGGTTGTCGCCGCTGGTGCCGCCGAGGAGGTCGCCGTTCACGTCCTCCGCGAACCCGAGGATCAGCGGGTTCAGCGCGACGATGTAGGCCATCGTGAAGAACGTGACCACACCGCCGCGGACCTCGCGCCCGACCGTGGAGCCGCGGGCGCTGATCTGGAAGAACCGGTCAAGAGCGTTGGTACGTGCCGGGGTCGAGATGCTCACCGCCGCATCTTCGCAGATTGCGTCGGTCAGTTGGTCGGGCGCATCAGCGCGCGGTACATCTGTCGAGGAGTAGGTGGTTCCGGAAGCGGATGCGCGGCCTCGGCGGCGAATGCCTGGATGAGATAGCCGACCAACCGCTTCCAGGCGTCCGGAGCGGCGTTGCGCGTCGCGGTGACCACTCCCGCGTTGGCTATCAGGATGAGTGGCACGTCCTGGTGGGCGAAGTCCTGCCGGAGCCTTCCGCTCGCCTTGGCGCGATCCAGCAGTACGCCGAGCGCCTCGGCCGCGCGGTTGCGGTCGTCCTCGAGTGCCTTCGCGGTGGGGAAGGTGAGGGTGAGCACGTCGGCGAACCCCCGGTCGTCGGCCTGCATCCGGCACACCCGCTCGATGTAGCCGCAGAACCCCTGCCACGGATCCGGGTTGGCCAGCGCCTCGTCGGTCGCGGCGACGTACGCGGCCATCCTGTCGGCGAACACTGCCCCGACCAGGTCGTCGCGGGTGGGGAAGCGGCGGAAGAGGGTCGCCACGCCGACGCCGGCGCGGCGGGCGATCTCGTTGGTCGAGGCATCCAGGCCCTCCTCGGCGAAGAGCTCGCGCGCGGCGTCGAGCACCCGCTCGCGGTTCCTCTCGGCATCTGCACGCATGTCGGCATCCTATCCATTGATGTGGAATAGATGTTCCACTTGTCCTGTTAGGGTCCACGAAGCGGAGTACCCACTCCACTAATACGACCTCTGAGAGAGACGAACCATGAACGTGTTCCTGTGGATCCTGCAGGGCCTGCTGGCCGCGATGTTCCTGATGGCCGGCGTGACGAAGTCGACCCAGCCGAGGGAGAAGGTTGCCGAGAAGCTGCCGTGGGCCGAGGACTACTCCGCCGGCACCGTGCGCTTCATCGGCATCGTGGAGCTGCTGGCCGCGGTCGGCCTGATCCTCCCCGCGGCATTCGGCATCCTGCCCTTCCTGACCCCGCTCGCCGCGACCGGTCTGGCCGTGGTGATGGTGCTCGCGATGAACGTCCACCGCCGCCGCAACGAGGCGGGCGCGATCGCCTTCAATGCCGCGATTCTCGTCGTCGCGGTTGTCGTCGCGTGGGGCCGCTTCGGGCCGTACGCCTTCTGATCTGGCTGAGGAGATACCCATGAACGTCACCGTCTTCGGCGCCACCGGCGCCATCGGCCAGCTCACCGTGGCCGAGCTGCTCAACCGCGGTCACAGGGTGACCGCCTATGCCCGCAACCCGCAGAAGGTCCCCGAATCCTGGGCCGACGACAACGTGCGCGTCGTCATCGGCGAGATGTCCGATGCCGAGGCCATCGACTCAGCGGTCGTCGGCGCCGACGCCGTCGTCTCCACGCTCGGCCCGAGCATGGACCGCAAGGTCGTCGGTACGCCTCTGGTCCCCGGCATCGGCAACATCCTCGCCTCGATGAAGGACCATGGCGTACGCCGCTTCGTCGGTCACGCCACTCCGTCGATTCTCGACGCGCAGGAGTCACCGACCGCGGTCACTCGGCTGACCAGCTTCTTGGCCCGGACCTTCGTTCCTCGTGCCTACGAGGAGATGACCGGGATGTCTGGCCAGATCAAGGCCTCCGGCCTGGACTGGACGATCATCCGGTTCATCCGGCCGACGGACAAGCCCAAGCAGCCCCGCGTACGCATCGGCTTCTTCGGCACGGACCGGCTCGGATTCCCTGTCTCCCGCGCAGATATCGCCGCCGTCACGGCAGCTCAAGTCGAGGACGACAGGTACGTTGGGCGTGCCCCAGCGATCAGCAACTGAACCCGCCAGACCGAACGGAAGAAGTCACGAATGGAAGAAGCCTGATGGCGGGGATCGGCCAGAGTGCGACCGCTGAGGAGATCGACTCCGAGGATCCCGGATCCTTCGCCCATGGGGTGCTGACCCGTCGACACCCGGAGTTGATCGCGAAGGTGAGGTCGGGCATCCCGTATCCACCATCAGTCCAGCGCAACCTCGACCGGCTTGATGAGGTGATCCAGGGCGTCGTACCACCCTTCACCGAGCCCTCGGCGGACCGAGCCGAGTGGGAGTCATGGGCGGCTCCGTACGTGGGGCGCACCTGGCTCGAGGTTCCGTTCCTGTGGGCGGAGTCGTACTTCTATCGGCTTCTGTTGCAGGCCACCGACTACTTCCGTGATGTTCCTTGGGCTGGGGTCGACCCGTTCAAACCACAGAAGGACGCCGAGCTCGGCTCGGCCGACCTCGTTCGTGACCTGGATCAGCTTGCGAGCGTCCTCTCCGCTCCAGAGGATGAAGGGCTGCACAGTGCTCTGCTCGCGTCGTTGTGGGGCAACCGAGCCGACCTCGGGTTCCGCCTCTCGAAGCCGCATGCTGCCGATGCCGATCAGGTCGATGACCTCATCGCCGATGACTCGGACCAGGTCTGGGCTCATCTGGGTGAGCATGAGCCGGTAAGGGTGGACCTGATCGCCGACAACGCCGGCCGCGAACTCGTCTCTGACCTCCTTCTCATCGACCGCCTTCTGAGCACAGGCCGGGCAGGACGCGTGGTCATGCACCTGAAGCCCCGGCCCTACTTCGTATCCGACGCCACCGTCCATGACCTCTTCACGATCCTTGCTCACCTCAGCAGCCACACCGGGGCAACGGCCGACATGGCAGCCCGGCTCGGGGCAGCGATCACCGACGGACGGATCGAGGTCCGGACCCATGCCTTCTGGTGCAGTCCGTTGACCTTCCACGACATCCCCGGCGACCTCGCCGATGAGATCAAGGAGTCCAAGCTCGTGATCATCAAGGGAGACCTCAACTATCGACGCCTCGTCGGCGACCGGCACTGGGCGCCCACCTCGAGCTTCACCGACCTCGTCCAGTATTTCCCAGCGCCGCTGGTGGCGATGCGGACACTGAAATCTGAGCTCGCAGTTGGCATTCCAGTCGATCGACTCTCGCTCCTGGAGGCGAACGAGCCTGGCTGGCGCACCGACGGGACCCACGCGGTGATCCAGGCACGCTTGTCGTGACGGCGGCTGCGGCCAGGACCAGATGAGGCGAGCGGCCTACCCTCCCGCTGTGGTGTGGTAGATCGGCAGGCCCGCGTCCGCCGTGCCCCAGTCCCGGTTCGGGTCGGGGCCGACGTCGATCCGGACGGTGCCGCCGCGGTTCATCACCGACTCGGGGAGCCACGACCGGGTGCGCGGGGTGCCGTCGAGGGTGACCGACTGGACGTAGATGTTCTCGGCGCCGGCGCCGGGGGACTCGATGGTGATGTCGACGCCGTTGCCGCGGTGGATGACCACCCGCTCGAAGACCGGGCTGGAGAGCAGCATCTCGGCGCGGGCGGGGTCCTGCGGGTAGATGCCCATCGCGGAGAAGACGTACCACGCCGACATGGTGCCGAGGTCGTCGTTGCCGGGCAGGCCCCGAGGGCCGGTGCCATAGGCGAGCGAGGCCATCGCCCGCACCGTCTCCTGGGTCTTCCAGGGGGCGCCGAGCGCGTTGTACATCCACGGGACGTGGATGCCGGGCTCGTTGGTCGGGTCGTAGCGCAGCGCGTCGCCGCCGGTGTACTGCCAGGAGCCGTCGGCCTTGTGGAAGAACGCGTCCAGCCGCTGGATCGCCCGCTCCCGGCCCCCGACGGCCTCGGCCAGCCGGGCGACGTCGTGCGGCACCATCCAGGTGTACGTCGCGCTGCTCCCTTGCGCGAAGCCGGTCTGGGTCGACGGGGTGAAGCCGGAGACCCAGCTCCCGTCGGCGTTGCGGGCATGCTGGTAGCCGTCCGTGGCCGTCGCGGCCGGGTTGAAGGTGTGCTGCCACCAGCCGGCCCGCTCCATCAGCGAGTCGGTTTCGGCCCGGTCGGCATCGAGGCGGCGGCCCCAGTCGGCGAGGGAGTAGTCGGCGACGGCGTCCTCGAGGGTCTCCGCGGCGCCGCCCCAGCAGCGGCAGGTGTCCTGGGGTGCGTAGCCCTTGGCGAGGTATTCGGCCAGGTTCGGCCGCTGGCCGATGCACTGCCCGGGGCAGCCGTAGCTGGACAGCCCGTCTGGGTGTGGCACCGTGGCCTGGCGGACCAGGGAGTCGTAGGCGCCCTGAGCATCGAAGTTGCGTACGCCGAGCGAGTAGAAGCCGGCCAGCGTGGGCGCGCTCGGGTCGCCGGTCATCACGTGGGTCCAGCCGCTGAGGTGGACCCAGCGGTCCCAGACGCCACCGTGCTGGCGGGAGTAGGCGTGCAGGGACCGAGCGAAGTCACCGGCGACGCGCGGTTCCAGGAGCGCGAGCAGCTGGGTGTGGGCCCGGTACTGGTCCCAGCCGGAGAAGTTGCCGTACTGCGCCTGCTGGCCGCGCTCGATCCGGTGGACCTCCTGGTCGCTTCCCCAGTAGGTGCCGGCCACGTCGGAGATGACGTTGGGCTGCAGGTAGGAGTGGTAGAGGGCGGTGTAGAACGCGGTCTGCTCGTCGTCGGTGCCGCCGGCGACCTCGATCGAGGAGAGCGCCTTGCGCCACTCCGACCTCGCATCAGAGGCGACGGCCGAGACGGTGTCGCGCCGTCCGATCTCGGCCGCCAGGTTGGCCTCGGCCGCCGACTGGCTGGTGTAGGAGATCCCGATCCGCATCCGCACGCTCTGGTCGCGGCTGGGGTCGAAGGAGACGTAGCCGCCGGAACCCTGCCCCTGGCGGGCCGCGCCGGTCTCGTAGCCCTCGCCGCCGCGCGCCTCGATGCTGCCCGGCTGGAGCTCGCCGTTGACCCAGGTGCCGTGGCGGGAGAAGCCGCGGTCGAACTGCGCGGTGAAGTAGAGCCGGTAGTAGGAGCGCTTGTTGCTCCCGCCGCCGTTGCCGCGCCGGCCGCAGAAGGCGCCGGTGAGCACCGAGCCGCTGACGGTCCGCTTCGCCTCGTCGATCCGGGTCACCGCGGTCTCGCTGCCGTTGAGCGAGTTGGAGGTGCGGAAGAGCAGGTTGGCCGGCTTGTCGGCCGGGAAGGTCAGGTCGCTGACCGAGGCCCGCGTGGTCACCGCGGTGTCGACCTCGGCGCCGTTGGCCAGGCCCAGCCGGTAGCGCCCCGGCTCGGCCAGCTCGTCGGCGTGGCTGAAGTTCGAGGCGTACGTCGCATCGGTCACGTCCGCGGTGGGCGAGCCGGTCATCTCGCCGGTGTGCGGGAAGATCGGTACGTCCCCGGCGGCGCCGGGGTGGCAGCCCGCGCCGTTGACATGGGTCAGCGAGAAGCCGCGCAGGCGCGTGGTGTCGTAGGAGTAGCCGTTCGACGCGGCGGTGTTGGTCTGGTCGCCCGCCGTGGAGGTCGGGCTGAAGGAGAGCATCCCGAAGGGGCGTACGGCTCCGGGGTAGGTGTTGCCGCCGTTCGACGACCCGATCAGGGGGTCGACGAGCGCCACCGGATCACCGGCGGGCGGCGCAGCGGCCCGGGCCGCCGAGAACGGAGTGAAGGCGCCGCCGAGCAGCGCGAGGGACAAGGCACACGTCGCGAGAACCCGCATGGCGGAGAACCATTCCAGAGGAACGTCCTCCGCCGTGCGGGTTCAAGTGAGAGCGAGTTGAACTCAGGCGGTCCACTCGGGGTAGTCGGTGTAGCCCGCCTCGCCGCCGCCGTAGAAGGTCGACAGGTCGGGCTCGTTGAGCGGAAGCCTCTCCGCCAGGCGCCGGGGCAGGTCCGGGTTGGCGATGAACGTACGCCCGAATGCGGCCGCGTCGATCAGGTCCGCCTCGAGCAGACGGGAGGCCTTCTCCGAGGTGTAGGAGCCGGCGGCCACGATCGGGCCGGTGTGGGCGGCGCGCAGCTGCTTGCGGTAGTCGTCGGTCAGCTCCGGACCGCCGGCCCAGTCGGGCTCGGACAGGTGCAGGAAGGCGATGCCGCGCTTGCCGATCTCGGCGGCCAGGTATAGGCCCATCTCGGCGCCCTCGGGGTCCTCGAGTCCGTTGAACGAGCCGATCGGGGAGATCCGGATGGCGACGTGCTCGGCGTCCCACTCGGCGATGACCGCGTCCAGCACCTCGAGGGTGAGGCGGGCGCGGTTGGCCAGTGAGCCGCCGTAGGAGTCGGTGCGCTCGTTGCTGCTCGAGCTGGAGAACTGGTGCAGCAGATAGCCGTGGGCGGCGTGGATCTCGACGAGGTCGAAGCCGGCCTCGCGGGCGTTGCGGGTGGCGCGGCGGTAGTCGTCGATCAGATCCGCGATCTCGGAGGTCTCCAGGGCGCGGGGCGTGGGGCAGTTGACCCGGATCGGGGTGCCGTCCTCACCGCGTACGGTCGTGCGGTTGCGGTAGGGGAGCGCGGAGGCGCTGACCGGGAGGTCGCCGTCGTGGAAGGACTCGTGGGAGACCCGGCCCACGTGCCACAGCTGCGCCGCGATCCGGCCGCCGGCCTCGTGGACGATGTCGTTGACGTGCCGCCAGCCCTCGACCTGCTCGGCCGAGTAGATGCCCGGGGTGTCCATGTAGCCCTTGCCCTGCGGCGAGATCTGGGTGCCCTCGGAGATGATCAGCCCGGCGGAGGCGCGCTGCCGGTAGTAGTCGGCCATCAGCGGGTTGGGTACGTCGCCGGGCCGGCTGGCGCGCATCCGGGTCAGTGGCGCCATCAGGACGCGGTTGGGGAGGGTTGTCGAACCCAGGCTCAGCTGCGAGAAGAGTGAAGTCACATCGCGCCTAACTGAGCGGTTGCTCATATTGTTCCCGACGCCGCCGGAGCGGCCGAGCCGGCGATCACCAGTGCCCCCATGACGCCCGCGTTGTCGCCGAGCTCGCTGGGGACGACGTCGAGCGCCGCAGCGGTGTCGGGTTGGGTGAAGCGGTCGATCGAGTCCTTGATGCCGAGGACGAAGGACTCCGACTGGCGCATCGTGTCGCCCACCACGATCAGCGCCGGGTTGAGGTGGTTGCAGAGGTCGGCCAGCACCCGGCCGACCGCGCGGCCGGCGTCGTCGAGGATCCGGTTGACCCGGATGTCGCCCTCCTGGGCGAGCTCGAGCAGGCGCTCGACGGTGAGCGTCTCGTCGTAGGCGGGCTGCAGCAGCTCGACCAGCCGGGATCCGCCGAAGGCCTTCTCCAGGCAGCCGCGGTTGCCGCACCGGCAGATCGGGCCGTTGTCCTCGAAGCGGACATGGCCGATCTCGCCGGCGATCCCGGTGATCCCGCGGTAGAGCTTGCCGGCGAGGACCAGGCCGGCGCCGATGCCGCTGGACGCCTTGACGTAGATGACGTCGTCGACGTCGCGCGCGGCGCCGTACTCGAGCTCGGCGAGCGCGCCGAGGTTGGCGTCGTTCTCGATCTGGACGGGCAGGCCGATGCGGCGGGCGAGCTCCTCGCCCGGGGCAAGGTCCATCCAGTTCCCGAGGATGGGGGAGACGACGATGCCGCTGTGTGGGTCGACGGGGCCGGGGATCCCCATGCCGACGCCGAGGACGCGGTCCTTCCTCGGGTCGATGCCCACCTCGGCCAGGCACTCGCGCACGAGGGCTGCGGCACGGTCGATGGTCTCGACCGCGGAGTTGTCGACGTCGAGCCGGATCTCGTGGTCGATGAGCGGCTTCGCGGTGAGGTCGGCGACCGCGACCCGGACGTGGCGATGGCCGATGTCGACACCGATGAGCGTGCCGGGGGAGCCGTTGATGGTGAGGAGCGACGGTGGTCGCCCGCCCCCGCGGGCCAGTGCGGCGCCGGTGGTCTCGACGATCTGCTCGGAGGCGAGCAGCTCCTGGACGATGCTCGACACGGTGCTGCGGGAGAGTCCGGTGCGCTGGGCGAGCTCGGCGCGGCTGACCGGCGCCGACCGTCCCAGCAGGTCCAGAACCTGGGAACGGTTGGCGACGCGCAGCCGCGATTCCGGAGTGGTCATGGGCGTGACTGTAGGTGATTCTGTCGATTTGCGACAGATCTCAGGTTGAAAACGTCCTGCGTTATGCGTTGACTGGACAGAACGGAGAGGCGTACGTTTGCCCGGCACGCGACCGCGAGTAACCCAGATCACACACCGACGTGGCGGTCGCGCAACCGGAGGATCAAAGATGAACGCAACGCGTAAGGCCCTGGCCGCCGGCCTGGCCGCCCTGAGCCTGCTGGCGGTCTCCGCCTGCGGCAGCGACAACGAGAGCGGCAGCACCGATGAGGTGGAGGTCTTCACCTGGTGGGCCGAGGGCAGTGAGAAGGCCGGGCTCGACGCCTTGGTCAAGGTGTTCGACGAGCAGAACCCCGACCAGAAGTTCGTCAACGGCGCCGTCGCCGGTGGCGCCGGCAGCGACGCCAAGAACGTGCTCCAGTCCCGCCTGCAGAACGGTGAGCCGCCGGCCACGTTCCAGGCGCACGCGGGTGCCGAGCTGACCGACTACATCAACGCCGGCCAGATCGAGGACCTCACCGATCTCTACGAGGAGAAGGGCTGGAACGAGCAGTTCCCCGAGGGCCTGCTCGAGCGCCTGACCCAGGACGGCGGCATCTACTCCGTCCCCTCGAACATCCACCGCGCCAACGTGCTCTGGGCCAACCCGGCCGTCCTGGAGAAGGCCGGCATCGAGGCCAACAAGACCTACGACTCGCTCGACGCGTGGATCGCCGATCTGAAGAAGATCAAGGCCAAGGGCATCATCCCGCTCTCGATCGCGACCGACTGGACCCAGGTCCACCTGCTCGAGACCGTGCTCCTCGCCGATCTGGGCGTCGAGGCGTACAACGGTCTGTGGGACGGCACCACCGACTGGGGCGGCAGCGAGGTCGAGGCCGCGCTGGCGGACTACAACACGCTCCTCTCGCTGACCAACACCGACCGTCAGGGTCTCGACTGGCCGGACGCGACCCAGCTGGTCATCGACGGCGAGGCCGCGTTCAACGTCATGGGTGACTGGGCCGAGGCGGCCTTCCAGGAGCAGAAGAAGACGCTCGGCACCGACTACACCGCGGTCCCCGTCCCGGGCACCGAGGGCGTCTTCGACTTCCTGGCCGACTCGTTCACCATGCCGGTGGACGGCCCCAACCCCGCGGGCACCGAGGCCTGGCTCGACACCATCGCCAGCGACGAGGGCCAGGTGGCCTTCAACAAGGCGAAGGGCTCCATCCCGGCCAGCACCACGGCCGACACCGCGGACTTCGGTGAGTACCAGCAGACCGCGATCAAGTCGTGGGGTGAGGACGAGATCGTGTCCTCGCTCGCCCACGGCGCCGCGACCTCGGTCAACTGGCTGACCGACGTCACCGCCGCCGTCGCGAAGTTCGGCAGCAACAAGGATGTCGCCGAGCTCCAGGAGGGCCTCGTCGAGGCCGCCGAGGACAACAAGCCCGAGTGACCGGGCTCTCCCGAGCCTGACGAGATCATCTGGTCCGAGGGGCTGCGGCCGCACCATCTGCCGTGGCCCCTCGGCCGCCCTTTGTGAAAGGACGGACACATGTCCTCCACGGTGCCCAGCGCCGTCAAGCGGCCACGACGGCCCAAGGGCCGCATCGGCGGCCACGGGTGGGTCGCACCCGTACTCCTGATCCTGCCGACGGTCATCGTCATCGGTGTCTTCGTCTACGGCCTGATCGGGTCCAACATCAACACGTCCCTGCAGGACCGCCACAACATCGGGCCGTCCCAGGGTTTCGCCGGTCTGGACAACTATCGCGACCTGTTCTCCGACGACGACTTCATCTACTCGCTGCGCAACCTGCTGCTCTACACCGCGACGTTCCTCGTCGGCACGCTGTGCCTGGGGTTCCTGTGGGCGTGGCTGCTCGAGCGCAAGGCCCGCGGCGAGTCGCTGTTCCGGGCCATCTACCTGTTCCCGATGGCGGTCTCGTTCGTCGCCTCCGGTGTGGTCTGGCGCTGGCTGCTCAACAACGCCGAGGGTGACCGTGCCTCCGGCCTGAACCGGCTCTTCGAAACCCTCCACCTCGACTTCCTGCAGAACCCGTGGTGGACCCACGAGCGGTGGGGCATCCTCGCGATCGCGGTCCCCGCGATCTGGCAGCTCAGCGGCTACGTGATGGCGCTCTTCCTGGCCGGCTTCCGCGGCATTCCCGAGGAGCTGCGCGAGGCGGCCCGGATGGATGGCGCCTCGGAGTGGCAGCTCTACCGCCACGTCATCTTCCCGCAGCTGAGCCCGGTTGCGCTCTCGGCGATCATCATCATCGGCCACATGTCGCTGAAGGTCTTCGACCTGATCATGGCCATCGCCGGCCAGACCAACTACACGACTCAGGTGCCGGCCACCCAGATGTGGATCGAGTTCACCCGCGGCGACTACGCGAAGTCGGCCGCCATCGGCACCGTCCTGCTGGTGATCGTGGCGATCCTGATCGTTCCCTACCTCGTCTCGACCTACCGTCAGGAGCGCCGCCGATGACTACTGATGCCATCCCGGCAGCCGTCGTGACCAAGATCCCGGGCGAGCGTTCGCGCGGGATCTGGCGCGCCGTCAAGTACGTCCTGCTGATCACCTTCGCGCTGATCGTCCTGCTCCCGGCGTACGTGCTGCTCGTCACCAGCTTCAAGGGGCTCGGCGACGCGACCCCCGCCAACGCCTGGAAGCTTCCCGAGTCCTGGGAGACGGCCGGCTGGGCGCGCGCCTGGGAGCAGCTCGGGCCGGCCCTGGGACGTACCTTCGCCATGGTCATCCCGGCCTCGATCATCTCCTCGGTGCTCGGCTCGATGAACGGGTTCGTGCTCTCGAAGTGGCGCTTCCCGGGTGCCGACGTGGTGTTCACGCTGATCCTGTTCGGGATGTTCATCCCCTACCAGGCCGTGATGGTGCCCTTGGTCCAGCTGATGAGCAACCTCGGCGTCCCCTCGGGCGTCCCGAGCCTGATCGTGCTGCACGTGGTCTACGGGCTCCCGATCACCACGCTGATCTTCCGCAACTACTACGCGGGGGTCCCGGTCGAGCTCGTCGAGGCCGCTCGGGTCGACGGCGCCGGCATGCTCCGGACGTACGGCTCGATCATCCTGCCGATCTCCGCCCCGGCGTTCGTGGTGGTGCTGATGTGGCAGTTCACCTCGGCGTGGAACGACTACCTGTTCGCGCTCTTCTTCTCCACCTCGCAGAACGGGCCGGTCACGATCGCGCTCAACTTCCTGGCGAGCGGTCAGCTCCAGGACTACTCGGCCAGCATGGCGGGCGCGCTGATCGCGTCGGTCCCGACCCTGATCATCTACATCCTGCTCGGCCGCTACTTCGTGGGCGGGCTGATGGCAGGCTCGGTCAAGGGATGATCGATACGGACGCCGAGTGTCGCCGGCTGGCCGGGTTCGCCCGGCCGTCGGCGGCCTCGCCGGCCGGGTTCTGGTGGCTGGACGAGTCGGGTCGCCCGGACCCGGCCGAGCCGGTGCACACCTGGATCACCGCCCGGATGACCCACGTCTTCGCCCTTGCCCACCTGCGCGGGGACGTCGACGACGCCGCCGACCTCGCCGCCCACGGGATCCGGGCGCTGTCGGGTGCGCTGCGCGACGACGAGCTCGGTGGCTGGTACGCCTCGGTCTCGGCCGAGGGCGAGCCGGTCGGCACCCTCAAGGAGGCGTACGCCCACGCCTTCGTGATCCTCGCGGCGAGCAGCGGCGTCGCGGCTGGCGTGCCCGGTGCGGACGCGCTGCTCGATGAGGCGCTCGGGGTCATGCAGCAGCACTTCCTCGACGACTCCGGCCGGGTGGTCGACAGCCTCGAGCGCGACCTCTGCTCGGGGGAGGCCTACCGGGGAGCCAACTCCAGCATGCACACCGTGGAGGCGTTCCTGGCCGCGGGTGACGTCACCGGCGACGCGACCTGGCACCAGCGGGCGCTCGCGATCGCTGAGCACCTGATCCACGGGGTCGCCCGCTCCCACGGCTACGACCTGCCCGAGCACTTCGACCTCTCCTGGTCGCCACTGCCGGACTACAACGCCGACCGTCCCGGCGACCCGTTCCGCCCCTACGGCTGCACGCCCGGGCACCTGCTGGAGTGGTCCCGGCTGCTCCTGCACCTGGACGCCAGCCTGCCGGACGCCCCGTCGTGGCTGGTCGAGGACGCGCGGGCGCTCTTCGCGCGCGCGGTCGAGGTCGGCTGGGTCGACTCCGGCGACGGCCCCGGCTTCGTCTACACGACCTCGTGGGACGGAACGCCGGTCACCCGGCTTCGGCTGCACTGGGTGGCCGCGGAGGCGCTCGCCGCCGCCGGCGCCCTGCACACCCGCACCGGCGAGACCGGCTATGACGAGTGGCGCCAGCGGTTCGAGGCGTACATCGAGACCCACCTGATCGACCGCGAGCTCGGCAGCTGGCACCACGAGCTGGATGAGCACAACCGTCCCTCGCACGTGATCTGGCACGGCAAGCCCGACGTCTACCACGCCTATCAGGCCCTGCTGCTCGCCCGGATGCCGCTGGCGCCGGTGCTGTCGGTGCAGCTGGCTCGGCCAGGTGAGGGTCAGGCCGCCTGGAACGATCGCCGGGAGAGCCCGAGCCCGTAGCCGTCCAGGGTCGTGGTGACCGGAGCCGCCGGGTCCGTGGCCGCGCCCAGGGTGACGAAGAGCGGGGTGAAGTGCTCGACGGTCGGGTGGGCGTACGGCATGCCCGGGGCGGCGGTGCGGAACCTGGCCAGCTCGGCGACATCGCCGCGGTCCAGCGCGTCGGCGGCCCAGGCATCGAAGTCGGCAGACCAGCCGGCGGGCTTGTTCTCGGTCATCATCTCGCGGGTGATGAAGGGCAGCCCGTGGGTCATGTGGCCCGAGCCGACCACGAGCACACCCTCCTCGCGCAGCGGCCGGAGGCGCTCGCCGAGGGCGAGCAGCTTGTCGGGGTCCTCGGTGGGTAGCGAGAGCTGGACGACCGGGATGTCGGCGGCCGGGTACATGATCTTCAGCGGCACCCAGGCGCCGTGGTCGAGGCCGCGGCGGGTGTGCTGGTGGGCGGTCTCGGCGTCGGGCATCAGCGCCGCGGTGGTGCGGGCGAGCTCGCTCGCGTCGGGAGTGTCGTAGCGCACCGAGTGGTAGATCGGGTCGAAGCCGCCGAAGTCGTAGACCAGCTCGTCGGGGCGGGTCGCGCTGATCGAGAGCGGCGCCGACTCCCAGTGGGCGGAGATGACCAGGATGGCCTTCGGCCGGGGCAGCGACCGCGCCCAGGCGTGCAGCGGGTCCAGCCACTCCGGGCTCTGCAGCGGCAGCGGGCCACCGCCGTGGGACAGGTAGAGGCTCGGCAGCGGACCGTCCGCCGGCGTCCAGACGCGATGCGGGTCGGACGCGTCGCGTGCCTGGACCGCCCGCAGGTGCTGGGCGAACGGATGCGCCTGCGGAAGGCGGGCGTCCGCGGCGGCGGTCGTGCTCTCGGGTGCGGTGGTCATGGCGGTCTCCTGCGGTTCGGCCCAATAGTTGTTGCTTGAACTAACTCTAGAGGAGCGTTGTTTGTTCCGCGCAACTTTCTACGGCACACTCCCTGGCGTGGAGGGCAACTGGCTGTCGCCGGCGGAGCGGGTGGCATGGGTACGCCTCATCGCCGTGCTCGAGCTGCTCCCGGGGGCTCTCGACTCCCAGCTGCGCCGCGATGCCGGCCTGACCCATTTCGACTACGGCGTGCTGGCCATGCTCTCCGAAGTGCCCGACCGGACGCTGCGGATGACCGAGCTGGCCGGCTACACCAACTCGACCCTGCCGCGGCTCTCCAACGTCGTCAAGCGCCTGGTCGACCGCGGCCTCATCGAGCGCCACACCTGCCCGGGCGACCGCCGCGCGACCAACGTACGTCTCACCGAGGCCGGCCACGAGAAGATGGTCGCCTCCGCTCCCGGTCACGTGGATGCGGTGCGCGAGTACGTCTTCGACTCGCTGAGTCCTGAGCAGGTGGGCCAGCTGGCCGAGATCGCCGGGACCATCCTCGATCGGCTGGATCCGACCGGCGCGAGGAGACCGCCCATCGACCCCGAGGCGGGTTGAGGCGTGCGCTTCGACGAACGCTATATCGCCCGGGTCACCCTCGATCCCCGCCATGACACCGGTCGATACCCGTTCACCCTGCCAGTGGTCCGCGAGCTGGCCGGCGGGGACGGGATCGACTTCGACGAACGGGTCACGTTCCTCGTCGGCGACAACGGCACCGGAAAGTCCACGATCATCGAGGCGATCGCGGTCGCGTCCGGGTTCAACGCCGAGGGCGGCTCCACCTCATTCCGGTTCGCCACGCGCGCGAGCGAGTCGTCCCTCGCCGACTACATCATGATCCAGCGCGGGCTCAAGCGGCCGCGCACCGGCTACTTCCTGCGCGCGGAGTCGTTCTACAACGTCGCCACCGAGATCGAGCGCCTCGATCTGGCCGAGCCGGAACCCCTTCTGCCCGCGTACGGCGGAACCTCGCTGCACGAGCGCTCCCACGGTGAGTCTTTCCTCGACCTGGTGATGCACCGGTTCAGGCCGGGCGGGCTCTACATCCTCGACGAACCCGAGGCCGCGCTCTCGGTCAAGGGCTGCTTGGCGCTGGTCGCGCGCATCATCGAGCTCGCCGACGAGAGATCCCAGTTCATCATCGCCACCCATTCCCCGGTCCTGCTGTCGGTGCCTGGAGCCAGGATCCTTCAGTTCGACGAGGACGGGCGGATCGGGCAGGTCTCCTATGACGACGCCGAACCGGTCAACCTGACCAGGCGGTTCCTGGCGGACCCGGCTCGGTATCTGCGGTACGTCCTGGAGGACTAGGCCTAGTGGGCCTCGTGCTCCCGGTGAACAGAGACCTCGCCGTCGAGCTCGAGGGCTATCACGGTGCACAGCGGGTCGAGGTCGTCGTCGGTGGTGAAGACGTACTCCCAGCCGGGGACCTCGTGGAGCCCGCCGATGCGCTGATGGTCGAGCTCGGTGCCGCTCCCGAGGACGTACGCCTTGAGGACCTGGTTGCGCAGGCCGCGGACCACGACGTAGTCGTTGGGCCGGTCGAGGACGTAGAGGAACAGGGTTCGGCCGTCGGCGGAGAGGGCGGTCGGGCCGTAGAAGTGGCCGTGGGGAAGACCGCGGCGGATGTCGCGGACGGCGGGGGAGTGGCGCGCGACCCAGTCGCCGAGCGCCTCGAGCCGCTCGGTCTGCTCGGGCGTGATGGTGCCGTCCTCGCGCGGCCCGACGTCGAGCAGCAGGTTGCCGCCTCCGCCGATGGTCTCCACGAACGTGCGCACGAGCTGGCGCGGTGACTTGTGGTTGTGGTCCTGCGGCTGCCAGCCCCAGGAGTCGTTGATGGTCAGGCAGAGCTCCCACGGACCGTCCGGCGGCACGATCGGAACGCCCTGTTCCGGGGTCACGTAGTCGCCGTGGCCGAGCATCCGGCCGTTGACGACCATCTCGGGTGCGAGCTCGCGCAGCTCCGCACGCAGCTCGCGCATCCGCCACTGCCGCTCGTCCCGCTCCCACTCGCCGTCGAACCAGAGCAGATCCGGCCGGTAGCGGGTCACCACCTCCCGGATCTGGGCGCGGTGGAACTCCAGGTAGCGCTCCCAGCGCTCGGGCTCCTCGTCGCCCGGCCGCGGCACGGCGTACGGGTTGTCCTGGACCACGGGGTGCTGGACGTCCGGCCGCACCGTCGCGTAGTCCGGGTGGGACCAGTCGAGGTGGGAGAAGTAGAGGCCGACCTTCAGCCCCCGGCGGCGTACGGCCTCGACGAACTCGGCGACGAGGTCGCGGCCCGCCGGCGTCCTGCTCACCACCGAGAGGTCGTTGGCGGCGGTGTCGTAGAGCGCGACCCCGTCGTGGTGCTTGGCCGTGAGCACGGCGTACGTCGCCCCCGCCCGCTCGAAGAGCTCGGCCCAGGCGTCGGCATCGAACTTCGAGGCGGTGAAGCCGTCGAGCTGGGCCATGTAGTCGGCGTAGGCGATCCGGCCGTCGTAGAACGACCAGGACTCGGCGACGCCGTCGACGCTGTAGATGCCCCAGTGGACGAAGATGCCCAGCTGGGCCTCGGGGAACCAGGACGCGATCGGCATGCCCGCTACCCCTCGTGTCCGGTGATGGCGGCGCGGGTGTGCGCGAGGGCGTGCTCGCGCAGGGTGGTGCCACCGCCGGTGACGATGCCGATGCTGAAGCCGTCCCACATCGCCCGCAGCCGCTCGGAGACGGCTTCACGGTCCGACACCTCGGGGAGCGCCGCGGCGAACAGGCGGACCAGGTCGGCGTGCCACTCGTCGTCCATCGCGCGCTGCGCGGCGGCTAGCTCGGAGTCGTACGGCGCCCGTGCCCACAGCTCGAGCCAGAGGAGCCAGCGCGGGTCACGCTCGTCGAGGGCGAGGTAGACGTCGGTGAAGGACACCAGCGCGTCGACTCCTCCGGAGCCGTCCTTCTCGGCCTTCTCCAAGATGGGCGCGCGCTGGGCTGCGTACTCGTTCTCGCTCCATCGCAGGGTCTCGAGGAGCAGGCCGTTGCGGGTGCCGAAGTAGTAGAGGAGGTGGCCGCCGCTGGTGCCGAGCCGGGCGGCGAGGGAGGCCATCGTCACCTTGGCGAGCCCCTGCTCGGCCACCATCTCCAGGGTGGTCGCGAGCACCTGCTCGCGCGGTCGTTCCAGGCGTCTGTTGGAGCGTGTGCGCGTCACCTCGACAGTGTCTCCTTGTGCTCGCGGGGTGAAATCTTCGGTCCCACCCCTTGACTCTAGCGGTGATCTGGGTCACTTTGAATGCCGTTCAAAGTTTTGTACAGCGTTCAAAACACGCTGTACCCTCATCACAAGGAGACCCGCGATGATCGAATCCATGCAGGTGAGCCCGGACGGGGTGAAGCCGGCGCAGGAACGGCGGCGGCTCGCCCGGGTGCTCGGACCCGGCGCCGCGGTCCTGCTGGTGCTGTCGTGCATCACGCCCGCCTCGAGCCTGTTCATCATCGTCCCGGAGCTGTTCGCCACGCAGGGGAGCGGCGCGGTGCTGGCCGTCATCGCCGGCTTCGCCGTCTCGATCGCGATCGCCGCGTGCTACGCCGAGCTCGGCACCCGCACCGCCAGCTCCGGCGGTGAGTACGCGATGGTCACCCAGACCCTCGGCAAGTCGATGGGCTGGCTGACGTTCTCCCTGGCGGGTGTCCTGCTCTGGCTGATCCCGCCGATCTTCGCCCTTGGCACCGCCGACTACCTGGCCGACCTCGTGGAGCTGCCGCGGGCCGCGACCGGTGCGATCGTGATGCTCCTCTCGACCGCCACGGCGATCCTCAACATCAAGGCCAATGCCGTCGTCACCGGCACCTTCCTCGCCCTCGAGATGATCGCCGCGGCCGTCGTGGTCGTTCTCGGGCTCGGCCACGTCCAGCGCGGCCCCGGCGAGCTGGTCTCGCCGCACGTCATCGGTGAGAACGGCCTGGAGCCCTTCACCCTGGCGATCCTCATCTCCGGTCTCGCCGTGAGCACGTTCCTGGTCAGCGGCTTCGGCACCACCGTCTACCTCTCCGAGGAGATCGTCGACCCGCGACGCAACGTCGCCCGCGTCATCTTCTGGACCCTCGGCCTGGGTGGCCTGGTCATCCTCGTCCCGACCGTCACCACGGTCCTCGCGGTCGACGACCTCAGCGACCTCGCCTCCGGCAACTTCTCCCAGTGGGTCGCCGCCTGGGGCGGCGAGCGCGTCGCGGTCGCCGTGAACGTCGCGATCGCCATCGCGATCCTCAACGCCGTCATCGTGATGGTGCTGCAGAACGCCCGAGTCGTGTACGCCTCCGCCCGCGACCGCTCCTGGCCGGCACCGGTCAACGGCGTCCTCACCAAGCTGCACCCGCGCTACGCCACCCCGTGGCTGGCCACCCTCGTCATTGGCATCCCCGGCGCGATCCTCGCCGGCGCCGTCGAGATCGAGGCGCTGCTCGGCGTGACCTCGGTCGTCATCTCCACGATGTATGTCGTCGTGGCGATCGCCGCGCTCCGCGCCCGTCGCCAGGGGCCCGCTGCCCAGGGCTGGCGGATGCCGCTGTGGCCGCTGCCGCCGCTGGTCGTCATCGGCGCGATCGGCTACGCGCTGGCCGGCTCCGCGCGGACGGACATCCTGATCACGGCCGGTGTCGTGGTCGCCGCCCTCGCCTACTACTACGTCTACCTCGCCCGTCGTCCCGGCGAGCGGTTCCTGGTCGTCGATCCGACCGAGGATTAGAGACATCCACCCATCACGAGAATCGAACGAGAGAGAAGAACGCCATGGCTCGCTACGGAACCCAGTTCGGCCCCGACATCACCTTCCTGGGTGTCGACCGGTGTGACTGGGCCGACCCCGCGACGTACGAGGGTGCCGATGTGGTCATCCTCGGTGCCCCCTTCGACGGAGGTACGTCGCACCGGTCGGGCACCCGGTTCGGTCCGCAGTTCATCCGGCAGACCTGCTACCTGCCCCACGACGGGTCGCGTCCCTCGCTCGCGATGCGCGTCGACGCGCTGCGGGACCTACGTGTGCTGGACGCGGGTGATGTGGAGATGTACTCCGGCGACGCCGAGCGGTCGGTGCGTGACCTGCAGGAGGCCGTGCACGCCGTGACGAGCAACGGCGCCATCCCGCTGGTGCTGGGCGGAGACCACACGATCGCCTGGCCCGATGCCGCCGGCGTCGCCCAGCACCTCGGCCAGGGACGCGTCTCGATGATCCACTTCGACGCCCATGCCGACACCGGCGACATCGAGTTCGGCTCGCTGATCGGGCACGGCCAGCCGATGCGCCGGCTCATCGAGTCCGGCGCGCTGCGCGGCGACCGGTTCCTGCAGATGGGGCTGCGCGGCTACTGGCCCGAGCCCGAGACGCTGGACTGGATGGCCGAACAGGGCATGCGCTCGTACGAGATGACCGAGATCGTGCACCGCGGCCTGGAGGAGTGCCTCACCGAGGCCTTCACCATCGCCACCGACGAGTGCGACGGGGTCTTCCTCTCGGTCGACATCGACGTCTGCGACCCCGGCCACGCCCCCGGCACCGGCACCCCGGAGCCGGGCGGCCTGACCGCCCGCCAGTTGCTCGACTCGGTCCGCCGGATCGCCTACGAGCTGCCGGTCGTCGGCATCGACATCGTCGAGGTCTCCCCGCCCTACGACCACGCCGACATCACCTCGTTCCTCGCCAACCGGGTCGTCCTCGAGGCGCTCTCCGGCATCGCCCGCCGCAAGCGCGACGAGGCCGACGGCACCCGCTGGGACCCGAGCCTCCCGCTGCTCGCCCAGCGCCCTGACCAGCGGCCCACCGACACCGACAAACAGGAGAACTGACATGACCACCCATGACGTGATCGTGGTCGGCGCCGGCGTGACCGGCCTGACCGCGGCCTGGCGACTGGCCCAGGCGGGCCAGGACGTACTCGTCCTGGAGGCGCGCGACCGCGTCGGCGGCCGGCTGCGCACCGAGGCCCACGGCGCGCCCGGGGAAGAGGCCGACTTCGAGATCGGCGGCCAGTGGGTCTCGCCGGACCAGGACGCATTGATCGGGATCCTCGACGAGCTCGGCCTGCCGACCTACCCGCGCTTCCGCGAGGGCGAGTCGCTCTACGTCGACAAGGCCGAGGTGGCGCACCGCTTCGGTGACGACCTGCCGGTCGGCGAGGCCACCTCGGCCGCCATCGCGCAGCTGACCAAGACGCTCGACGGCCTCGCCGCGGCCATGGACCCGGCCCGGCCGTGGGAGCTCGACGACGCCGACCACCTCGACAGCGTCTCCTTCCGTGCCTGGCTCGAGCAGCAGTGCGACGACCCGGTCGCCGTCGACAACGTCGCCCTCTACATCGGGCCGGCGATGCTGACGAAGCCCGCCCACTCGTTCTCCGCGCTCCAGGCCGTTCAGATGGCCGCCAGCGCGGGGTCGTTCAGCAACCTCGTCGACGCCGATGTGATCCTCGACCGCCGGGTCGTCGGAGGCCTGCAGCGGGTGCCGTTGACGCTGGCCGAGCGGCTGGGGGACCGGGTCCGCCTCGAGCAGGACGTCACGCTGGTGGAGTGGGACGAGGACGGCGCCGTCGTCCACGTCGGCGCCGAGATCCATGCCGCGCACCGGCTGGTCCTCGCCGTGCCGCCGACCCTGGTCAAGCGGATCCGCTTCAGCCCCGAGCTCCCGGCCGAGCACAGGATCGCCCGTGAGCACCAGTCGTTCGGGCTGGTCATCAAGGTGCAGGCGCAGTACGAGACGCCGTTCTGGCGCGCCGACGGGCTCAGCGGCACCGGCTTCGCGCCCTGGCAGCTCGTCCACGAGGTCTACGACAACACCCCCGAGGGCGAGCCGCGCGGGACGCTGGTCGGCTTCGTCTCCGACGAGCGCGCGGACGCGGCCGGCAGGCTCTCCGACGCCGAGCGCCGCCGTCAGGTGCTCGAGTCGCTGGCGGCGTACTTCGGCGAGGCGGCGCTCGAGCCGCTCACCTTCGTCGAGAGCGACTGGCAGCACCAGGAGCTCACCGGCGGTGCGTACGGGACGAGCTTCGACCTGGGCGGGCTGACCCGCTGGGGTGCGGTGCTGCGCGAACCGCTCGGGCCGATCGAGTTCGGCAGCAGCGACGTCGCCGGCCACGGCTTCCAGCACGTCGACGGCGCCGTACGAGTGGGCGAAGAGATCGCTCGCCGGATCGTCACGGATGCAACGTGATTGCAGCGAAGCGACGCCTAGCCTCCGACCTGGCGCGCTCATCGTGGGGGTGAGCGCGCCACCCTCAAGGTAGCCGGCGAGGTCACCGAGCGGATCCTGGCCGCCCTGACGGCGATGTCGGCTCAGCGGACGGCGACCTCGGCGCCGTAGCGCTCGACGCAGAACGCCGAGAGCCGCTCGGCCAGCGCCGCGAGGGTCTCGGCGGCGTGGTGCTGCGGGTCCCAGGCGGCGTACAGCCTGATCCGGACCCTTCCCGCTGGTGCCTCGATGTGCAGGGGCACCAGGCCGAAGCGCGGGTCGTCGGAGACGACCGCGATCCCGCGGCCCGAGGCCGCGAGCGCCTGGGCGACCTGGGCGTTGGACACCTCGAGGACGTCGCCGTAGCCCACGGCGGCGTCCTCGACCGCGGCGTCCAAGAGCGGCCGCGGGCGCAGGTCCTCGGTGAGGAGCACGAGTGGCCGCGCCACCAGATCCCGTACGTCCACGGACCCCCGCTCCGCCCACGGGTCGTCCGGCCGGACATAGGCCCACACCGGCAGCACGGCGAGGGCATGTGAGGTGAGGGACCGGGCCGGCGGCCGGGTGACGATCGCCAGGTCGGCGCCGGCGCGAACGGCCGCGGCCGCGCCGCGCGGATCGAGCTCGCGGACCATCGCGACCGGGTCGTCGGGCCCGAGCGTCGCCAGGAACGGCGCGAGCACGTCGGTGAGCGTCGTCGAGGGCACGGCGAGGTGGAGCTCGTCGAGCCGGCCGGAGGCGAGGACGCCGACGGCGCGCTCGAGGTCGTCGGCGTGCGCGAGCAAGTCGCGGGCGCGGGGGAGGAGATCCTCAGCCGTCCGGGTGAGGCGCAGCCGCCGTCCCTCCCGCGCGAACAGCGGAACACCCAGGCTCGCCTCGAGCTGGCGCAGCTGCCGCGACAGCACCGGCTGGGTCACGTGCAGCACCTCGGCCGCTCGGGTCGCGGAGCCCGCGTCGGCGGTGGCGACGAAGTAGCGCAATAGCCGCAGATCCATGCTCACGAGACATGATTGTAGTAGTCAAAAGGTCTTGGACGACATGTGTCGCGGAGGACCATGCTGGACCCATGACCGAGCCCTCGACCCTCGAACAGTCCCGTCTCCTGCGTACGCCGCTTCCCGGCCCGCGCTCCCAGGAGCTCATGGCCCGCAAGGTCGCGGCCGTGAGCCAGGGCGTGGCCACGACCATGCCCGTCTTCGCCGCCCGCGCGGCCGGCGGGATCGTCGAGGACGTCGACGGCAACCGCTTCATCGACCTCGGCTCCGGCATCGCGGTGACCACCGTCGGCTCCAGCGCCGCCAAGGTGGTCGAGGCGGTCGCCGACCAGGTGGCGGCCTTCACCCACACCTGCTTCATGGTCACGCCCTACGAGGGCTACGTGGCCGTCGCCGAGCAGCTCGCCCGGCTCACCCCCGGCGACTTCGAGAAGCGCACCGCACTGTTCAACTCCGGCTCCGAGGCCGTCGAGAACGCGGTCAAGATCGCCCGCTCGTTCACCGGCAAGGACGCGGTCGTGGTCTTCGACCACGCCTACCACGGGCGCACCAACCTCACCATGGCGATGACCGCGAAGAACATGCCCTACAAGCACGGCTTCGGGCCGTTCGCGGGCGAGGTCTACCGGGCGCCGATGTCGTACCCGTTCCGCGACGCTTCCGAGATCGACGGCAAGCTGGCGGCGGCCCGGGCGACCTCGCTGATCGAGACGCAGGTCGGTGCCGAGAACCTCGCCGCCGTCGTTATCGAGCCGGTGCAGGGCGAGGGCGGCTTCATCGTCCCGGCGCCGGGCTTCCTCTCCGTGCTGGCGGAGTGGTGTCGCGCCAACGACGTGATCTTCGTGGCCGACGAGGTGCAGTCCGGCTTCGGCCGCACCGGCACCTGGTTCGCGGTCGAGCACGACGACGTCGTCCCGGACCTGGTGGTCAGCGCCAAGGGCATCGCCGGTGGCCTGCCGCTCTCCGCGGTGACCGGCCGCGCCGACGTCATGGACGCCGTCCACCCCGGTGGTCTGGGCGGCACCTACGGCGGCAACCCGCTCGCCTGCGCCGCGGCGCTGGCCGTGATCGAGACCATCGAGGCCGACGACCTGCTCAGCCGGGCCCGCGCGATCGAGGAGCGCCTCCTCGGCCGGCTCCGTGACCACCAGGCGAGCGACCCGCGCATCGGTGACGTACGCGGCCGGGGCGCGATGATCGCCGCCGAGTTCGTCGACCCGGCCACCGGAAACCCGGACGGCGCGGTGGCCAAGGCCGTCGCCGCCTACGCTCACAGCCAGGGTGTCATCACCCTGACCTGTGGCACCTGGGGCAACGTCATCCGCTTCCTGCCCCCGCTGAGCATCTCCGACGAGCTGCTCGACGAGGCCCTGGACGTACTCACGACCGCACTGGAGGAGACCAAGTGACCGCGAGCACCCAGCCTATGAACACCCAGCCCAGCTACCTCGACGCCCTCGGGCCCGGCAGCGGCGTCCTCGTCGGCGGCCGGTGGCGTCCGGGCGCCGCAGGCGTCTTCGCCGTGGAGAATCCCGCGACCCGTGAGCTCGTCGCCGATGTCGCCGACGGCACCAGCGAGGACGCGACCGCGGCCGTCGACGCGGCCGCCGAGGCGCTGCCGGCGTGGTCGGCGCTCCCGCCGCGGACGCGCAGCGACCTGCTCAGCCGCGTACGCGACCTGATGCTGCGCGACGCCGACGAGCTCGCCGCCCTGATCGCGCTCGAGAACGGCAAGTCCCTCGCCGACGCCCGCGGCGAGGTCGTCTACGCCGCCGAGTTCTTCCGCTGGTACGCCGAGGAGGCCGTGCGTCCGCACGGCGACTTCGGTGCCTCGCCGGCCGGCGGCACCCGCACCATCGTCACCCACAAGCCGGTGGGCGTGGCCGCCCTCGTGACCCCGTGGAACTTCCCGGCCGCGATGGCCACCCGCAAGATCGCCCCGGCCCTCGCGGCCGGCTGCACGGTCGTGCTCAAGCCCGCGGCCGAGACGCCGCTGACTGCCCTCGCGGTCGCCCGGCTGATCGCCGAGGCCGGCGTGCCGGACGGTGTCGTCAACGTGGTGCCCGGCCTGGACGCTCCCGCCATCGTCAGCACCTGGCTCGCCGACGTACGGGTCCGCAAGATCTCCTTCACCGGCTCGACCGGCGTCGGCCGCATCCTGCTCCGCCAGGCCGCCGACCGGGTCGTGAACACCTCGATGGAGCTCGGCGGCAACGCGCCGTTCGTGGTGACCGCCTCGGCGGACGTCGAAGCAGCGGTCGAGGGCGCGATGGTCGCCAAGTTCCGCAACGGGGGACAGGCCTGCACCGCGGCCAACCGGCTCTACGTCCACGCCGACGTCGCCGAGGAGTTCACCGCCCGCCTCGGTGCGGCCGTGGAGGCGCTCCGCGTCGGCCCCGCCGAGCAGGGCAGCGACATCGGCCCGCTCATCTCGGCGAAGGCGTACGCAGGAGTCACCGGCCTCGTCGACGCAGCCGTGGCCGCGGGCGCCGTGATCGCGCACCGCGCCGAGGTCCCCGCCTCGGAGGGCTACTTCTACGCGCCCACGGTCCTGACCGGCGTACCGGCAGACTCGCCGCTGCTGCGCGAGGAGATCTTCGGGCCGGTGGCCCCGATCGTGGTCTGGAACGACACCGAGGAGCTGCTGGCCGCCGTCAACGACACCGAGTTCGGCCTGGCGGCGTACGTCTTCGGCGAGATGGGCGAGGCGCTGCACGTGGCCGAGCGGATCGACGCCGGGATGGTCGGGGTCAACCGCGGCCTCGTCTCGGACCCGTCGGCGCCGTTCGGCGGGGTCAAGCAGAGCGGCATAGGGCGCGAGGGTGCGCGGGCCGGGCTGGAGGAGTACCTGGAGACGCAGTACCTCAGCGTCGCCTGGTGATTGGCATCACGCGCGTTCCATCAACGATGATGTGACTCAGGCCACCCGCACACCCTGCGGGTGGTTCCTCGGGACAGCCTCACCCGGCAGTCCCGGCACAACGCTCCAGACGGACCACCAGCGCCGCCCGGCAGATTGAGGAGTCACCCCTATGACCGCAGTGTTCGAGCCCGGGACCTCGTTCGAGGCCTATGACCTGGCAGACCGCTATCGAGTCGGAGCCGGCCCGGTGTTGCTCACCGGGATCCAGGCGATCGCGCGGATGCTCGTGGAGCAGCGGGCCCTTGACCAGCGCCGCGGCCTGCGGACCGGCACCTTCATCTCCGGCTACCCGGGCAGCCCGCTCGGCGGTCTGGACCAGCTGCTGCTGGGTCTGCCGAAGGAGATGGCCGACGCCGACATCACCGTGGTCCCCGGCCTCAACGAGGAGCTCGCCGCGACCGCTGTGTGGGGCTCGCAGTCTGCCGTCACCCTCGACACCGAGCGCTACGACGGCGTCACCGGCGTCTGGTACGGCAAGGGCCCCGGCGTCGACCGCGCGCTCGACGCGATGCGTCACGCCAACATGTACGGCGCCCACCCCACCGGCGGCATGCTGATGCTGGTCGGCGACGACCCGGCCGCCAAGTCGTCCACCGTGCCCGCGGTCAGCGAGCGCACCCTGGCCTCGCTCGGCATTCCGGTGCTGTTCCCGCGCAACGCCTCCGAGATCGTCGAGTACGGGATGGAGGGCATCGCCCTCTCCCGCGCCTCCGGCTGCGTCGTAGCCCTCAAGATCGTCGCCGACGTCGCCGACGGCGCCTGGGTGGTCAACCCGGAGATCGGCGTCCTCGACCCGGTCACACCCAAGACCCAGTGGGAGGGCGTCCCCTACACCTACGAGCCGACCAAGATCGAGCTCTTCCCCGACCGGATCGTCGGCGCCGAGGCGAAGCTCTACGGTCCCCGAATGGGCGTCGTGAAGGCGTACGCCGCCGAGAACCGGCTCAACCGGATCGAGGTCAAGGCGCCGAACGCCAAGGTCGGCATCGTCGCCTCCGGCTCGTGCTACGACTCGATGCGCCAGGGCCTGAAGGACCTCGGGCTCGGCCACGACGACCTGATGGCCGCCGGGATCCGGGTGCTGCGTCTGGGGATGATGTGGCCGGTCGAGCCGACCATCGTCTCGGAGTTCGCCGAGGGGCTCGAGGAGATCGTCGTCGTCGAGGACAAGACCTCCTTCATCGAGCAGGGCATCCGCGAGATCCTCTACGGCGCGCCCTCCGCTCCCGTCATCATCGGTAAGAAGGACCGCAACGGTGTCCCGCTGGTCCCGCTCGACGGCGAGCTGACCGCCGGCCGCCTGCTCGCGCCGCTGCGTCGTGCGCTGAAGGGCCACGCCCAGCTGAAGGCCGCCGGGCCCACCCGGATCGACCTGCCGCTGCTCTCGACCTCGCGCACCCCGTACTTCTGCAGCGGCTGCCCGCACAACCGCTCCACCGCGCTGCCCGACGGCTCGCTGGGCGGCGGCGGCATCGGCTGCCACACCCTGGTGACCGCATCCCAGCGTGAGGACAGCGCGGTCGTCGGCATCACCCAGATGGGCGGCGAGGGCTCGCAGTGGATCGGGCAGGCCCCCTACAGCCACGCCGGCCACACGTTCCAGAACGTCGGCGACGGGACCTTCTTCCACTCCGCGCAGCTGGCCATCCAGGCGTGCGTCGCGGCCGGGGTCAACATCACCTACAAGCTGCTCCACAACGACGTCGTCGCGATGACCGGTGCCCAGAAGCGGCAGGGCGCGGTCGAGATGGCGCAGCTGACCCACAAGCTGATGAACGAGGGTGTCAAGGCGATCATCGTCGTCGCCGACGAGCCGCAGCGCTACCGCCGCAACAAGTTCCCCGCAGGCGTACGTCTGTGGCACCGCGACCGCCTCGACGACGCCCAGCGGGAGCTGCGTGAGGTCGAGGGCGTGACCGTCCTGATCTACGACCAGCACTGCGCCGCCGACGCGCGCCGCCAGCGCAAGCGCGGCACGATCGAGGCCCGCAACACCAAGATCGTGATCAACGAGGCCGTGTGCGAAGGCTGCGGCGACTGCGGCGTGAAGTCCAACTGCCTCTCCGTGCAGCCGGTCGAGACCGAGCTGGGCCGCAAGACCCGCATCGACCAGACCTCGTGCAACACCGACTACACCTGCGTCGAGGGGGAGTGCCCCTCCTTCATGGCCGTCGAGACCGACCCGACGGTCAAGAAGGCGAAGAAGTCGACCCCCGAGCCGCCGACGGTGGCCGACCCGGGCTACGGCGAGCTGGAGCGGACGTACGGCGTCTTCATGGCCGGCATCGGCGGCACCGGCATCGTCACGGTCAACCAGGTGCTCGCGACCGCCGCGCTGCGCGCCGGCTTCGGCGTGGAGTCGCTCGACCAGGTCGGGATGAGCCAGAAGGCGGGTCCGGTGACGGCGCACCTGCGGTTCGGCCCGGGCTCGATCGACCCCTCCAACCGGGTCACCCCCGGGTCGGCCGACGCGCTGCTCGGCTTCGACCTGCTCACTCTGGCCGAGGGCAAGAACCTCGCCTACGGCGACCCGGCGCGCACCCGCGCGGTCGTGTCGACCAGCAAGACGCCGACCGGGCCGATGGTCTACGACAAGGACATCGCCTACCCGGCCGACGACGAGCTGCTCACCCGCGTGAACAGCGCGACGTCCTCGCTGCGTGCCTTCGACGCACTGGCGGCGGCGGAGACGCTCTTCGGCAACACCGCCGCGGCCAACTTCCTGCTGGTCGGCGCCGCCTATCAGACCGGTGCCCTGCCGATCCCCGCCGAGGCGATCGAGGAGGCCATCGGCATCAACGGCGTCGCGGTCAGCGCCAACGTCGCCGCCTTCCGCTGGGGCCGCGCCTCGGTCGCCGCGCCGGAGGAGTTCGCCAAGGTCACCGGCACCGCGACCGCTTCGGTCGAGGAGATCGCCGTGCCGGCTCTGGACGCCGCGACGTTCGACGGCGAGGTGCGCCGCCTCGCCGAGGTCCGCGCCCCGAAGCTCGTCGCCTTCCAGAACCAGGCGATCGCCCGTGACTACGTCGAGACCGTCGACCGGATCTGGAACGCCGAGCGCTCGGTGACCGCGGACACCCGCTTCTCCGAGGCGGTCGCCCGCTACCTGTTCAAGCTCACCGCCTACAAGGACGAGTACGAGGTCGCCCGGCTGCTCACCGCACCGGCCGCCCTGGACGGTGTCCGTGCCGAGGTGCAGGGCAAGATCAGCTTCAAGCTCTCTCCGCCGGTGTTCGGGGCGTTCCTGAAGGGTCGCAAGATGACCTTCGGGCCGCGCACCCACTTCATGCTCCGCCTGCTGGCGACCATGAAGTTCCTCCGCGGCACGTTCCTCGACCCGTTCGGTCAGGCCCACGTACGCCGCGCCGAGCGGGCCCTCCTCGCGCACTACACCGCGCTGGTCACCGGCCTCGCCGCCGACCTCACCGAGGAGTCCTACGCCAAGGCCGTCCGGCTCGCCGAGCTCCCGGACATGGTGCGGGGCTACGAGAACGTGAAGATGCGCAACGTCGAGGCCTACCGCGAGGCGCTCGCCGCCGAGGGGATCGACCTGACGATCTAGAGCACCTTGTGGGTGCTGGACGGACCGTCACCCACGCCGAACGCCTCTGCCAGCCTCGACGGCGCACCAGCGCTGTCGAGGCTGGCCTCCACCTTGCGGATGTTGCGAGCCGACGGGTAGGCGAAGTAGGCCATCAGCGCCAGCGAGATGCCGCCACCGATGAGGTACGTCATCAGCTGTCCCTCGGTGAGGACGAAGGCCAGGGCGAGAGAGACGAGCGCGACGACCTCGCTGAGGACGAGCCGCAGGATCATCGACGTCTGGTGCTTCTGGAGGCCCTCGCTGGTCGCCTTCTCCGGCGGGGTCCCAGGCGTGACCGGCACGGCGCGGAAGCCGATCGCCGAGCACAGCACGGCCATGACCACCCCGGCCGCTACCTGCCCGCCGATGACGTACGCCGAGGGCAGCTGCAGGTCGGCATCGGGGATGCTGAGCGCGACGATGACTCCCAGCCCCACGACCATGGTCATGAACGCGAGCGCCATCATCTGTGCCGTACGTGCCAGTGGTGCGGTCATCTGAGCTCCTTCTCGGGCTTGCGGTGACCGGCAATCTAGCCGACGCCGGGACCGGTCGTCGCGAGGCCACCCCGGCCCGAGGCGCTGTTCGCGCCCCGGGCCTCGTGTGTGGCTCAGCTCCGCCAGGTGATGAGCGCGTCGAGCGCCTCGATCCGGTCCCCGGAGACCAGCAGCGGGTTGACCTCGAGCGACTCGAGCTCGTCGCCGAGAGCCACGGCGATCGCGCCGATCCTGGCCACCACGCCGGCGAGCGTGTCCAGGTCGACCGGAGCCTGGCCGCGGGCGCCCCGGAGGACGGCGGCGCTGCGCAGGGACTCGACCGCCTGCCGGGCCTCGGCCTCCGAGACCGGTAGCAGGCGGAGCTGGGAGTCGCCGAGGATCTCGACCCAGACGCCGCCCATCGCCACCGCCAGCGTGAGCCCCCACGACGGGTCGCGGACGACTCCCACGAGCAACTCTGTGCCACCCGAGCGCATCGGCTGGACGACGGTCGTGGTGCCGTCGTGGCCCGCCTTCGCGAGGGAGGCGGCGATCCGTGCGGCCGCGGTGCGTACCGACTCCGCGTCGTGCAGGCCGAGCTCCACGCCACCGAGGTCGCTCTTGTGCTCCAGATCGTCGGCGGCCGCCTTCAGCACCACGGGGAAGCCGACCTCCTCCGCGTGGCGCGCGGCCTCGTCGGGAGAGGTGGCCACCCTGGACGGCACCATCGGGATGCCATTGGCCGCCAGGAACGCCGACGCATGACGCTCGGTCCACGTCCCGGTGCGCGATGGCAGCCCTTCCGCGACCGTCACCTCGACCTCGACCGCGACCGGCGCATCCGCGCCGGACTGATGGCGCCGGTAGGTCTGCGACCAGCGGACCGCGTGGCCCAGCGCCGTCATCCCGTGCTCGATGCCACCCGCGATCTGCGGGTAGCCGGCCGCCTCCCGAAGTGCCCGCCCGGTCTCGCTCACGTCGATCAGGACGTTGCCCACGATCACGACCGGCTTCGGCGAGGAGCGGATCACCCCGGCCGTGTGCCGGTAGGTCTCCACCGCGAGGTCGAAGTCGGGTGTCGTCCGGGGCATGTCCTGCAGCAGCATGATGACGTCGACACCAGGATCGGCGGCGACGACGTCGAGCGCCTTCGACATGAGCTGGCGGTCGAGCAGCACGTAGCCGGTGACGTCGAGCGGGTTGTTCGGCGTGGCGAAGGGCGGCAGCACCTCCCGGAGCGCTGCCGTGGTCGCCTCGGCGAACTCCGGGAGCTCGAGCCCCTCGTCCTCGGCACGGTCGGAGATGATCTCGGAGGCGCCGCCCGAGGGGGTGACGACGCCGATCCGGTTGCCCGGGAGCGGGCCGGTCTCGGCGAGCATGCCGGCGGTGACCATCAGGTCCTCCAACGAGCCCACGCGGATCACGCCGAGCTGACGGAAAGCGGCGTCGACGGTCTTGTCGTCGCCCACCAACGCACCCGTGTGGGCCTGTGCGGTCCGTGATGCCTTGACACTGCGGCCGATCTTGAGAGCCACGATCGGCTTGCCCGCCGCCAGCGCCCGCCGGGCGATCTCGGCGAACTCCTCCGGGTGCCGGATGCTCTCCAGGAAGAGCGCGATCACCTTGGTGTTCGGCGCCTCGACCAGCGCGTTCATCACGTCGGTCACCGACATCACGGTCTCGTTGCCCATCGAGACCAGGAGCGAGATCCCGATGTTGCGGGCCTGGGCGAAGGCCAGCACGTTGCTGGCCAGCGCACCGCTCTGCAGCACGACCCCGACGGAACCACCCAGGAGCGGCGGGGGGATCGGCAGGCCGTACGGCGTGATCGAGTCCGCCGCGTTGATGAACCCGTTCCCGTTGGGGCCGAGAACGGTCAGGTCGTGCCTGCGGGCGATGTCGGCGACCTCCTGCTCGCGGACCGCGCCCTCCTCCCCGACCTCGCCGTAGCCGGCGGTGAGGATGACGTAGTTCCGGATGCCGCGGGCCGCACCCTCCTCCAGGACCAGCGGCACGACCTCGATCGGCGTCATGACATAGACGAGGTCGACCGGCCCCGGGATGGCGGAGAGGCTGCGGTGGGTCTCGACACCGTGGACGACAGGCGTCTTGGGGTTCACCAGGTGCACGTCACCGGAGAAGCCGTGCTGAAGAAGGTTGTTGTAGGTGCTCAGTGACCAGCCCGACTTGTCGGTCGCCCCCACCAGGGCGACCGACTTCGGGCGGAAGAACTCCTGCAGCCGGTCGGCGTCGACGGTGCTCATGCCAACGACGCTCCCACCTTGACGTTGCCCTTGAGGAGATTTCGGGCGATCGTACGGCGCTGGATCTCGTCGGTTCCCTCGAAGATGCGGAGCAGGCGCAGCTCGCGGTACCAACGCTCCAGAGGGAGCTCCTTGGTGTAGCCCATCCCACCGTGGATCTGGAGGACGCGGTCGACGACGCGGTTGGCCATGTTGGTGCCGTACAGCTTCGCGATGGAGGAGGTGTGCCGGGCGTCCATCTTGTTCTCGACCTGCCAGGCGGCATGCAGGGTCAGCCAGCGGGCGGCCTCCAGCTCGACGGCGCTGTCGGCGATGTGGCCCTGGATGAACTGGTAGTTGGCGATCGCCTGGCCCATCGAGTGACGGTTGTTGGCGTGCTCGATCGCCATCTCGAGCATCCGCTCCGCGGCACCGATGGCCCCGGCCGGGATCATGAAGCGACCGTTGCCGATCCACTGCATCGCCAGCTCGAAGCCCTTGCCCTCCTCGCCGAGGATGTGGTCGTTCGGCACGCGTACGTCCTGGAAGCTCAACGCCGCCGGACCCCACTCGCCCATGGTCGGGATGGGCGTGGACTCCCAGCCCATCGCCCGGTCGACCAGGAAGCAGGTGACGCCGCCGTCGGCGCCCCTCTCCGGGTCGGTGACGGCGAAGACCATCACGAAGTCGGCCTCGTTGCCGTTGGTGATGAAGACCTTCTCACCGTTGATCACCCAGTCGTCGCCGTCACGGACCGCCCTGGACCGGATGCTGCGGGCGTCGGAGCCGGCCCCGGGCTCGGTGATCGCGAAGCAGCTGCGGCGATCGCCCTCGATGGTCGGGATGAGGTACTCCTGCTTCTGCGCCTCGGTGCCGGCGTAGAGGATGTTGTCCGCGCTACCGCCGAAACGGAACGGCACGAAGGTGCGGCCGGCCTCGCCCGCGATGATCGCCGACATCACGGCTCCCGCGGCCATGCCGCCGTACTCCTCCGGGGTGTTGATGCCCCAGTAGCCGTACTTGCGGGCCTTGGCCTGCAGGTCCTTGAGCTGTCCCGGCTCGAGCGCAGGACGGCCGTTGCGCTCGTTGAGGAGGACCTGGTCCTCCAGTGGCATCACCTCCTTGGTGACGAACTGGCGCACGGCCTCCTTGACTGCTCGATGCTCTTCTCCCAGCGCGAAGTCGATCATTGCCCGCTCCTTCGGTTAGAGTGAGTTTCTAGAATGGTTTTCTAGAATGAACTATGAGAAGCGTCACGCAGTAGCGGTTCGTCGTCAAGAGGAATTGCGCATATTGTGAGAAGATCCCGGCACCACGACGAGGAGTGAACGATGGCCCTAGAGGTCGAATCGCAGCGCCCGGGAGGGCGTCGCTGGGCGAAGACCGAGGAGACGCGCCGTCAGCTCCTGGACGCCTCGCGCGAGGTCTTCGCGGAGAAGGGCTACGCAGTGGCCAGCGTCTCCGACGTCGTCGCTCGTGCCGGCTCCAGCGTCGGGAGCGTCTACCACCACTTCGGTGGCAAGGAGCAGCTCTACCTCGCCCTGTGGGAGGAGTACGTCGACCGGCTGGCCGCGGCTGCGGCCGCCAGCGTCGCGAAGGCGCGCAAGAGCGGCGTCGAGGCGCCGCTCGACCAGTTCGAGGCAGGTGCCCTGGCCTACCTCGACGCGGTCTGGGAGGACCGCGAGCTGCTGCCCGTCTTCTACGCCGGCGACGGCCCGCCGGGGTTCGAGATGATGCGCCGACGCCGCAACATCGAGTGGATCCGCCGCAACCTGCAGGTGCTCGGCCTCGGGGTCAGCGACGAGAACCAGCTGCTCGGCGCGATCCTGACCGCGCTCATCGGTGAGGCGGCCCGAATGACGGCCGCGTGCGAGACCAAGCGCCAGGCGCGGCGGGTGTCTCGGCACGCGATCGCGTTGGCCCAGCGGCTCTTCGTCGGGGAGGTCGCCGAGCCCGCGGCTCAGGCGGCCGAGTAGCTCCCAGGGTGCGTTCGACGGTCAGCGCCATGTGGCCAGCCCGCGGTCGATGACCACGGTGCCGTCCTCCTTCCTGGTCTGGAAGGCGGTCGTCACCTCGTCTACCCGCCAGATCGCGACCTGCAGGGTCTCGCCGGGGAGGACCGGCGAGGAGAACCGGCCGGCCATCGAGGCCATCGCGTTCCCGTCGCCTCCGGCGACGGCGCCGATCAGGGCCCGGCCGGTGACCCCGTAGGTGCACAGCCCGTGCAGGATCGGGCGCTCGAAGCCGCCGCGCGCGGCGAAGCGCGGGTCCGAGTGCAGCGGGTTGCGGTCGCCGCTGAGCCTGTAGAGCAGGGCCTGGCCGGGCCAGGTCGGCATCGTCACCAGCTCGTCGGGATCGCGCTCGGGGATCGGCGAGGCGATCCTGGGCCCGGGGTCGCCGCCGAACCCGCCCTCGCCCCGGATGAACACGGAGCTGCGCGTGGTCACGACGGCTTCGCCCGTCGCCGGGTCGACCGCTTCGGCCTCGCTCGCGACCAGTGCTCCCGAGCCCTTGTCGTACATGCCGGTCACCTGGGATGTCAGCGAGACGGTCCCTTCCGCGGTCAGGGGCCGGTGCAGGACGACCTCCTGTTCGGCATGGACGAGCATGGCCGGGTTGAAGTCGCCCATCCTTCTCCCGCCGCGCCTGGCGCCCCAGGTGACCATCACGCCGAACGTGGGCAGCACCCTCTGCTCCGGGCAGGCATCGTCGCCGTGCTCGCTGGTGTAGCGCAGGTCGGTCAGCGGGTCGTCGTGCCCGGCGCCGACGCCGACGGCGTACAGCAGGGTGTCGGCGCTGGTCCAGGACCGCTCCTCGGGCTCGGAGCGTACGCCGATGACGGATTGGTCCAAGCTCATGCTTCCGGGGTCCTTCCGCTGGTGAGCGAGTTCGCCCGTGCCTCCGCGATCATGCTGGGCAGCACCACGTCGAGCTCCTCGACGGTCCACGGGCCGTCCTTCTCCTCGGTGGGGCCGGCGACCCAGCCCTCGGCCACGCTCACGTGCCCGCCGCGTACGTTGAAGACGCGACCGGTCACCTCGCGCGCGGACTTCGAGGCCAGCCAGGCGACCACGGGGGAGACGTTCTCCGGTGCGCCGGGGTTCCACTCGCCGTCGGCCACCTGGGGCCGGTTGGGGTTGAGGTTCTCGGTCATCCGGGTCAGCGCCGCGGGGGCGATCGCGTTGACGGTGATGCCGTAGCGGCGCAGCTCCTGGGCGGCGATGACGGTCATCGCCGCGATGCCGGCCTTGGCGGCGCCGTAGTTGATCTGCCCCGGGTTGCCGTAGATCCCGGAGGAGGAGGTGGTGTTGATGATCCGGGCATCCACGTCCTCGCCCTGCTTGGAGAGCTCGCGCCAGTGCTGGGCGGCCACGCTCATCGGCGCGAAGGTGCCGCGCAGGTGGACCTTGATGACCGCGTCCCACTCGTCGATGGACATGTTGACCAGCATCCGGTCGCGCAGGATTCCGGCGTTGTTGACCAGTACGTCGACCCTGCCCCACTCGTTGAGGGCGTCCTGGAACAGCTTCTGGGCGCCCTCGGGGTCGCTGATGTCGCTGCCGTTGGCGATCGCCTCGCCGCCGAGGGCGCGTACCTCCTCGACGACCTGCTGCGCGGGGTCGTCGGCCTTGCCGGTGCCGTCGAGGCCGGCGCCGAGGTCGTTGACCACGACCGCCGCTCCGCGGCGGGCGAACTCAAGGGCGTGCGCGCGGCCGAGGCCGCGGCCGGCGCCGGTGATGATGACGACCTGTCGGTCGGTGCTTGCCATGGGTCTGCTCCTTCGGTGGTGGGGTCAGCGCTGGTTGGCGAGGATCAGGGTCGCCGCGCTCATGAACATGCCGCCGTTGCCGAGCACCAGGCTGGTGCCGACCCCGTCGACCTGCGCGGCGGCCTCGCCGCGCAGTTGGCGTACGGACTCCTGGATCGCGAACATCCCGTACATGCCGGTGTGGGTGTAGGACAGGCCGCCGCCGTTGGTGTTCATCGGCAGGCGTCCGCCGGGGGAGGTGTGCCCGTCGGCGACGAACGCACCCGACTCCCCACGGCCGACGAAGCCCATGTCCTCCAAGCCGTAGAGCGGGACGTGCGCGAAGGCGTCGTAGATCATCAGGTGGTCGATGTCGGACGGGGAGGTGTCCGACTCCTTGAACGCCGCCTGGCTGGACAACGTGAACTGCTTGCAGCGGGTCATGTCCTCCATCTGCGAGATCAGCGGCGTGGTGGCCGCCTCGCCGGTGCCGAGGATGTGGACCAGCGGCTTGTCGCTCCCGTGCGCCTCGGCGAACTCGCGGGAAGCGACGACCAGCGCGCCACCGCCGTCGGTCACCAGGCAGCACATCAGCAGGGTGAACGGGTCGGCGATCATCTTGGCGCCGAGGACGTCGTCGACGCTGACCTCCTCCCGGAACATGGCGCGAGGGTTGCGGGAGGCCCAGCGCCGCTGGGCGACCGCGACCTCGGCGAGCTGCTCGAGGGTGTTGTCGGTCTCGTGCAGGAACCGTCGGGCAGGCACGGTGAAGCTCGTCGGTGGACCGGTGATCCCGTACGGCATCTCGAACTGCGCCATCACCGAGTCGTTGGCGCGCGGATGCATCGGCGCGCCCACCCGGGACCGGCCGGACTCGCCGTGGGTCACCAGCACCACGTCGGCGTAGCCCGCCTTGATCGCTGCTGTGGCGTGACGTACGTGGAAGAGGAACGAGGAGCCGCCGACGCCCGTGCCGTCGATGTAGGTCGGGGTGATCCCCAGGCTGTGCGCGACCTGGATCGGGCCGGGGATCGAGACCGATGCGATGCCGTCGACCTGGTCCTTGGTCAGGTTCGCGTCTGCGAGAGCCCGGCGGGCGCCCTCGACGTGCAGCTCGAGGGTCGAGGTGGTGGGCAGCTTGCCGATGTCGGTCTCGGCAGCACCCATGATGACGACGTCGC
Organism: Nocardioides sp. NPDC004968; assembly: GCF_040608935.1. Taxonomy (NCBI): domain Bacteria; kingdom Bacillati; phylum Actinomycetota; class Actinomycetes; order Propionibacteriales; family Nocardioidaceae; genus Nocardioides; species Nocardioides sp. NPDC004968. The sequence goes on from NZ_JBEXJF010000015.1 coordinate 56,760, forward strand.
GGCTCATCGGGCGTACTCCTTCACCGGGGCGAAGACGGGCACGGCGACGCCGGTGCGCTGCTCGAAGCGCACCTCCACCGGCATGTCGAGCTCGAGGGCGCCCGGATCTGCGTCGACCAGGTTGGTCATCATCCGTGGACCCTCCTCGAGCTCGACCACGGCGATCACGGTCGGCACCGGGAAGCCGGGCGCGGGACGGTGGGAGACGACGTACGTGTGCAGCCGGCCCCTGCCGGAGCAGGTGACCCACTCGAGGTCGGCTGAGCCGCACCTAGGGCACGAGGAGCGTGGGTAGAAGAAGACCTGGTCGCAGGGCCGGCACCTCGGCAGGTCGAGCCTGCCGGCGGCGGTGGCGTCCCAGTAGGGCTGGGTCTCCGGGGTCGCCCGCGGCGCGAACCGTGCCTCTGGAGAGACCTCGGGGTGAGTCGTACTCATACGGTGCTGCCTTTCTCCCGCTTCCCGAGGGCGCGAGTGTCGAGGTAATGGAGGATGGCCTCGACCGAGGCCCGGGCGGCCGGACGACGCTGGTCGTCGACCTTGGCGTAGACGTGGTCGGTCACCTGCTCGCGGGCCACGCCGTCGGCCAGCAGGCCGGCGACCTGGTCGATCCGGCGCTGCCTGTCGGCGATCCGCGCCCGCAGGTACGTCGTGGGCTCACGCACCGCCGGCCCGTGTCCCGGGAGGAGGATCCAGTCGTCGTCGACCAGGCCGGCGATCCGGGCCATCGAGCCGAGCATGTCCGCGATGGTGCCGTCGGGGTGCGAGATATAGGGGTTGAACCGGGCCAGCACGGTGTCCCCGGTGAGCATCACGCGGCGGTCGCCGAGCGAGAAGCTCACCCCGTCGGAGGTGTGCCCGGGAGTCGTGAGGGTGCGGATCTCGGTGCGCCGGCCCAGGTCGATCCGGGTCCCGTCGGGGATGATCCCGTGCTGGATCCGTGGCCTGATGGGCGCCTGCCATCGCTCGGCCACCGCATGGGCGGCCTGGGAGTGGTCGCCGTGATGGTGGCTGAGGAGGATCGTCTCGACGCGGGCCCCGGCTCCTCGCACCACCTCGTCGATCCGGTCCAGGTGGTCGGGGTCGGTCGGACCGGGGTCGATGACCACGGCCCGACGCTCCCCGACGACGATCCAGGTGTTGGTGCCCTCGTACGTCCAGTGGTTGGCGTTCGGCGCGAGGAGCAGGTGGACGCCATCGGTGACCTCCACCGGCTCCTCAGGTCGCGGCGGTGCCCCGCCGACGTCCCAGATCGCGTCGATGCGGCAGGAGTCGTCCCGACGGTACTCGTTCTGGACGGGAGGGCCGCTGCTCACTCCTGCTCCATCCAGACGTTCTGGAGCTCGCGGGAGCTGTAGTCCGGGTGCGGGTAGTAGTCGTGGACCTTGCCCGAGTACAGCGTCTGGGTGTCGTAGGCGTAGAGCGGCAGCGGGGTGGAGACGTTCTCCATGATGTAGCGCTCGATGTCCTGCAGCGCCTTCTCCCGCTGCGCCTCGTCGGTGATGACGCGCTGGGCGGCGACCATCTCGTCGAGCTCCGGGTCGTCGACCTTCGACCAGTTGCGGGTGCCGGTGCTGGTGTACTCCGAGGTGAGGTACTCGTCGGCCGTCAGCATCGGGGTCTGCAGGCCGTACATGATGTCGTACTTCGTCTCGGGCCAGGTCGAGCTGACGTAGGTGGCGTAGTCCTGCTGGTCGATGGTCAGCTTGATGCCGATCTTGGCGAGGTCCTCCTGGACCCACTGGGCCTCGCGCAGGATGGTCTCGCCGTAGCCGTCGGTGGCGACCAGGTCGGCCGAGAAGCCGTTGGGGTAGCCGGCGTCGGCCAGGAGCTTCTTGGCCTTCTCGGGGTCGTACTCCAGCAGCCCGTCGACCTCGTCCTGGGGCAGCGCCCCGAAGAGGGTCGGCGAGATCGGACCGGTGAGCGACCCGCCCGAGCGCAGGGCCTTGATCATGCCCTCCTTGTCGATCGCGTGCGCGACCGCGCGGCGGACCTCCAGCTTGCTGAACGGCCCCTCCTGCGCGTTCATGAAGACCCGGGTCTGGGTGATCCCCTTCTCCGTACGCAGCTGCAGCCCGTCGATCTGGCTGAGGAGCTGGTCGACCTGGCGCTTCTCGGTGGAGAGCGAGGAGATCATGTCGAGCTTGCCGCTGCGCAGCGCGGCGATCTGCGCCTGGGCGTCGGGGAGCACGGTGGTCTGGATGCCGTCGAGGTGAGGGAGGCCCTCGACGAAGTAGTCGGGGTTCTTCTCCATCACCCGCTCCTGGTCACGCTTCCAGCTCTTCAGCATGAACGGGCCGGTGCCGATCGCCTCCTCGGCCAGGTTGAACTCGCCCTTGGTGCCCTCGCAGGGGAGGATCGCCATGAACGGGTTGGCCATCGTCTGGTCGAAGGCGGTGTTCGCCGACCCGAGCGTGAAGACCACGGTGTAGGGGTCCGGGGTCTCCACCTCGGTGACGCCGGCGACCAGTCCGAGCTGGTGGCCGGGCAGGGTCTTGATCCGGTCGACCGTGCACTTGACGTCGGCCGAGGTGAACTCGCGCCCGTCGACCGGCGGCTTGTCGTGGAACTTGACGCCCTGTCGGAGGTTGAAGGTCCAGGTCTTCAGGTCCTCCGATTTCGACCACTTCTCGGCCAGGTCGCCCTCGAGCTCGCTCGAGCCGTACTCGACGTCCTTGCCGGTCTTCGGTGCGACCAGCCGGCTGTAGACCGTTCCGACCGCGACATGGGTCATGTAGGACGCCTCCTTCTGGATGTCCAGCGAAGGCGCGTCGGCGGTGGCCGCGGTGTGCAGGATGCCGCCGTCCTGGGGCGGTCCGGCGTCCTCGACGATCTTGCCTTTCCCTGCGGCGGTTCCGCCCGCTCCGCAGGCGGCGGTCAGGGCGAGGCAGGCAGCGGCCGCGACCGCACCGGCGGTCCGGACCTGTGATCTCGTGAGGCGAAGCATGGGGTGGGACATCACGGACTCCTTGGGTGGGATGGGGCTAGCGGCGCTGTTTGGGGTCGAGGAAGTCGCGCATGGCGTCGCCGAGCAGGTTGAACGCCAGGACGGACACGGAGAGGATCAGACCGGGAACGACGGTCATCCACGGGGCGATCTCGAGCTGGCTGCGGCCCTCGCTCAGCATCCGGCCCCACGAGGGTGTCGGTGGCGGGGTGCCGATGCCCAGGAAGCTCAGGGCGGACTCGGCGATGAGGATGACCGCGAAGAGCAGCGAGCCCATCACGAAGAGCGGGGCCATCAGGTTGGGCAGGCCGTAGCGGAGCAGGATCCGTGGGGTGCCGCAGCCGACCGAGCGGGCGGCCTCGACGTACGGCTCCTCGCGGATGCGGAGCATCTCGCCGCGTGCGACGCGGTTGATCGAGGGGATCACCAGCAGGCTGAGGGCGATCACGGTGTTGCGTACGCTCGGGCCGAGCAGGGCGGCCACGAACAGCAGCAGCACGATCGACGGGATCGCCATCAGCGCGTCCATGATGCGCTGGAGCACGGAGTCGATCCAGGTGCCGCCGAAGTAGCCCGACACGACACCGACGATCAGGCCGATCGCACCGCCGAGAGCGAGCGTGGCGACCGCTATCAGCAGGGAGGTCCGGGCACCGTAGAGCGACCGGCTCAAGACGTCCCGGCCGAGCTCGTCGGTGCCGGCGAGATGGCCGCCGACCCCCGGAGCGGTCAGGATGTTGACCCGGTCCTGGGCGAGCGGGTCGTACGGCGCGATCCAGGGTGCCAGCACGGCGACCACGACGAAGAGCGTGATCAGGAAGAGCGCGATGGCCCCGAGGGGCTGCTCCCTGGTGAACCGGACCAGACCGCTGCGGGATCGTGGTCGGCGGGCCGCACGGGCGGTCCCGGAGATGGCGATGCTCATGCGGAGGCTCCTTCGTAACGGATCCGCGGGTCGATGACCGCGTAGAGCAGGTCGACCACGACGTTGACGAGGATGAAGATGGCGCCGTAGAAGATGACGCAGCCGAGGATGACCGGGTAGTCGCGCTGCCCGACCGCCTCGAAGATCAGCGATCCCATCCCCGGGATGGCGAAGATCCGTTCGAGGATGACGGTGCCGCCCAGGATGTGACCGACCTGCAGACCGAGCACGGTGAAGACCGGGATCAGCGAGCTGCGGCCTGCGTGCTTGAGGACGACGACTCGCTCGGAGGCGCCGCGGGAGCGGATGGTGCGGATGAAGTTGGAGCCGAGCACCTCCAGCAGGGAGGAGCGCAGCATCCGGGCGATGCTGGCCATCGTCGCGGCGCCCAGGGCGATCGCCGGGAGTGCCATGTGGATGAGGTTCTGGGCGAGATCCTCGGTGGGGGAGGCGTACACCAGTGGTGGGGACCAGCCGAACCACAGGGCCAGGAAGGTGATCAGGAGGAGCGCCAGCCAGAAGTTCGGCAGCGACATGCCGATGACCGCCAGGAAGCGCATGACGTTGTCGACGACGCTGTGATGGCGGATCGCCGAGAGCATGCCGAACGGCACGCCGAGCAGGATCCCGAAGAGGATGGCCAGCAGACCGAGCTCGAGGGTGGCGGGAAGGCGCTCGAGGATCTTGGTCGTGACGGGCCGCTCGTCGTCGAACGAGTCGCCCAGGTCGCCCTGGACCAGCCCGCCCACGAAGTGGCCGAACTGGGTCAGGATCGGCTCGTCCAGGCCGAGCTCGGCGGTGCGCTGGTCGATCTGGGCCTGAGTGACACCGGGGGCGTCGGCAAGCTGGAGCCGGACGGCGTCGCCGGGGATCAGTCGGATGATGAGGAAAACCAGAGTGGCGACCAGGGCGAGCACGAGCAGGCCGTAGGTCAGGCGTCGTCCGGCGTAGAGAAGCATGCGATCACCTCGCTGAAGTGGGGTCGAAGAGGTGGCAGGCGACGCTGCGGGCGTCGCTCGAGCTGCCGATGGTCAGCAGCTCCGGCTCGTCGCGGTCGCAGCCGTCGACGCTCTGGTTGCAGCGTGGGTGGAACCGGCAGCCCGACGGGGGCCGTCGTGGGCTGGGGATCTCGCCGGCGAGGGGCGTACGCAGCTGGTGATGGGCGTCGGGGGAGGGGATCGACGCCATCAGGGCCTGTGAGTAGGGATGTCTCGGCCGCTCGCTGATGTCGTCGGCGTGGGCCACCTCGGCGAGCTTGCCGAGGTACATCACGCAGACGCGGTCGGAGATGTAGCGCACCACGTTGAGGTCGTGCGCGATGAAGAGATAGGAGAGCCCGAGCTCGCGCTGGACCTCCTTGAGCAGGTTGAGCACCTGCGCCTGGACGGAGACGTCGAGTGCGCTGACCGCCTCGTCGCAGACGATGAGGTCGGGGTCGGTGGCGAGCGCTCGGGCGATCCCGATGCGCTGCGCCTGGCCGCCGGAGAACTGGTGGGGGTAGCGCTCCAGCGCGAACGAGGGGAGGCCGACCAGGTCGAGCAGCTCCTTGGCGCGTTTCATCCGGCCGGCCCTGTCGCCCATGCCGTGGACCACCATCGGCTCGGTCAGCACCTGGGCGATGGTCATCCGTGGATTGAAGGAGCTGAACGGGTCCTGGAAGACGAGCTGCATCCGCTTGCGGAGCTGCGTCAGCCTGTTCTTCGGCAGTGTGGCGATGTCTTGACCGTCGAAGGTGACCGAACCGCTGGTCGGCTCGATCAGCCGGAGGATCAGACGCCCGAGTGTCGACTTGCCGGAGCCCGACTCTCCGACCAGACCGAGGGTCTCGCCGCGCCTGATGGTCAGGGAGACGCCGTCGACGGCGCGTACGGGTGGGCGGTTCGGGGTGAACAGTCCCTTGCCGTCGCCGAAGTGCTTGACGAGATCGTGTGCCTCGACGAGGGGAGCGGCGCCGGGGACGATCATCGGGCCACCTCCGCCATCGGCGCGAGGGCACCGCGCTCCTCGTCCGGACGCCAGCAGCGGACCTGTCGCCCGGCGACGTCGCGCAACGGCTGGGGCGCGTCGCACTCGGGGCCGGCCTCGGAGCAGCGGGTGACGAAGCGGCAGCCGCTGGGCATCTCGTTGAGCGCAGGCACGGCGCCCGGGATCGCCGGCATCTCCTCATCGCGCGGGGTGTCGCGTCGCGGGATCGCATCGAGCAGCGCCTGGGTGTAGGGGTGCTGCGGCCGGTCGAGGATCTCGTCGGCGGTGCCGGTCTCGACGACCTGTCCGGCGTAGAAGACGACCACCCGGTCGGCCATCTCGGCCACCACCCCCATGTCGTGGGTGATCAGCATCAGCCCGACCCCGGTCCGGTCCTGGAGGTCGCGGATCAGCGCCAGGACCTGGGCCTCGACGGTGACGTCGAGGGCGGTGGTCGGCTCGTCGGCGATGAGCAGGCGCGGGTCGCACGCGAGCGCGCCGGCGATCATGACCCGCTGCCGCTGGCCGCCCGAGAGCTGGTGGGGGTACGCCTTGAACTTGGTCTCGGGCTCGGGGATGCCGACGAGGTCCAGCAGCTCGACCGCGCGCTCGCGTGCCTTCCGCTTCGAGACGTCGTGGTGGATCCGGTAGGCCTCGACGAGCTGGTGCCCGATCGTGAAGAGGGGGTCGAGAGAGGTCATCGGGTCCTGGAAGATCACCGAGATGTCCTTGCCCCGCACGGCGCGCATGTCGTGGTTGTCGGCTCCGGTGATGTCCCTGCCGTCCCAGGTGATCCGACCGCCGCTGACCCGGCCGTTTCCCAGAAGGCCGAGCACAGCGAGCGCCGTGACGCTCTTGCCGGAGCCGGACTCACCGACGACGGCGACGGTCTCGCCCGCATCGATCCAGAGGTCGACGGCGTTGAGCGCCTCGACCGTCCCGCCCCCGGTCCGAAACTCCACGTGGAGGTCCTCGATGCGCAGAAGCGGCTCATTCGCGGACCCAGTTGGTGCTCTCATATCGGACCCTCCCGTTCGTGTCCGCGACCGGCTGTCGGTCGCCGATGTTGGTGGCTCAATCTAGAATCACGCTCTAGGATGAGATTCATCATTGGGTCGCCAAACGAGTGTGTCAAGGGTCACAATCCGGATATCGGACTTTCTTCTCGTGACACCCGTTCGGCGCAGCGTCGTGCCGTGACGTACGACGCAGGTGGCGCCGTCTCGGACGGCGCGGGAGGTGGAATGAGCGAGTCCGAACCCACCGAAGTGACGGGAGCCGCGCGTTCCACCCTGATCGTGGTCTGCCTGGTCAGCGCGGTGATGGCGCTCAACGCGAGCTCTCTCAATGTCGCGCTGCCGACGCTGAGCCGGGAGTTCGAGGTGAGCTCGGCGGAGGGGAGCTGGCTCCTGCTCTCCTACATGGTCGCCAACACCGCCTGCCTGCTCCTCTTCGGCCGCCTCAGCGACGTCTGGGGGCAGCGGAGCCTGTACCTGGGCGGACTGGTCCTCTTCTCGCTGGCGAGCTTGCTGGCCGGCTTCGCTCCGAACGTCGAGGTGCTCATCGGGCTCCGGGTGGTCGCCGCGATCGGCGGCGCGGTGCTCATCGGCAACGGCGCCACCCTCATCCATCAGGCTTTCCCGCGCTCCGCCCTCGGAGGCGCGATGGGCCTGTACGCCGCCTCGTTCCCCACCGCCAATCTGGTCGGGCCGACGGTCGGCGGGCTGATCGTCGACCACGTCGGCTGGCAGTGGGTGTTCTGGTTCAACGTGCCGGTCTGCCTGATCGCGCTGGTGGCGGGACATGTGCTTCTGCCGCGCCCTGTGGTGGTCAAGCGCGCCGGCGGTCTCGACCTCCCCGGCAACCTGGTGATCATGGTCGGCGTGGTCATGCTGACCCTCGGGATCACGTCGCTGACCGACCTCGGGTGGCTGCACCCCCTGGTCATCGGATGCGTCCTCGGATCGGTCCTCCTGGTCCCGGTCCTGCTATTCGTCGAACGGCGAGCGACCGCGCCGGTGCTCGACATCACCGTCATGCGCCGTGTCGGGAAGCTCTTTCTCGCGGGCTTCTTCACGGGGGCCGGAAGGTTCCCGCTGATCGTGCTGGCCAGCCTCTACTTCCAGAGCGTCGTCGGCGTCGCCCCGGGGACGGCGGGGATGATGCTGCTGCCGATGCCGGTCGGGATGATCAGTGCCTCACTGACACTCGGTTGGCTCTCGCGCCGCTGGACGCCGCATCAGATCATGTCCGGAGGATCGGTGGTGGGTACGTGTGGCGTCGCCCTGGTGGCGCTCGCCATCCATCTCGAGCTGACCTGGATGGTGATGGGGACGCTCGCGATCGTCGGCCTGGCGACCGGTCTGTTCATCGGCACCAATGCCACCGTCCTCCTGGAACGCGCACCCGAGGACGCGCTGGGCGTCGTCAACGCGACTCGGCTGATGCTGCAGAACACCGGCAACGTACTCAGCCTTGCCGTCGCCCTCACGCTTCTCACCGCGATCCTGCCGCCCGGGCTCGGTGAGGCGGTGCTCGCCGCCAAGGTCCCGGCCGATGGTGTCGAGGCGGTCAACGCGGCCTTCACGCTGGTCTGCCTGTTCCTCCTCGCCCTCGGCGCGGTCGGAGCCTGGTACTCGTTCCCGCGCCGAGGCGATGTCGAGGATGCGATCCGGGGGTCAGGTGGTGACGTCGTGCGGCGCGGCGGGTCGTGCTATTCGCGAACGGGTGATGAGGAAGCCGAAGGCGGTGGCGAGGACGTACATCACGATGCTGTAGACCGCGGCCGGGATCGCGACGGTGGTGTTGTCGAGCACGCTGAGCGCGATGGTGAGGGCCACGGTGGTGTTGTGGATCCCGACCTCCATCGAGGTGGCGATCGCCTGCGCCTGGCCGAGCTTGAACACCCGAGCGCCGAGGTAGCCGAGGCAGAGGCTCGCGCAGCAGAACAGCGTCACGACCACGCCGACCTCGCGGAGGTAGTCGGCGATGTTCTCCCGCTCACCGAGGATCGCGCCGACCGAGACCATGACCAGTACGACGATCGAGAAGATCCGCACCGGACGATCCGCCCGCGCGGCGAACGTCGCTGACCGGCTCCGCACCAGCATCCCGATGCCGACCGGAACCAGCACGATCGCGATGACCTGGATGACCTTGCCGAACTGCAGCCCCAGGGTGTCGCCGGCGTCGAAGTAGTTGATCGCCGCGTTGGTGATCAACGGGATCGAGACCGCCGCGAGCACCGAGTTGACCGCCGTCAGCGTCACGTTGAGCGCGACGTCGCCACGGAACAGGTGGCTGAACAGGTTCGCCGTCGTCCCGCCCGGCGAGGCGGCCAGCAGCATCACCCCGACAGCGATCAGCGGATCCAAGTCCGCGACCACGACGAGTCCGAACGCGATCATCGGCAGCACCACGATCTGGAGCGTGAGCGCGACGACGACGGCTCGCGGAGTGCGTACGACCCGACGGAAGTCTCCCGGGGTCAGGCTCAGGCCCAGACCGAACATGATGATGGCCAAGGCGATGGGGAGGCCGACCGAGAGTAGGGCCGAGTCGTTCACTGTGTTCCTCCAGCATGCGGGGCCGACGCCACGGTCGACCCGGTGAGATGTGCGTCACAGTGGACCATGCGGAAGAGGTGAACCACAGTCTTATCCCGACATTTCGACCCGCGAAGAACGTATCCCCTGTCGCGAGCGGCCTTCTCGGCTCGCGACAGGGGACGTGGGGGACCATCGCGGGCTCATGCGAGCTTCTGGGCGACCTCGTTGAGGTTGGCGCGGAGCTTGGCGCGGTAGGTGTCGTGCTGCTCGGGCAGCCGTGCGTCGCAGAAGGCGGCCAGGTCGGTCCCGGTAACCTCGATGACCGAGGTTCCGTTGGCGGCCTCGGTCTCGAACAGATCGAGGATCTCGCGGAGGACCTCGACGATGTCCATGCCGTCGCCGGCGGTGAAGCGCCACATGTAGCTCTTCATCTCTCCGTAGACGGTGCGATAGTCCGCGGGCAGCTCGGCGGCACGGGCTTCCATCCGCTTCCAGTCCTTCTTGTCACCCACGAGGCGGCTCAGCAGGTTGTTCATGGTCGTGCTCCTTTGGATCGGTTGGTGGCTCCTGTTTGGGGCCGTGAAAGAAGCGTGCAGCCCTGACGTAGCGTCAAGGTCAAGCACCGATCCGAAGAAAGTTCTCGAGAGCCCGGACCTCAGGCCGCCAGGCGATGTTCGAGGAGTACGTCGCGCAGGCCGAACTCGGCTCGGGACCAGGTTGGTGGGGGTTGTGCCCAGGTGTCGGGTGGCGGGCTGGTGTAGGTGTGCCCGGTGGGTGTGGTGGTGATGATGGTGCCGTCGGGTCCCGGTCTGGCCTGCCAGCCGAGGGCTTCCTTGGCCTGATTGCATCTTTCACACAGGCCTTGGAGGTTCTCGGCTCTCGTTTCGCCGCCGTCTGCGTGGCATTCGACGTGGTCGATGTTGCGGATCGGAGCATCGCAGCCGTTGGTGCGGCAGATCCCGCCGTCACGAGTCGCGGTGAACTCGGCCAGTCCCTCGGGTGCCTTGCGTGAGCGGGATTCCATCGCGACCAACTGACCGGTCGGGTCGGTGAACAGCCGCCGGACGAAGACCTCGGCATCGGCGAGGGCTTCGCGGGCCCAGGCGGCGGGGACGGGTCCGTAGCCCTCGACCATGGCCGGCTGATCGCCGGTGTTGGTGAGGGAGTCGGCGGTCATCACGATCTTGACCTCGATCCGGGGCTTCGCATCGGTGGTGCTACGGCCGGTGATCCGGTCGACGAGGGTGTCGGCCATGACCTGACCCCGGGTCCGCTCGTCACCGTCGGCCGCAGCGGCCTTGGCCGCTTGGTCCAGCGCGGCAAAGACGGCGACGCCGTCCTTGACCGGCAGCAGGGCACCGAGCCAGGTCATCGTGTCCGGCGCCGGCCGCAGGCTGACCCGGCGGTCTCGCGTCGCGTTCGCCGCCCGGGCGACGACGGAGGCTTGGTCCAGGGTGATGGCGAGTTTCTTGGCGGCGTTCTCGAGTTGGCGTAGCCCCATCGACACCGCTCGAGCCGGTTCACCGCCCGGGCCTGTGGCGCAGAGTTCGTAGTCGATGACCCGGCGATCGTCCACCGAGAGGCACGCGGTTTCGCGGGCGAGGATGGTGGCCTGCCATTGCGAGAACAGCCCGGCCCTCATCAGCGCGAAGGTGTGCGGCATCTCGGTGATCAGGATCTTCGCCAGCCCGAGCAGTTTGGCGCCCTTCTCGGGTGAGACCCGCCGCGCCAGCGCGATCTGCGAAGCGACGCCCTCGCCAAGCCTCCAGGCAGGCACCCCGGCCTCTGATTGACGTGCGCGGACGGCTTCGTCGAGACGTACCGCCGCTTCTGCCTGGACCGCCTCGGCGGTGCACTTGACCGCTTCGAGACCAGCAATCCAGTCGACCAACTCAGCCTCGGACGCCCCCGAAGGCGGCCCAGCGAGGAGGTGGTCGATGGTCTCGTACATGCGCCTTATTATATGCGATCGAGTACCCGGGCGCGACCTATTTGTGCTGGTCAGATGACAGTTACGCAGTCAGCGAACCCTGAAACGAAGAACAGTCGCTAAGCGAGCTTTCCCGAAGAAGCGACTGTGTTGGTCTCGACACGCCTCCGCCTAGCGGCTCCGGCGGCTCGACCAGCGGGGCAAGGGCGGCTCGACCAGCGGGGCAAGGCGGCTCGGCCAGCGGGGCAAGGCGGTTTGACGAGCGAGCAGAGCCGTCCGCCCATCGAAACGCCTCAGCACCCCGATCCAACTATGTGTAGTAAATAGCGTTACATTACTACTTCGACATTTTCGATCGCACAGAGGAGGTCCGCATGGAGCGGCTCATCATTTTCGCGCTCGTCGGTCTCGCGGCCCAGGCGGTCGACGGGTCGCTGGGCATGGCGTACGGCGTCACTTCGAGCACTCTGCTGGTCGCGACCGGGGTCGCACCTGCGGTCGCCTCGGCATCGGTGCACCTGGCCGAGGTCGGCACGACGTTCGTCTCGGGCGTGTCCCACTGGAGGCTCGGCAACGTCGACTGGAAGGTCGTGGGCAAGATCGCGATCCCGGGCGGCATCGGCGCCTTCGCCGGCGCGACCGTCCTCTCCAGCATCTCCACCGAGAGCGCCACGCCCTGGGTGGCCGGTCTCCTGCTCGTCCTGGGCGTCTACATCATCGCCCGCTTCGTCTTCGGCAAGCCGCCGGTCTTCATCCCGGGTCGTCGCCCCGGGCTGGGCTTGCTCGCGCCGCTGGGTCTCTTCGGCGGCTTCATCGACGCCACCGGGGGTGGCGGCTGGGGTCCGGTGACCACGCCGACCCTGATCTCCAGCGGCACCCTGCACCCGCGCAAGGTGATCGGCTCGGTCTCCACCGCCGAGTTCGTCACGACCCTCTCGGCAAGCGTTGGATTCCTCATCGGACTGGCCGGAGAGGCGCTCGACTGGCGCGTCATCGCCGGCCTTCTCATCGGTGGCGTGATCGCAGCTCCGTTCGCCGCCTACCTCGTCAAGCACCTCTCGCTGCCGGTCCTCGGCGGCCTGGTCGGCAGCATCATCCTGGTCACCAACGGACGTACGCTGCTGCGCAACTTCGACGCCGAGTCGGTCGCCGCCTACGGCCTGCTCTTCGCCGTTGCCGCGGTGATCGTCGTGATCGCGGTGCGGAAAGCCAGGGGCAAGGTCGGCGGTGCACCGGAGCCGGCGCCCGAGTCCGAGACCGCCAAAGCCTGACGTCAGGAGGCGGCCTCGGATGGACGTCAGCGTCGCCCGATGTCGGTTGCGGCCGCGGCCTCCTGCAGCGCCTCCTTCTCCGTCTCGGTGATCACGCCGGCCTTCAACAGGGTCGAGGTTCGCTCGGCGACGTAGGCGCGGAACGCTCCGGGCGAGGTCCACGTGTGCTCCTCGGCGAACTGCTCCGACAGACACCACCGACCATCGACCGCCCGGTCATCGACGCCGGAGTTGGCCAGCTCTTCGGGGATTCCCAGCCACACGGTGCCCTGACAGGCGACGGTGTCGGCCGGGATGGCGTTGATGGTGGTGTTGACCAGCCTCAGACCCTGGACGTGCTCGGTGAGCATCGGGGTCGCCACTCCGGAGAAGGACGAGTTGAGGATGTTGATGTTGGTGATCGGCGAGCGCGCGTAGCCACGGAGGAAGATCGCGTGGGTGCCGCCGACGCTGTGCAGGTCCTCGATGTAGATGTCGCGGACCGTCGGGGTGAAGCCACCCGCGTCGCCCTCCTCGTACCGGAAGTCGACCCACACCGCCTGGCCGCCCTGCTGCGGCACCGCGTTGTCGCGCACGTAGATGTCCTCGACCACCCCGCCGCGTACGGAGTTGGTCTTGATCCGGACGACACGGTCGAGATCAGGGCTGTCCATGACGTTGTCCTGCGCGAAGACGTGGCGTACGCCTCCCGACATCTCGCTTCCGGCGACGATCGCGCCGTGGCCCGCCTGCATGTAGTTGCCCTCGATGAGGATGTTCTCGGCAGGTACGCCGATGCGGCGGCCTTCGGCGTTGCGGCCGGACTTGATCGCGATGTTGTCGTCGCCGGTGTTGAAGAAGGTGTTCTTGATGAGTACGTCGCGGCTCGACTCGGGGTTCACGCCGTCGTTGTTGGGGCCGAGGCTCTCCAGGTGTACGCCGTCGATGGTCACGTTCTCGGACAGCGTGGGGTGCAGCAGCCACATCGGCGAGTTGTTGAGCGTGACGCCCTGGACCAGGATGTTCCGGCTCTCATAGAACTCGACGAAGTTCGGCCGGATGTAGTGACCGGCGCCGAAGACCCGCTCCTCGACGGGCACGCCCTCCTCACCCATCCGGAAGAGCTCGTTGCGGTCCGGAGTCTCGGGGCGCGGGCTGTCGGCCTTCCAGTCCCACCAGTTGTCGGCGTCGGCGTTGCCGTCGAGGGTCCCGTTTCCGGTCACGGCGACGTTCTCCACCCGGTGGGCGTAGATGAAGGGGGAGTAGTTGTAGAGCTCGACGCCCTCGTAGCGCGTCTTCACCACGGGCAGGAAGTCCGCCTTGTCGCGGCTGAAGCGGATGGTCGCGTCGTCGGCGAGGTGGAGGTTGACGTTGCTCTTCAGGTGGATCGCCCCGGTGAGGAAGACGCCCGCAGGGACCTCGACTCGTCCACCGCCCGCCTCGTTCACGGCTGCGATGGCTTCCTTGAAGGCGTCGGTGCTCTTGGTCTGACCGGACGGGTCGGCACCGAAGTCGACGACACTGACCTCGCGCTCGGAGAACGTCGGCGGCTTGATCCGGGCACGGATCTCGTCAGCCTGAGCCCAGGCCTTGGACGTGTCTGTCGGGTCGCCCGGTGGAGGCGGGGGTGCCTGCCCTGCGACGGCAGACGGAGCGGTGAGGGTCAGGGCGCAGAGGAGGGCGATCACCGCGCCGACGGTGCGAGCAGGCCACCGTGTCGAAGGTGCGGGAGATGTGACGTACGTCTCATTCCGAGTCATGGGAGTCATGCTCGCGTCAGCCGCCGAGGGCCGTCCAATGCCGATCGGGACTGACGCGATACCTTCCGGAAAGCGCTGTCCATCGGTGTCCTGGCGGCCGCTCGGAAAAGTTCTTTCGAAGTCGATGTCGAAGGAGAACGATGAGGTTCGACGCACATGTGTCGGCCACCGAAAAGCGGTTGGCCCCGAACTGAGGAGCACATCATGCCCCGTTTCATGGGCTTCGTGAGGATGGAAGAGGGAATCGGCTCGGCGCCGGAGGCCCTGTTCAAGGCGATGGACGACTACATCGGCGAGCAGGCGGCGGCTGGACACTTCCTCGATGGCGGAGGTCTCTACGGCAGCGAGGACGCGGTGAACTTCGTGGTGGCGAAGGGCGAGGTCACCCGGGTCGACGGTCCGTACGCCGAGGCCAAGGAGGTCGTCGGCGGCTGGGCGCTGACGCGCTACGACACCCTCGAGGAGGCGATCGCCGGGCAGCGAGAGTTCGCGCAGCTGCACGCGACGTACTGGCCGGAGTGCAAGATCGTCGCCACCCTGCGTCAGATCTCCGAGGCGGACTAGAGCCGGCCGCCCGCGGCCAGCGCTAGGACGCCTGCTGGCGGGGCCGCGGTACGGCGGCGACGAGCTGCTGGGTGTAGGGATCCTGCGGGGAGTGGAAGACGGTGGCTGGGTCGCCGCTCTCGACGATCTTGCCGGCCCGCATGACGTAGACGTGGTGGGCGACGAGCTGGACGACGGCGAGGTCGTGGCTGATGAAGAGGTAGGAGAGGCCCTGGTCCCGCTGCAGGCCGACCATCAGGTCGAGGATCTGCTCCTGGACGAGCACGTCGAGGGCGCTGACGGCCTCGTCCATGACGACGAGCTCGGGGTCGAGCGCGAGGGCACGGGCGATCGCGACGCGTTGGCGTTGGCCGCCGGAGAGCTCGTGCGGTCGGCGGTCGGCGTACGCGGCGGGCAGGGCAACCCTGTCGAGCAGCGCCTCCACAGTCTTGCGGCGAGTGGTGGCGTCGCCGACGCCGTGGACGCGCAGCGGTTCGGAGATGACCTGAGCGATCGTGTAGCGCGGGTCGAGGGAGGCGTACGGGTTCTGGAAGACCGGCTGGATGGCGCGCCGATAGGCGAGGAGGTCCTTGCCACGCAGGCCGGCCAGGTCGGTGCCGCGGTAGCGGATGGTGCCGGCGTCCGCCCGTTCGAGGCGAAGCGCGAGCCGGGCGGCGGTGGACTTGCCGGATCCGGACTCGCCGACGATGGCGACCGTACGTCCCTTGGAAATGGTCAGGTCGATGCCGTCGACGGCGCGGAGCGGCTCGCGTTGCCCGCGGATCCGGTAGCGGCGTACGGCACCGGACACCTCCAGGAGGGTCTCGGTCTCCTCGGCGGTGGTCGGTGGCGCGACCTTGACCTCGGACATCGCGGGCGCGGCGGCCAGCAACCGCTGGGTGTACTCGTGCTGGGGAGAAGCGATGATCGCGGCCGCGTCACCGCTGTCGACGATCCGGCCGCGATGCATGACGATGACCCGGTCGGCGCGCTCGGCGGCCAGGGCGAGATCGTGGGTGATGAGGAGCACGCCGGTGCCGAGCTCGGTGGTGAGCGTGGTCATCTGGTCGAGGACGCGGCGCTGCACCGTGACATCGAGCGCAGAGGTCGGCTCGTCGGCGAGGAGCACCTCGGGGCGGCAGGCGAGCGCCATCGCGATGAGCACACGTTGCCGCATCCCGCCGGAGAACTCGAGTGGGTACTGCCGGTAGCGGGCGGCGGGGCGGTCGATCCCGGCCTGGCCGAGCAGGTCGATGGCGCGTTCGCGGGCCTTGCGCCCGGACGCCAGACCGTGGACCTCCAGCGCCTCGGTGATCTGTGCGCCGACGGTCATCACGGGGTTGAGGTTGGTCATCGGGTCCTGCGGCACCAGGCCGATGCGTCGGCCACGGATCTCCGTCATGGCCGACTCGGGTGCTCGGGTGATGTCATGGTCGCCGAGGGTGATGGTGCCGGCAGTGATCCGGCCGTTGTCGGCGAGAAGCCGGTTGAGGCAGGAGGCGAGCGTGGACTTGCCGGAGCCGGACTCGCCGACGACGGCGACGGTCTCTCCGGCCGCGAGGTCGAGGGAGATGTCGTCGAGCGCCTGAACCGGTCCTTGGCTGGTGTCGAAGGTGACCGATAGGCCGCGTACGGACAGGACGGGGGTCATCGGTCCTCCTGGAGGCCGGCCGCGTCGAGCAGCACCGAGATGATCTCGGTGCCGGGCACGACGTCGGGGAGCCGGGTGGGGTTGTGGTCGAGCCGGCCGAGCGGACCGTGCAGCCGGGTCGCGCCGCCGGCGACGACGACACCAGTGTCGGGTGCGATGGCGAGGTACGTGCCGGTGAAGCCGGGATGCTGGAGGTAGCGGACGTCGCCGACCTGGCCGAGGAAGCCGCCCAGCGCCTGCTCAGGATGCTTCGGGTGGGGCGTCGCGAAGCGGTCGACCACCTCGCGTGGCACGAAGGTCCCCTCGCACAGAGCAGTCCCGTACGTCAGCAGGTCATCGACGGTGGCGAACAGTCCGGCGTGCCCGGCGACGCCGTCGAGGGCGTGGGCGGTGTTGCCGTCGTTGACCTCTCCCCGGAGGTGATGGTCGCGCCATCCGGAGAAACGAGCCGGACGGATGCCGACCGGGTGCGGCTCGTCGGTGGCGAGCATGGCGTACTCATAGGCATCGCTGTCCGCGCTGGTGGCGGCGCGATCCGGGGCGACCGGGCCGTAGCGTGCGGAGAGTCCCAGAGGTGTGGCCACCAGTTGGCCGTACGCCTCGTCCAACCGGAGCGTCGTGGCCTGCTCGATCACCGCGCCGAGCAGGATCATGCCGAGGTCGGAGTAGGTCCAACCGGCGCCGGGCTCGTAGGCCAGCGGGAGCCGCTCGACGAGCTGGATCGCCTCGCTTCGGTTGCCGTCGGCCTCGGCGTAGAGGGGCCACCACGGTCGAAGGCCGGCGGTGTGGGTCAGCAGCTGTTCGATGGTGACGGCGTCCTTCCCCGCACCGCGGAAGGCGGGCAGGTGGCGGCTCACCGGGTCGCCGAGTCGCAGGTCATCGGAGGCGACCAGCCGCATCGTGATCGCTGTGGATGCGACGAGCTTGGTGACCGAGGCGAGGTCGAGCATGTGGTCGGGCCGCATCGGCACCCCGGCATCGTCGGTCGAGGGCAGACGTGCCCAGCCGGCGGCCACGACCCCCGACCCGTTCGGCGTACGCAGCCCGAGAATTCCGCCGGCCGGGTGGCTGCCGTCGCCGCCGATGGTCAGCAGGCGGTCGGCGTACGCCTGGAGGGGTTGGCTGCCGCTCATCGTTCGAACACCAGCGTCTCGGGCCAGGCATCGATCCGAGGAGGGGGTGCGCTCGCGGGGATGATCTGGCCGAGGACGCGGAGGCCGATCGCTCCGGTGCAGCTGGGCACGTTGCCGGGGAGCCCGTGGACGCTCGCCCATCCGATGAGGGCGAAGGCGATCGCCTCCTTGGTGTCCGACGGCACGCCGAGGGCGTCGCTGGTGATGACCCGCACGCCGGGGAGGAGCTCGCCGAGCCGTCGCATCAGAACCGGGTTCCGTACGCCGCCACCCGAAGCGACCAGCACCTCGACGCCGGCCCGGGTGACCGCCTGGGACACGGAGACCGCGGTGAGCTCGGTGAGGGTCGCGACCAGGTCGGGAAGCGACGGCTTCAGGCCGGTCCGCGTGAGGCCGGCCCGGACGTAGTCGAGGTTGAACAGCTCCTTGCCGGTGCTCTTCGGAGCCGGCTGCCCGAAGAAGGGCGAGTCGAGCAGGTCGTCGAGCAGCACCGGGACCACGGTGCCGGCGGCGGCGAGCTCGCCGTCGCGGTCGAAGCTGGCCGCTCCGGGCGCGTCGGTCACCACGGCGTCGATGAGCGCGTTGGCGGGCCCGATGTCCCACGCGACAGGATCCGTGGCTGGTCGGCACACGGTGATGTTGGCGATACCGCCGAGGTTGAGCGCGGCTGCGACGGTCCCGTCCTCGGCCAGCGGCGCCAGCATCCGGACGTCCAGCAGGGGCACCAGCGGTGCACCCTGCCCGCCGGCGGCGATGTCGGCGGAGCGTACGTCCGAGACGACCGTCGCGCCGGTTGCCTCGGCGATCCAGGCGGGCTGCCCGATCTGAAGCGTGCCGAGCGCTCGGCCGCCCTCGACCCAGTGGAAGGCGGTCTGGCCATGGGTGCAGACGACGTCGACCGAGCCGGCCTCCTCGACCGCCTGCCTCGCGGCAGCGGCGAACGCCTGTCCGATCCGCGTGTCGAGCTCGCACACGACGTCGAAACCGACCGGCGCAGGAGGCAGGGCCTCGATGAGCCGCTTCCTCAGATCGGGCGGGTAGGGCACCGAGCTGTGGTGGACGATCCGTGCGCGCAGCACGTCCGCGTCGATGTCGAAGTCGACGATCGCGACGTCGATCCCGTCGTGGGAGGTCCCGGAGATCATGCCGAGCACGCGCATCAGCCACGCTCCTCGATGACGGTCCGCAGCCGGCCACCGGCCAGCTCCAGCGCCTGTGACGCCTCGGCGGGGGAGAGGCCGGTGAGGATCGTCGCGATCGCCAGCTTGGCATGCCAGCCCGACTCGTCGAGCGCCCGAACCGCGGTCGCGTCGTCGGCCCCGGTGGCCTCGGTGACCATCCGGACCGCCCGATGCCGAAGCTTGGCGTTGTTGGCCCTCATGTCGATCATCAGCGACCCGTACGTCTTCCCGAGCTGCACCATGGTGGCGGTGGAGATCATGTTGAGCACCATCTTCGTGGCCGTGCCGGCGCCGAGCCGGGTCGACCCGGAGACGACCTCGGGGCCGACCGGCACCTCGATGCCATGGGTGGCGACGCGCGCCACTGGTGTGCCGAGATTGCAGGCGATCCCGATGGTGAGCGCACCGTTGTCGGCAGCGTGCGCGAGGGCGCCGAGGACATAGGGCGTACGTCCGCTGGAGGCGATCCCCACGACCGTGTCGAGCGGCCCGACCCCGAGCGCGGCCAGGTCGGCAGCACCGGCCTGGTCATCGTCCTCGATCCCTTCCGCCGCACTGAGCAGCGCCGCCGGGCCGCCGGCGATGACGCCGACGACGACGTCGTCGAGCCCGAAGGTGGGCGGCACCTCCGAGGCGTCGAGCACCCCGAGCCGGCCCGAGGTTCCCGCGCCCACGTAGATCAGCCGCCCGCCGTCCCGCATCCGAGCGGTCGCCGCGGTGACTGCCGCCGCGATCGAGGGCAGCGCGGTGCGTACGGCGGTGGCGACCGTCGCGTCGCGCTCGTTCATCAACGTGATTAGGTCGGTGACGGAGAGCTGGTCGATCTCCGGTCCGCGCGGCGGGCTCGATGCCTCGGTGGTGAGCGCGTCGAGCATCGACTCGTCCTCTGGATTCACTTGCTGCCTCCTCGTGGGTCGAGCGCGGCCCGGAGTCCGTCGCCGAGCAGGTTCAGGCCCACCACGGCGAGGATCAACGCGGCACCGGGGGCGTAGAGCATCCACGGAGCGACGCTGGTCAGCGTCTGCGCCTCATAGATCATGCCGCCGAGCGAAGCTGCCGGGGGAGGCGTGCCGAAACCGAGGAAGCTGAGCGCCGCCTCGGTCAGGATCGCCCACGACAGCGACAGGGTGACCTGGACGACCAGGATGCCGAGGATGTTCGGGAGCACGTGCACGAAGAGGGTGGAGAGCCGAGTGCGGCCGACGGCCGTAGCGGCGAGCACGTACTCGGCGTGGCGCAGCGTCAGGACAGGGCCGCGGGCGACTCGCGCGAAGATCGGGAGATAGACCACGGCGATCGCGATCGCCACCGTCAGCCAGCTGCGTCGCAGGGTGGCGGCCAGGGCGAGAGCGAGCAGGAGCGAGGGGAAGGCGAACAGCACGTTGGTGATCACGCCGACCGCCCGGTCGAGGATTCCTTGGTAGTAGCCGGCCAGGATCCCGAGCAGCACCCCGCCGAGCGCCGCCACGGTCACCGAGACGATGGCGACGCGCAGCGAGTTGGCCAGGCCGGAGCAGACCCGCGCGAAGATGTCCCGGCCGAACTGGTCGGTGCCGAACCAATGGCTCCCGCTGGGAGCCTGAAGGGCGTCGGGTACGTTCTGGGCGGCCGGGTCCGGTCCGACCCCGGCCGCAGCGAGGAGCGCAAGCGTCGTCACGATCGCCATCAGGATCAGGCCGACGATCCCGCCCGGCGTACGAAACGCCTGGCGCCACCGGCCGGAGGCCCGCGTCGTGGAGAGCTCCGGCACCTCGTGCATGTCTGCTGCCGCGCTCATTGAACTCGCACTCTCGGGTCGACCAGCCGGTAGATGACGTCGGTGAAGAGGTTGACCAGGACGAACATCACCGCGATCACCAGCACCGTCGACTGGACCACGGCGTACTCCTTCTGCTCGAGGCCGAGCAGCACCTGGCGCCCGATGCCGGGGATCGCGAAGATCTGCTCGACCACCAGGGCCCCGCCGAGGAGGAAGCCGAACTGCAGGCCGCTCATCGTCACCACCGGGATCAACGCGTTGCGGAGGATGTGTCGCACCTGCAGCCGTCGGGCCGGCACGCCTTTGGCACGGGCGGTCCGGATGAAGTCCTCCGAACGGACGGTGAGGATCGCGGCGCGAGTTGTCTGAAGGATCGGCGGGGCGATGCTGATCCCGAGGACGAGCGCAGGTAGCAGCATCTGCTGCAGGTTGAGGACCGGGTCCTCGCTGAGTGTGCGGTAGCCCTCGCCGTTGGGATACCAGCCGATCGTGTTCACCAGCCAGCTCGACACCGCGGCGGCGAGCAGGAACGACGGCACCGACAGTGCGATCAGGCTGGTCAGCTGGCTGATCTGGTCGCGCGCACGTCCGGGGCGGCTCGCTGCCAGCATCCCGCCCGGTACGCCGAGGACGAGGCCGATCCCGATGGCGAGCACGGCCAGCTCGATGGTGTTCGGCAGCGACTGGGCGGTCATCGACAGCACGCTCAGGTGTGAGGTCGCCGAGACGCCGAGGTTGCCGGTGAGGACACCGCCGAGCCAGCCCAGGTACTGGGACAGGAGCGGCTCGTTGAGACCGTAGTAGGCCTCCAGCGCCTGCAGCTGCTCCGGGGAGAGGTCACCTGCAGCCGTGCCGTACGCCGCGGTGATCTGGTCCCCGGGGACCACCCGCAGCAGCACGAAGGTGAGTATCGAGACCCCGATGAGCGTCACCGCCGCCTCCCCGGCGCGCCGTGCCACCGGGTGGCGCCCGAGAGCGCCGGCCCGGTGAGTCAGGCTCGATACGGCGCTCAGGAGACCGACGCCTTCCACAGCGTCGCGATCGAGGCGTCAGTGCGCGCCTCCAGGTCCTTGACGCGCTTGTTGGTCACGACGTACATCTCCGGGGTGAACAGCCACACCCAGGCCGCCTGGTCGACCAGCTGCTGGGAGATCTCCGCGTAGATCGGCTTGCGGGCAGCGGTGTCGGTCGTGGCGATGCCCTCGGCGAAGAGCTTGTCGAGCTCCGGCGTGCTGTAGCCGGCGACCTTGTTGAAGCTGCCCGCCTTGGTGAAGTAGCGGCCGTACATCGTGTTCGGGTCCGAGCTGCCGCCGTTCATCGCGATCGCGGCATCGAAGTCGGCCGCCAGCCAACGCTCGACGTAGGCGTTGGAGTCCAGCGCCTCGACCTCGACCTTGATCCCGACCTTGCCGAGCTGTGCCTGGAGGTTCTGCGCCTCGTCCACCGCGGTGGAGTAGAGACCCTGGGAGGTCATCAGGTTCAGCGTGAACCCGTTCGGCTTGCCCGCCTTGGCCAGGTAGTCCTTCGCCTTGTCGAGGTCCTGCTCGGGGCACGGTTGCGCCTCCGGGTCGGAGCGGTACTCCGGCGAGGTGATCGGTCCGCTCGGCTTACCCGATCCCAGAGCCGCTGAGTCGATCACGTCCTGGCGGGAGATGGCGCACTGGATCGCGAGCCGGGCGTTGGGGTCCGACAGCGTCGGTGAGGTCGCCCGCAGCTGCAGCACGTGGTACGACAGCGAGTCGACCGTCATGCTCGTGGTCTCGGCCGAGGTCGCCGTCTTGGCGGTCACCGGGTTGTCGAAGATCGCCACGTCCACCGAGCCGGTCTTCAGCGAGGAAACCATCGACTGCTCGTCGGGGATGACGCGGAACTCGACCGTCGCCGCGCCGGGTTCGCCCGCGAAGTAGTCGGCGTTGCGCGAGAGCGTGATCGACTCGTTCGGGGTGCGGCTCTTGAACTGGTAGGGCCCCGAACCGACCGGCTTGGACTCCAGGCTCTTCGGGTCCACGTCGGACGGAACGATCGCGGTGTTCACCCCGGTGAGTCCGGAGACGAAGGAGGCGTCGGGCTGCTTCAGGGTCACCACGACGGTCTGCGGGTCAGGCGCCTCGATGCCGGCCACAGAAGCGAAGTACGACGCCGAGCTCGCGCTCGAGGCGGGATCGATGATCTTCTCGTAGGTGTACTTCACATCGGCGGAGTCGAGGGCGGACCCGTCGCCGAAGGTGACGCCGTCCTGGATGGTGAACGTGTAGGTCTTCCCGTCCTCCGAGATCTCCGGCAGCTCCGCGAGCCCGGCCTCCGGGACACCGTCGGCGTCGGTGTTGAGCAGGGGGCTGTAGATCTGCGACAGGACCTGGATCGACTGGGTCGACGTCGCGGTCCAGGGGACCATCTGCGCTGGGTCGGCAGAGATCCCGAAGACGAGGGTGCCGTTGGCGTCAGCGGTCTCTTCGCCGCCGCTGCCGCAGCCCGCGAGGCCGGCTGCGAGCAGGCTGGCCGCGAGGGCGGTGGCGACCGTTGCGTGGGTGCGTTGTCCGTGTCGTCGCTGCGTGCTCACGGATCCTCCTAGGGTGGGGCCACGAGGTCGGGCTCTCACCTTCAGTGGCGTGCGCCCGCGGATCTCACGACCCTATGACAAAATGTTTCCGCTGTGACCCGTCATAGGTCAATTATTGACAACTTTTTGTGGTCGAGCCGAACGAGGAGACGATGAGCGAAGACATCCTGGTGCGCCTGCGGCAGGCCCTGCCCGGGCTGCGGCCGAGCGAGCGCCGCCTTGCAGAGGCGGCCCTGGCGGATCCGGGCGCGATCGCCGCGCTGACCATCACCGAGCTCGCCAGTCGGCACGAATCCTCGACAGCCACCGTCACCAGGCTGTGTCGCAGCCTGGGGTTCAACGGATATTCGGCGTTCCGGCTGGCGCTGGCCCGGGCCGGTGCGAACGAGGCCGGCCGCCGGATCGAGTTCGGCGTCTCCGAAGGGGACATCGACCCGGCTGACACGAGTCGGGACGTCGTACGCAAGCTCGCCTATCAGGAGGCGCGAGCCATCGAAGAGACCGCCGAGAGACTCGACATCGACGAGCTCGACCGGGTCGTGGCGGCGATCACGACCGCCTCGGTCGTGGACGCCTACGGATCGGCATCCAGCGGCCTGGCCGCGCAGGACCTCCAGCAGAAACTGCGTCGTATCGGCTACCAGGTCAACGCCTGGGCCGACGCCCACCTCGCCCTCACCAGCGCCGCGGTGCTCCCGGCCGATGCCGTGGCCATCGCGTTCTCCCACTCCGGGGAGACCGAGGAGGCGATCTCCGCGCTGCACGCCGCCGCCGGCCGGGGCGCCTTCACCGTCGCCGTCACCAACTTCCCCGACTCCCCTTTGGCCGAGCTCGCCGACGCCACGCTCGCCACCGTCTCCCGTGAGACCCGGTTCCGCTACGGCGCGATGTCCAGCCGGATGGCCCAGCTCGTGATCGTCGACGCGATCTTCCTCGGCGTCGCCCGCGAGAATCCGGACGATGTCACCGCCGCGCTCGCGGCGACGCTGGACGCGGTTTCCGTCCGGCGCATCCACCCACCCAGAGGCTGAGCCTCCGTATCAGGCACCGCCCAGGTGCAGGGAGGCGTACGTCTCCTTGACGAAGCGGAGATGGCTCCAGGTCTGGACCTCGCGGACGCCGTCGAGCTCGCGGATGTGGTCGAGGACCCCGACGAGGTCGCCGGAGGTGGCGGTGTGGACCGTGAGCAGCGCGTCGTAGCGACCCAGGGTGCGGGCCACGAAGGTGACCGAGGGGAGCCGGGCGAGCTGCTCGGCGATCGGGCGGTGGGCGGCGCCGTCGAGACGGAGGCCGATCCCGGTCGCCGTACGCCGCTCCTGACCGGAGTGACGCACGACCGCGCCGACCCGGACGACGTTGCCGTCGAGCAGCCGGACCACGCGTCGGCGGGTGCCGGCGGGGGAGAGGCCGACGCTCGCGGCCAGGTCGACGTAGGAGGCGCGGCCGTTGGTCTGCAGCGCGCGCAGCAGGGCGTAGTCGGTCTCGTCGAGCGAGCCGGCGGCGGGTGCGGGCCCGACCGGGGCGGCCACGTCGCGGATGACCTCGGTGTAGAGCAGGGTCTCGGTGGTGACGATGCCGTCGATCGCGCGCACCTCGGCGAGGGCGTCGTCGATGCGGCCGATGTCCGTCGCCCGCAGCTCCAGGACCAGGGCATGCTGACCGCTGGTCATCGAGACCAGGGTGGTGTCCTCGCGCGCCGCGGCGGCCTGGGCGACCTGGGTCGCGGAGCCGTCCACGGTGACCGAGACGTGGGCGAGCACGTCATGCCCGAGAACCGCCGGGTGGACGACGCCGCGTACGTCGATGTGCCCCTCGGTCAGCAGCCGCTGGACCCGGGTGGCCGCGGCTGATCGGGAGAGGCCGACCTGGGCGGCGATCTCGCGGTGGGTGAGGCGACCGTCCTCCTCGAGCAGGACGAGGATCGCCTCATCGGTGCTGTCGAGGACGCCGGGCGTGATTTCGTTCGACATTTTTTGAGAGCGTCTCCAAGGTCAGATCGATCCTCTGGGACGTGGATCGGATGCCATTATGACGGATCCGCTGGATCTGACCGGCATATCGACAGCTATTACAGCCAGGTTAAGAACGAAACGATTGCGGGGGCGTTCCCGGTGCTCTTACAGTGACGCAGATCTCGGCCCCCTCGACCCGCATCCCAGGAGACCCGGTGCCCATGGACCCGATCACCAGCACGCCGCACCAGCCGCCGCCCAAGGTCACCGAGGTCGAGCAGCACGGCGTCGAGCCGATCCCCGACCCCGAGCGCAGCGCCCGCCCGCTCGACCTGTTCCGACTCACCTTCGGCGGCGCCAACACGATCGCCACCGTGGTGCTCGGCAGCTTCCCGATCCTCTTCGGGCTCTCCTTCGCGCACGGCCTGATGGCCACGCTGCTCGGGCTGCTGCTCGGCGCGGTCGTCCTCGCCCCGATGGCCCTGTTCGGCCCGCGCAACGGCACCAGCAACTCGGTCAGCTCCTCGGCCCACCTCGGCGTGCACGGCCGCATCGTCGGCTCGTTCCTCTCCCTGCTCACCGCTCTCGCGTTCTTCTCGATCTCGGTGTGGAGCTCGGGCGACGTGCTCGTCGGCGGCGCCAACCGCGCGGTCGGGCTGCCGGAGAACGACCTGACCCTGGCGCTGGCGTACGGCCTCTTCGCCGTGCTCGTCCTGGTCGTGTGCATCTACGGCTTCCGGTTCATGCTGCTGGTCAACAAGATCGCCGTGATCGCCGCGACCCTGCTCTTCCTGATCGGCATCGTCGCCTTCGCCGGCGACTTCGACCCCGGCTACGCCGGTGCGTTCGGCTCCGGTTCGGAGGCGTTCGGCGAGCCCGGCTTCTGGGCGGCCTTCGTCGGCTCGGCGCTGATCGTGATGTCCAACCCGGTCAGCTTCGGCGCCTTCCTGGGCGACTGGGCCCGCTACATCCCGCGCGAGATCTCCGGACGCTCCTCGATGGCCGCCGCGTTCCTGGCGCAGATCGCCACCCTCGTACCGTTCTGCTTCGGGCTGGTCACCATGACGATCATCGCCACCCGCGAGCCCGAGATCTTCGCATCTGGCGCGTACGCCTCCGGCCTGCTCGCGATCGCGCCGGGCTGGTACTTCGTCCCGGTCGCCCTGATCGCCCTGATCGGTGGCATGTCGACCGGCACCACCGCGCTCTACGGCACCGGGCTGGACTTCTCCAGCGTCTTCCCGCGCTTCAGCCGCGTCCAGTCGACGGTGCTGATCGGCGTCTTCGCGATCGGGGTGATCTTCATCGGCCGGTTCGTCTTCGACGTGGTCTCCAGCATCTCTGCCTTCGCCGTCCTCATCGTCAGCTGCACAGTGCCCTGGATGATGGTGATGATGATCGGCTGGTACGTCCGGCGCGGCTGGTACGACTCCGACTCCCTGCAGGTCTTCAACCGCCGCCAACGCGGGGGCCGCTACTGGTTCGCCCACGGCTGGAACTGGCGCGGCCTGGCCGCCTGGCTGATCGCAGCCGCCGTCGCGCTCACCTTCGTGAACCTGCCCGGCCAGTTCGTCGGTCCGGCCGCACCGCTGATCCCCGGCGGGGTCGACATCTCCATCCCGCTCGGCATGGGGCTCGGCGCGCTGCTCTACCTCGGCCTGCTCTTCGCCTTCCCTGAACCGCGCGACGCCTACGGTCCCGAAGGAGCCCGGCTGGTGCCGACCGCACCGGCTGCGAACACCCCGGTCACCTCGGTCGACGGGCCCGTGCCCGCTGCCACCGTCGTCGGCTGATCCACCCCGCCACACCGCACCATGCAAGGAGAACCACCCATGCCCATCGGGCCCGTCGACGCCTCCAAGAACCCCCGCTACGCCGGCTTCGCGACGTTCGCGCGGCTGCCCCGCCTCGACCAGGTGGAGCACGCCGACATCGCGGTCGTCGGAGTGCCGTTCGACACCGGCGTCTCCTACCGTCCGGGTGCCCGCTTCGGCCCGGCGCACGTACGGGAGTCTTCGCGACTGCTGCGTCCCTACAACCCGGCGCTGGACGTCTCGCCGTTCGCCTCGGCGCAGGTGGTCGACGCGGGCGACATCGCGGCCAACCCGTTCCACATCGAGGAGGCGCTCGACACCGTGCAGGCCTCGGCGCTCGAGCTCACCGCCGGCGGCACCCGGCTGGTGACGATCGGCGGCGACCACACCATCGCCCTGCCGCTGCTGAGGGCCGCAGCCGAGCGTCACGGTCCTGTCGCGCTGGTGCACTTCGACGCCCACCTGGACACCTGGGACACCTACTTCGGTGCCGAGTACACCCACGGCACACCGTTCCGGCGGGCGGTGGAGGAGGGCATCCTCGACACCGAGGCGCTGTGCCACGTCGGCACCCGCGGCCCCCTCTACGGCAAGAAGGACCTCGAGGACGACCGCCGCTTCGGCTTCGGGATCGTCACCTCCTCCGACGTCTTCCGCCAGGGCGTCGACGAGGTCGTCGAGAAGATCAAGCAGCGGGTCGGCAACCGTCCGGTCTACGTCTCGGTCGACATCGACGTCCTCGACCCGGCGCATGCCCCCGGCACCGGCACCCCCGAGGCCGGCGGGCTCACCTCTCGTGAGCTGCTGGAGATCCTGCGCGGCTTCGTCGGCCTGAACCTGATCGGCGCCGACGTGGTCGAGGTCGCGCCGGCGTACGACCATGCCGAGCTGACCGGAGTCGCGGCCTCTCACGTGGCCTACGACCTGGTCTCGCTGCTCGCGATGCGCCATCTGGGTGGAGTGTGATGGGGCGCAACGGCGGCGATGTCACCGTCGAGAGCCTGACCGCTCTCGGTGCGACGCACGTGTTCGGCATCCCGGGCCAGCACGCGCTGGGTCTCTTCGATGCCATCCGCCGCAGCGACCTGTCCTTCGTCTCCTCCCGGGTCGAGAACAACTCGGTCTTCGCCGCCGACGGATACGCCCGTACGACCGGCCAGGTCGGCGTGGTGTTCTGCTCCACCGGACCCGGGGCGCTCACCGCGCTGGGCGCGCTCCAGGAGGCGTACGCCGCGTGCGTCCCGATCCTGATGATCACCAGCCAGATCCCGCGCGACGGGCTCGGCGGTGCCCGGAAGGGCTACCTGCACCAGCTCGACGACCAGCAGACCAGCGCCCGCAACGTCACCAAGACCACCGCCGTCGTCCGGGACGCTGCCGCCATCCCCGGCGTGCTCGCCGATGCGTGGGCCACCGCCCAGGAGACGCCGGCAGGGCCGGTGTGGGTCGAGATCCCGCAGGACGTCCTCCTCGAGGACGTCACGGTGCCGCCTGTCACCGGTCTGACCGCAGCGGTGCCCGCGCCGCGCCGGCCTCGGCCGGAGGTCGCCGCGGAGGCCGCTCGGCTGCTGGCAGCGGCCCAGCGCCCGGTGATCCTCGCCGGGGGAGGCGTACGCCGCTCCGCCGGAGCCCCGCAGGCGCTGGTCGCCATCGCCGAGCTTCTCGATGCGCCGGTGGTCTCGACCTCCGGCGGCAACGGCTCGATCCCGCTCACGCACCCGCTGAGCGCGGGCGCGTGGATCGAGGACCGGTTCACCACCGACCTGCTCGACGACGCGGATGTCCTGCTCGCGATCGGCACCTCCTTCGGCGAGGTGACCAGCAACTACGGCACCTTCGTCCCGCGTGGCCGGGTGATCCAAGTGGACGCCGAAGCTCGCGTGCTCGGCTCCAACCACGACGTGCTCGGCGTCCATGCCGACGCCGCCGCGGCTCTCACCGACCTGGCGGCGGCGCTTCCCGGTGCTGGCTCCCAGCCGGGCCCGAGGCGGTCCGGTGCCCGGGTCGCCCAAGAGTTGCGTACCCGGGTCCAGGCCCGGCTCGACGCCCAGGACCTCGCTGCCGAGCAGCGGCTGCTCGCCGACCTGCGTGCGGCCGTGCCCGACGACATCGACACCTTCTGGGACATGACCATCGCGGCGTACTGGGCCTGGTCGGCCTGGGACCCACGCACCGGCGGCTTCCACACCGCGCAGGCGTCGGGCGGCCTTGGTCCGGCCTTTCCCGCGGCGATAGGCGCAGCCGTCGGGACCGGACGGCGTACGTTCGCGGTCACCGGCGACGGCGGCGCGATGTACTCCATCGCCGAGCTCGCCACCGCCCGCCAGCACGACGCCGACGTCACCTGGCTGATCATCGACGACGGCGGCTACGGGATCCTGCGCGAGTACATGACCGGAGCCTTCGGTGCCGCCACCGCCACCGAGCTCGCCCGTCCCGACTTCGTCCTGCTGGCCGAGGCGTTCGGCATCCCCGTCCACGCCGCGACCCCCGAGACCGTCGGCGAGATCGTCGCCGCCACCTTCGCCACCAGCGGCCCCGCTGTCGTGGTTCTTCCGACCGTCCTCCGCATGTTCGCCCCCAGCTGATCGGACCTCTCATGGATCTCGCCATCATCGTCATCTACCTCGCCGCCATGGTCGCCTTCGGCTGGTGGGGCAAGTCCCGGACCAAGGACAGCTCCGACTTCCTCGTCGCCGGCCGCCGGCTCGGACCGGTGCTCTACACCGGCACCCTGTCCGCGCTCGTCCTCGGCGGAGCCTCGACCGTCGGCGGGGTCGCGCTCGGCTATGAGTACGGTCTCTCCGGGGCGTGGCTGGTGGCCGCGATCGCCCTCGGCGTCCTGGCGCTCAGCCTGTTCTTCGCCGGGAAGATCCAGCGGCTACGGATCTTCACCGTGGCCCAGATGCTGGCACTGCGCTACGGGGTCGGCGCGACCGCGGCATCGGGCGTGGTCATGGTGGCCTACACGCTGATGCTGGCGGTCACCTCCACGATGGCGTACGCGACCGTGTTCAACGTCCTGTTCGGGACCGACCGAGTCGTCTCCGTGCTGATCGGCGGCGTCATCGTGGTGATCTACTCCACCATCGGCGGGATGTGGTCGATCACCCTGACGGACATGGTGCAGTTCGTCCTGCAGACCGTCGGCATCTTCGTCCTGCTGCTGCCCTTCACCTGGAACCACGCCGGCGGCCTCGACGGGATCAAGGCTCGGGCGGCGGACTCCGCGTTCGAGCTCGGCGCGATCGGCACCGGCACCGTGATCACCTACATCGTCGTCTACACCTTCGGGATGCTGATCGGGCAGGACATCTGGCAGCGGGTCTTCACCGCCCGCTCGCCGCAGGTCGCGCGCTGGGGCGGAACCGCGGCCGGTGTCTACTGTCTGCTCTACGGGGTTGCCGGCGCACTGATCGGCACCGCGGCCTCCACGTTCGTCACGGTCGAGGACCGCAACGACGTCTACGCCACGATCGCCGAGTCGATCCTCCCGGTCGGCGTCACCGGCCTGGTGCTCGCCGCGGCGGTGGCCGCGATGATGTCGACCGCCTCGGGTGCCCTGATCGCGACCGCGACGGTGGCCCGCACCGACGTACAGCCGCTCCTCGCCCGGCTGATCGGACGCACCCCCGCGCGCGTCCAGGACGAGGCGGAGAACCCTGAGCACGACGTGCTGGCCAACCGGATCTACGTCGTCGCGATCGGCATCGTCGTCGTTGTCATCGCCTCCCTCCTCAGTGACGTCGTCTCGGCGCTGACGATCGCCTACGACATCCTCGTCGGTGGCCTCCTCATCCCGATCCTGGGCGGCTTCCTCTGGCGCCGAGCGACGGGCGCGGCCGCGGTGGCGGCGATGGCCGCCGGCACCGCCGCGACCCTGGCGACGATGGCGATCGTCGGCGACGTCCTCGCCAACGAGCCGGTCTACGCGGGCCTCGCGGTCAGCGCCGTGGCGTACGTCGTGGTCAGCCTGCTCACCCGCCCGACAGACCCCGCGGTGATGCGGGAGTGGACCGATCGGCTCGCAGGTCGAGAGACCTCGGACCGAGCCACGTTCACGTCCCGATGAGGCCGAGCTGGATGGCGATGGGGGAGAGCGAGAAGCCGCCGGCGACGAGGACGGCGACGGCCATGGCGGCCGCCTTCGCTGCCTGACGCCGCTTGGCGGTCAGCGTCCAGCCGAGGGTCTGCAGGGAACTCCAGGTGCCGTGCCACAGGTGCATCCCGAGGACGAGCATCGCGGCGAGGTAGAGGGCGGTGGACCACCAGACGCTGAACGTGTCGACCACCAGGTTGAACGGGTCGTTCGTCGGGCCTCCGCGTACGTTGACCTTGCCGATCGTGAAGTTGACCAGGTGCCATCCGAGGAAGAGGAAGATCACCAGGCCACCGGTGAGCATCGTGCGGGAGGCGAGCGACGAGGCGCGCCGCGGCGGCCGGGCGGCGTAGCGGCCCGCTGCACGGCGGGCGCGGCGGGCGAGGACGATCGCGCTGGAGACATGCGCCACCAGCGCGCCGATCAGCCCGACGCGCATGATCCAGAGCAGCCCGGAGCGGGGGAAGATCGGCTCGCCCAGTGTGCGCAGGTGCTCGGCGTACTCGTTGTAGGCATCGTGGCCGCTGAACGCCTTCAGGTTGCCGTAGACGTGACCGAGCACGAACGCGATGAACAGCAGGCCGCTGATGGCCATGACGAGCTTCAGCGTGATGGTCGACGACCAAGCCCGGCGTCGCGATATCGAGGTGTGCACACCCA
Organism: Nocardioides sp. NPDC004968; assembly: GCF_040608935.1. Lineage (NCBI taxonomy): Bacteria > Bacillati > Actinomycetota > Actinomycetes > Propionibacteriales > Nocardioidaceae > Nocardioides > Nocardioides sp. NPDC004968. Next base: position 88,434 of record NZ_JBEXJF010000015.1, read on the forward strand.
GTTGACCGGGCAGGGTGGCCATCTGTGACACCTGATCGCCGACCCATCTGAAAATGAGCATTGTCAAATTCGCTGGGTCGTCCTAGGGTCGGCGTTGTCCGGTTCGCCTGGAGAGAAGTGGTCTGTCATGGTCAAGCGTTCTGCTGTCATCCGTGCCGTCGTGGTGCTGCTCGCGGCATCGACCTTGCTGATCGCCCCACCGGCGCAGGCGGCGGGAGGCGTCAACGACGCCGCGTGCCGGCCATCGGCCGACCACCCCAACCCGGTCGTCTTCCTCCACGGGCTGGGAGCCAACAAGGACGAGGACCTCAACTTCCTCCAGGCCGACGTGGCAGCGCAGGGCTACTGCACCTACAGCCTCACCTACGGCGCCGGTGCGTACGGCCCGTTCGTCGGAGGCGTCGGGGACATCGCCAGGTCGGCTGCTCAGATCAGGGCCTTCGTCCAGGAGGTGCTGGCGCAGACCGGCGCCGCGAAGGCCGATCTGGTCGGCCACTCCGAGGGAGGGTTCCAGACCCTCTACGTCACCAAGACGCAGGGCATCTCCGATCGGATCGACAAGGTCGTCGCCATCGCGCCGCCGACCCACGGCACCACGTTCGCCGGTCTCTACCGGCTCGGCATGGCACTGGGCGCCGAGGAGCTGGTCGGACGGGTCCTGACGACCTTCGGCTGCGTCGCCTGCACCCAGCTGGTCACCGACGGCAGCGCCGTACGCACCCTGACGAGCGGCCCGATCGCGCAGCCCGGCGTGACGTACACGATCATCCAGTCGAGGTACGACGAGCTGGTCACGCCCACCGAGACCGCGTTCGTGCGCGAGCCGGGCGTCACCAACACCTACGTGCAGGACGTCTGCCCGTACGACCCGGTCGGCCACATCGGCGAGGCCTACGACACCAACGTCTGGCACCTGGTGAAGAACGCGCTCGACCCGGCCGATGCCGCTCCCTTCGTCTGCTCGGTCGGGTCGCCCGGCTGATGGTGCAGGAGGGCCGTTCGTACGGCGGGCTGACCCGCGAGGAGCGTGACGCCCAGCGGCGCCAGCGGCTTCTGGAGACCGCCAAGGAGATCATCGGCACGCAGGGCTACGCGGCGACCACGATCCCGGGTGTCTGTGCCGCCTCGAAGGTGTCGACGCGGCACTTCTACGAGATCTATCCCGGCAAGGAGGATCTCTTCGTCGACCTCTACGACCGGATCACCGCCGACTCCTACGCCCGAGTGGCGGCATCGTTGGGAGCGACCGCGGGTGAGCCGATCTTCGAGCGGGTGCCGGCAGCGGTGCTGGCCTATCTCGACCCGATGCTCAAGGACCCCCGCGTCGCCCGGATCGCGTTCGTGGAGATCATGGGCGCGAGCCCACGCATCGAGAAGCTCCGGCTCGACTACCGCGAGACCCTGGTCGACATCGTGGGCACCGAGTGCACCGCCTCCGTGGGCCGGGGCGAGATCCTCGATCGTGACTGGCGCTTCGCCGCACTGGCTCTCGTGGGTGCGGTGACCGCCATCGTCTACGACTGGGCGCTGCATCAGCCGCGCTCGAGCCGCGAGGCGCTGGAGACCCAGCTGGCCGATCTCGCGCTCGTCCTGCTGACCGCCGACCCGCCGCGCTAGGTTCGCCCGTCTATCTCCTCGCCACCTGGGTACCGGCCAGTTGTACAGCGATGAGGAGGAACACATGTTCAAGAAACCAGGATTGCTGGCTGCTTTCGGTATCGGCTACGTCCTCGGCGCTCGCGCTGGACGTGAGCGGTACGACGCGATGGTCACCAAGGCGCAGGAGCTGTGGCACGACCCGAGGGTCCAGGAGAAGGCGCACCGCGCCCGGATCGTGGCCGAGGAGAAGGCGGACATGGCCAAGCACACCATCCAGGACAAGATGCCTGGCGACTCCAAGCCGTCCTCGGCATCCACCCCGACGCCCCAGACGACGCTGAGCACCCCGCGTCCCCACACCACCACGGACCCAGTGACCGACATGCCGCGGGGGTGGGAGTCGTGACGCTTCATCATCAGACGGACGCATCGATGGGTGAGCTGGTCTCCCGACTATCCACGGAGATGTCCAGTCTCATGCGAGGCGAGCTCGAGCTCGCCCGCCTCGAGCTGACCGAGAAGGCCAAGCACACCGGCAAGGGGGCCGGGGCGTTCGGCGCCGCGGGCCTGGTGGCCCTCTACGGCGTCGCGGCCCTGATCGCCGCGGCGATCATCGCGCTGGCGCTGGTCATGGACGCCTGGCTGGCCGCGGTGCTGGTCGGAGTCGTGCTCCTGGTCATCGCCGGCGGCATCGCCCTGTTCGGGAAGAAGCAGGTTTCCGAGGGCACCCCGATGAAGCCCGAACGCGCCACCGAGAACCTCAGGCGGGACGTGGACGCCGTGAAGCACCGCCACGCCGAGGACCACACCCCGAGGAGTACGCCATGACGCAGCACCATGTGCCCCGGCCGGTCGAGGGCGGCGACGACAGCATCGCCGCCGTCGAGGCCGAGCTGGACACCACCCGGCACGAGATGGCCGACACCCTCGACGAGCTCGCCTCCCGGCTGGACGTGAAGACGCGGGGGAAGGAGAAGGCCCAGGAGGTCAAGCAGCGTACGCAGGTGGCCGTCAGGTCTCGAGACGTACAGATCCGGAGCGGCGTCGTCGCCGCGATCGTGCTCAGCCTGATCCTGATGCTGGCCCGGAGGAAGCGCCGCCGGCTCAGCGACGCCGAGTAGGCCGGGTCAGCCGGTCGAGGAAGGCCACGAGCAGCGCCTCGCGCATCGCGGCGGAGGCCAGGTCGAGCATCGCGTTGACCTCGGCCATCCGCTGCGGCAGCGCGAGGCGGTGTCCTGAGCTTGTCGAAGGGTCGCCCTCTGCGCCGGCGGCGCCGACGAGCCCGGCGGCGAGCAGCAGGCCGTCGAAGTCCTCCTCCGACAATGAGAACGGGTCGAGGTCGCCGATGAACGTGGCGACGGCCGGGTCGACGGCGACCGGGCCTGCCGCCACGGCGGCCGCGACCGCCTCGTCGAGAGCGGCGAGGAGCTCCGGTACGTGGGGGAGCGTCGCCGCGCTCACCGACAGGTGGATGGTGGCGGGGGAGCCGGCGAAGGACATCTGCGGCTGGACGTACCAGCCTCGCACCGCCATCTCGTCGCAGATCGTGAACGGGTCGCAGCTGCCGTCGGTGGTGAGCGCGAGAAGCGTCGAGTCGGGAGTGCTGACCACGGCGAGCTCGGGCATCTCCTCGACGCCGGCGCGGATGCGGTCCACCGCCTCGAAGACGTCGCGGGCGAGCCGCTCGTATCCCTCATCGCCCAATGAGCGCATCACCGCCCAGGCGCCGGCCAGCGGTCCGCCCGACTTCGTCGACTGCATCGTGGAGTTGAGCATGGTGTAGCCCGGCCAGGCGGCCGAGGCGAAGAACTGCGGCCGACGCAGCTCCGGTGTGCGGTGCAGCAGCACCGAGGTGCCCTTGGGGGCGTAGGCGTACTTGTGCAGGTCGACCGAGATCGAGGTGACGCCCTCGACCGCGAACGTCCAGGCCGGTACGTCCCGCCCCAGCCGAGTCGCGTAGGGCAGCACCCAGCCACCGATGCACGCGTCGACGTGGCAGCGGATCCCGCGCTCGGCCGCGGCGGCCGCGATCGCGGTGACCGGGTCGACGACCCCGTGCGCGTAGGACGGCGCCGAGGCGACGACCAGCACGGTGCGCTCGTCCATCGCCGCGGCCATCGCGGCCGGATCCGCCCGGAAGTCGGGCCCGACCGGCACCAGCACCGGCTCGACCCCGAAGTAGTGCGCTGCCTTGTGGAAGGCGGCGTGCGCGGTCGAGGGGAGCACCATCCGCGGCCGCTCGATCCCGCGATGGGCGTCGCGCGCGGCCTGCACCGCGAGCAGCACCGACTCGGTGCCGCCGGAGGTGACCGTGCCGACCACGGACTCGGGAGCGTCGAGGAGGTCGGCGGCCGTGCCGACCACCTCGTTCTCCATCCGGAGCAGGCTCGGGAACGCGGTCGGGTCCAGGCCGTTCGAGCCGGCGTAGGCGGCCACCGCCTCGCGGCCGATCCGGTCTATGTCGGGCAGGCCGGAGTCGTAGACGTAGGCGAGCGTGCGGCCGCCGTTCACCGGCAGGTCGGCGGCCTGCATCGAGCGGAGCTGGGTCAAGGCGTCGGTCATACGGTCACGGTCCCATCAACGTCGTCGGCAGTGAGCGAGTAGCGCCGCAGCCAGAGCAGGCTGAGGAGAGCCAGGCAGGCCGGCAGCACCGAGAAACCGAGCGTGATCGCGGTCAGTGCCGAGTCCGGCTGGGCAACGTCGCTCCCGGTCGAGGAGCGGTAGCCGCCGATCGCGAGCACCGCGGCGTAGACACCGGGTCCGAGCGCGAGCCCGAGCGTCTCGCCGGCGGTCCAGACGCCTGTGTAGACGCCGATCCGGCTCGACCCGCTGCGCCGGGCGTCGACGGCGGCCGCGTCGGGAAGCATCGCCATCGGGAACACCTGGCACCCGGCGTACCCGGTCCCGACCAGCACCACAGCGGCGTAGACCAGGGCCACCGGTGCGGTCTGCGCGGTCGCGGCGAGCAGCGCGCCGGCGGCGAGGACGACCGAGGCGGCGACGTACCCGTGCTTCTTGCCGATCCTGGCGCCGAGCGCCGCCCACGCCGGGGTGAGCAGCAGCGCGGGGCCGACGAAGCAGACGAACAGGATCGTCGCCGCGCCGTCGCGGCCGATCACGTCGCCGGCCAGGTAGTCGACGCCGGCCAGCATCGCCCCGAACGCGACGGCCTGGATCACGAACGTGATGAGCAGCCGGCGGAAGTCGGGCGCCGCCGCGACGATCCTCAGCTGGTCGCGCAGGCTGCCCGGCCCCGGCTGGACGGTGTGGACCGGCGCCCGGCGGGTGCCGACGTACGCACTGAAGACCCCGGCCAGGATGAGCACCGCCATCACCACGCCCATCACCCGGTAGCCGTCGCGGCCACCGACGGCGTCCCGGATCATCGGCGCGGTCGCGCCGGCGAGCAGGATGGTGAGCGCCAGGATCGCGACCCGCCAGGTCATCAGCCGGGTGCGTTCGTCATAGGACTCGGTCAGCTCGGCGGGCATCGCGACATAGGGCACTTGGAAGAACGCGTACGCCGTCGCGCAGGCCAGGAACAGCACCAGCACCCACAGCGCCTCGAGCCCGGTCGCCATCGACGGCGCCGCGAACAGCAGCGCGAACGTCACCGCCAGCCCGATCCCGGCCCGGCGCAGCCACGGCCGCCGCGGGCCTCGCGGATCCACCGTCCGGTCGCTGATCCGGCCCGCGATCGGGTTCAGCACGACATCCCACGCCTTCGGCGCGAACACGATGAAGCCCGCCGCCAGCGCGGCGATGCCGAGGCTGTCGGTCAGGTAGGGGAGCAGCATCAGGCCCGGGATCGTGCCGAACGTGCCGGTCGCCACGGAGCCGGAGCCGTAGCCGATCCGTACGCCGAGCGGGAGGGTTGGGCTGGCGGGCATGCCCGACATAGTGCCGTGGGTGGGCCCTCGGCGTCCGGGATTCGCTTCATCCTCACCACCGGATCTGGCCAAAGGTCGTGGAGGTGCCGAGTAGGTTGGCGCCATGCCGCTCGAGACCGGTGCCGTCGCGCCCGACTTCACGCTCCCTGCCCAGGACGGTACGTCCGTCACCCTCTCGTCACTGATCGAGAAGGGTCCCGTGGTGCTCTTCTTCTACCCGGCCGCAGAGACGGCGGTGTGCACCAAGGAGGCCTGCCACTTCCGTGATCTCGCCGGCGAGTTCGAGGCGCTCGGCGCCCACCGGCTCGGGATCAGCAAGGACAGCGTGGAGAAGCAGGCCGGCTTCGCCGCCAACCACGACCTCGACTATCCGGTCCTCTCCGACCCTGCCGGGTCGGTCGCCGAGCTCTACGGCGTGAAGCCCAGCCTCCTCGGCAAGCTCGGGCCGCTGCAGCGTACGACCTTCGCCATCGGCACCGACGGACGGATCAAGACCGTCGTCGAGGCGATGCTGAAGGCCGAGATCCACGCCGACGAGGCCCTCGCCGCGCTCAGGGATGACGTGGAATGACAGCCACCATCGCCGTCACCGGGGCCACCGGCTTCGTCGGCGGTGCCGTCGCCCGTGCGCTCGGCGGCTCAGACGCCACACTCCGACTTCTCGTACGTGACACCGCCAGAGCTCCCGAGATCCCCGGAGCCGACGCGTTCGCGGTCACCTACGGTGACAGAGAGGCCGCGGTGCGGGCTCTCGACGGCGTACAGACCGTGCTCATGGTCTCGGCCGCCGAGTCGGCCGACCGCCTGGAACAGCACCTCACCTTCGTCGACGCCGCCGCCTCGGCCGGGGTCGAGCACATCGTCTACACGTCCTTCTTCGGTGCCGCGCCGGATGCCGTCTTCACGCTCGCGCGCGACCACTTCGCGACCGAGGAGCGGATCAAGGCGAGCGGGATGGGCTACACCCTGCTGCGCGACAACTTCTACCTCGACTTCCTCCCGTCGTTGGTCGGCGAGGACGGCGTCATCCGGGGTCCGGCCGGCAACGGGCGCTTCGCGGCGGTCGCACGGGCCGACGTGGCGCGCTCCGCGGTGGCGACGCTCACGGCGCCGCAGCATCACCGAGGGCTCACCTACGACCTCACCGGCCCCGAGGCGCTCACGATGAGCGAGGTCGCCGACATCCTCACCGAGCATCGTGGGAGTGAGGTGCGCTATCACGACGAGACGATCGAGGAGGCCTACGCGTCGCGTCGCCGCTGGGAGGCGCCCGACTGGCAGTACGACGCCTGGGTCTCCACCTACACTGCGATCGCCGCAGGTCAGCTCGACGGAGTCAGCAGCGCCGTAGCCACGCTCACCGGGCGCGAGCCCCTGAGCCTTCGCGACTACCTCGCCGCCGGGTAGCCGGCGGTGTCATCCCTGGTGGCGGACCAGGCTGACCGAGTCCATCGCGGTTCCGTCGACGCGGTAGACCAGATCGAAGCCTTCGCCGTCGAGGTGAGCCAGCGTCCTGTCCATGTCGGCCCGCTGGCCGCGGATGGCCTGCTCGGGGATGACCCGTCCCTGGCGTGAGGCGTTCCGCGCCAGGCATTCCTCGAGCGAGACGTCGAGGGCGATGGCGACGGTCTCGACCCCGACCTTCTCGGCCAGGTCGAGGTTGCGACGGCGGGCGCTCTGGTGGACGTTGGTCGCGTCGATGACCGCGATCCTGCCGGCCTCCAGGCGCGCCTGAGCGATGTAGCGGACGAGTTCGAAGGCCTGCGGGGTGACCGACTGATCCTCTTCGGAGTCGGCGATGAGGGCACGACAGTGGTCGCTGGAGATGACCTCGTACGGCCCGAAGACTCGCTTGGCGAAGGTCGACTTCCCCGATCCCGACGGACCGACGAGGAGGACCAGGCTGGGAGCGCCGATCGTGAGGGTGCCACCGGCAGGTACGTCGATCACGCGCCAACCGTACTGGGAGCCTCGTCGAAACCATTCACGCGTCCCTCCCGGTTCCCCTACGGTTGCGGGGTTCGAATCACGAGGAGGACGCGTTGGATTACACGCCGGTTCAGATCGGTACGTCGACCATCCTGATCGAGTCGTCGGACGACGGACCCGGTGCAGGGGTCGACTGGCTCGGCGACGAGTTCGGCACCACCGAGACCAGCAGCCGGCTCGAGGACGCCTACGGATCGCTCAAGCGCATGCTCCAGGACGTCTCGGCGGATCTCGGCAGCGCGCTCGCGGCCTCCCCGGACGGGCCGAGCACGGTCTCGCTGGAGCTCGCGTTCTCGTTCACCGGCAGCGCCGGCGTATGGGTCATCAAGTCGCAGGGTCAAGGGTCGGTGAAAGCGACGTTGACCTGGGACTTCGACCGGTCCTGATGGGTGTCGGCGAGCTGCTCGCGCAGGCGACCTGCGCCGTCCGGGCGAGCAAGGACGGACGTACGATCGGCACTGCCTGGCTGGGCACCGACGAGGGCCACCTCCTGACCGCTGGCCACGTGGTCGCACCCCTCGCGTCGCAGGGCGAGGTGTGGGTGAGGTTCCCCGATGCCGAGACCGACGAGCGCGCGACGTTCGTGATCCAGCCGGTCCACGACAAGCCCGCCGCGCTGGACTTCGCGGTGCTGAGGCTCTATCGGCCGAACGGCCGGCGGCCACTGCCGTTCACCCTCGTGACGCAGGCCGACGGGCTGGTGCGCGCGCGTGGCTACGGCGACAACCTCCGCAGCGCGCAGAGCGGCGGCACAGGCGTATTGACGCCCGCCGGGAACTACCTGCGCACCAGCAGCTCGTGGGCCTACTACTTCCAGTACGAGACGACGACCCTGGCGGTCACCGGGTTCAGCGGCGCCGCGGTCTACAGCGACCTCGCCGGCGCGGTGATCGGCATCCAGGTCGAGGCCGAGGGCGGCCGCCAGGCCTTTGCGATGCCGCTGGCCCGGATCGTCGACTACTGGGAGGACCTCGTCGGCGCCGCGGTGAGACCGACGCGCGGCCGCTGTGTCCTGCTGCAGCCGAGCACCACCACGGAGGCCCAGCGCGACATCGTCCGCGAGCGGATCCTGCGTCCGGTGCTGGAACAGCTGAACCTCGCTCTGTACGTCTCGGAGCCGTCCGGAATGAGGGGTGAGGATCTCAAGCAGCTCGAGCTCGCCGATGTCGTGATCGCCGACGTCACCGACGCCGACCCCGCCGTCGTCTACGAGCTCACCGTCGCCCAAGGTCTCGGCACTCCAGACGTCGTGATCCGGGACCGGAGCGCGGAGTCACCGGCCAGCCGGATCTTCGACGTCCTGGACCTGGACCTCGACGACGTCGATGCGTCCAGACGTACGGTCGAGCAACGGCTGCTGTCGGTGAGGTCGATCTTCGAGGCGCTGGGGGAGAACCCGACGACCAACCCGATGACCACATTCTTCAAGGCGCCACTGACCCAGATCTCGGTCGCCAACGCCCTGGCCGCGGGCTACGCGAGGAACTTCGTGCTCCCCGTCGCCAACGCATTGCTGGAGATCAGCACGGGACGCGGTCCGGGCGGCGTGACCGTCGACGGTGTCGAGCTGTCCGCCGAGCGGCTCCGGGACGTCACCGTCACGGTCGTGGTGCCGAGGCGGTTGGAGTGGTGCAGCGACGATTTCATCGATCTCGAGCTCGCTCAGACCGGGCTGGTCGTCCCCGCGACCGTGACCCACCCGGACTTCTCGCGACCACGGCCGCTGAAGTGCCTTCCGCTCGTCGACGGCGAACCGGTGCGCCTCCTCGACGTCTTCCCGACCACCCTGTCCACCGTCGCCGAGTCCATCGACGAGCGCTTCGACGTCGACCCCCACCGGCGTACGAGCGACCACTGGATGGCGCTGGAGCAGAAGGAGATCGACCGCTTCCAGAGCAAGCTCATCAAGCGCATCCGCTCCGCAGGTGACCGCCGTGTCGGCCCCCGATTCCTCCGCGACGTCATCCGCGTCTCCACCGCCGCGGCGGTGTTCCCGGACCTGAGTGGCTGACGGTCCAGGCGCTGCTCAGGGTTTGAAGACGACCCTCACCATCCCGTCGCCTTCTCCGGAAGGACTTGTACGCCTCCGGAGCCTCGCTCAGGGGGGGGGGGGGAGGTGGTGGGTGGCGAAGGAGTCGACGCCGAGTGGCAGTTCTGAACCTGTTCGCGGTGGGTACCGGTGAGGCTCACACAGCAGACCGGCCGCAGGGAGGGTGGACAACATGAAGGTGGTCGTCATCGGTGCGTCGGGGAACCTCGGCAGCGCCGCCATCCGGGCAATCACCGCGGACGGGGCCGCCAAGGTCGTCGCCGTCGCGCGCCGGGCTCCGGACGGCCCACGGACCAACGAGCATGCCTCCGTCGAATGGCGGGTGGCCGATGTGTCAACGGCCAACCTGGAGCCGGTGGTGGAGGGCGCCGACGCGGTCGTGCACCTCGCCTGGAAGTTCCAGCCGACGCACCGCCCCGAGGAGACCTGGGCCACCAACGCGGTCGGTACGCGCCGGGTCCTCGAGGCCGTGGTTCGGGCAGGTGTCCCGGCTCTCGTGTGTGCCTCGTCGGTGGCGGCCTACTCACCGGTCGGTCACAACGATCCGGTCGACGAGACCTGGGAGACCGACGGGGCCTCGTCCGCCGCGTACTGCCGGGAGAAGGCGTACGTCGAACGGGCTCTGGACGCCTTCGCCTGCAGCCACCCCGAGGTCCGTCTGGTCAGGGTCCGGCCCGCATTCGTCTTCCAGCGCTCGGCGGCCAGCGAGCAACGACGCATCTTCGGCGGCGCCCTGGCCCGGCCGGAGTTCCTGGATCGGCGGCGTATCCCGGTGGTGCCGGTGCCAGCAGGCCTGCGGTTCCAGGCCGTCCACGCCGGAGATGTCGGCCGGGCCCTGGCCACGGCAGCGACCACCGATGTGACGGGCGCGTACAACCTGGCCGGTGACGGCGTCATCGGCCGCGACGAGCTCGGCGAGCTGATGGACGCTCGAACGGTCGAGGTCCCGCCGCGTCTCGCGCGCCATGGCCTGGAGGGTGCCTGGCATGCCCGGCTCGCGCCGGTCCCCGGCAGCCTCCTGGACGCGGTCATGCAGCTGCCGCTGATGTCGACCGCCCGCGCGGAGCTGGACCTCGGTTGGCAACCGCGCCACTCGGCAATGGACGCGCTCGAGGCGGTCCTGTCCGGGATGCCGGCGAAGGCGGGCAGCGAGCTCCCGCCGTTGCGACCCTGACGTCCAGAGAAGGAGCAGCCATGAACGACGACATGTTGCACGCCTACCTGCAGCACCACTGGGCAGGGTCCAGCGCCGGGGCCGCGATGTTCGAGCGAGTCGGCCGCTCGCACTCCGACACCGACGTGGCCGCCCACGTACGACAGTTGGCGACCGAGATCAACGAGGACCGGGAGCAGCTGCGGCAGATCATCATGGCGACCGGCGCCACCCCGTCGCGCATCGCCGCCACGACGGGGCGGGCGGTGGAGTTCGCCGGCCGGTTCAAGCCGAACGGACGGCTTGTGCGGCGCTCGCCGCTCTCCGACCTGTTCGAGCTGGAGGCACTGCGTGACGCGGTGACGGCCAAGCGCGCCGGATGGCAGCTGCTGCGCGCCGCCACCGAGGACGACGCACGTGTCGACCCGCTGCAGCTGGACGAGCTCATCCGCCGCGCCGGCGACCAGATCACCCGGCTCGAGGACCTGCACCTGCGGGTGGGCCGTACGGTGATCGGCGCATGACCGTGATGCTCACGGGTTACCAGCCGACGCCGGAGAAGACCGCGGGCACGACCAAGACCAGGACCATGGCACGCAACCTCGCCCACCTCGCCGGCCTGCTGGGCCAGTCGGCCTATCCCGCCGGGGAGTGAGGTCGCCGTTAGGCGGACCGGCTCAGCTGGTCCGGCAGCACCGGGTACGCGAACGGCGCTCCGTTCGCGTAGCGCTGCAGTTCGTCGAGGGCACGCGTCGCCAACCGTTCGAGCTCGCGCCCGATCGATCCGGCGATGTGCGGTGTGAGCAGGACGTTGGGCAGGTCGTACAGCGGCGACGAGGGCGGGAGGACCTCTGGCTCGGTCACGTCGAGCACGGCGAAGATGCGACCGCTCGAGAGCTCGTCCACCAGTGCGTCGGTGTCGATCAGCGACCCGCGAGCGGTGTTGATCAAGGTGGCGCCGTCGCGGAGTCGTCGCAGGCGCCGACGGTCGATCATGTGGTGCGTCTCCGGCAGACTCGGCGCGTGCAATGAGACCGTGTCCGACAAGTCGAGGAGCTCGTCGAGGTCGACGAGCCGGGCGCCCATGACTCGCGCCTCGGGCTCGGTGACGTACGGATCCGAGACGAGGACCTCGAAGTCGAACGGCGCCAGAAGCTCCAGGACGCGCCGACCGATGCGAGAGGCGCCGACGATGCCGATCGTGCGCTGGTAGTTGCCGGCGTCGGGGAACTCGGCTGTCCAATGGACCGGGCTTCGCAGCTCCCGGTACGTCTGGGCCATCTCGAGCACGCGCTTCTGGGCGAACAGGATCGCGGCCAGGGTGTATTCGGCGACGGGCATGGCATTGGCCTCCGTGGCCGAGGAGACGGTGATCCCGCGCTCCCAGCACGCGGCAGAGACGATCTCCTTCACCGTCCCCGCCGTGTGGACGACCGCACGCAGGTCGGGCGCCCGCAACAGCACGCTCTCCTCGATGGGTGGACAGCCCCAGCCGGTGATCAGCACCTCCACGTCGCTCAGATCCGCGCAGGAGAAGTCGTCGACGACCAGGTCAGGATCGACGTCGACGAGTCGGGTGAGACGATCGAGGAGCTCAGGCGTTGAGAACACGTCCGCTCTGACGGTCTGGCTCATGGCGAGTACGCCACGCGGTCGCCGCGAGAGCTGGCTCGCTTGCTGAGCGTTGGAGAGTGCGGTCATTTCACGGCTCCCGAGGTGAGACCCGAGCGCCAGAAGCGCTGCAGGGCGAGGAAGAGTACGGCGAGGGGGAGGACAGCCACCATGGAACCGGTGATCGCCAGCAGGTAGTCGTCCGGGTGGCCTTGGCTGAGGGCCGTCGAGTTCCACACGTACAACCCGAGGTTGACGGGGTAGAGCTTCGCGTCGGAGAGCATCACCAAAGGCATGAAGAAGCTGTTCCAGATGGCAGTGAACTGGAACAACACGATCGTCACGAAGCCGGGACTCATCATGGGCAGGGCGATGGACCGGAAGATGCGGGCCTCGCCGGCACCGTCCATCCTGGCCGCCTCGATGACCTCGTCGGGGACGTACGCCGTGCTGAAGATTCGTGCGAGATAGACGCCGAACGGGAAGACCAGCCCAGGTAGGAACACGCCCCAGAAGGTGTTGACCAACCCCACTTTCGAGGCAAGGAGGTAGGTCGGGAGCGCGATCGCAGTGCTCGGGATCATCACCCCGAGCAGGACGAAGCCGAAGAACTTCTCCTTGGCGGGAAAGGCGAACTTGTCGAACGCGTAGCCGGCCATCACGCTCAGGAGGGCAGCGAGGATCGCCCCGATGCCGGCATAGAGCAGGCTGTTGACGAGCCACCGGACGTAGATGCCGTTGTCCGCGGTGAACAGGTACTCGAGGTTCTGCCAGAGGCTGAACCGCGCACCCGGAGCGAACCCGTTCGTGCTGAAGAGGTCACGCAGGTCCTTGGTCGAGGCCATCAAGAGCCAGACCAGCGGCAGGACGGTGTAGGCCACCGCGACCACCAGGATGAGATTCGCCGCTGCACCCGACAGAAGGAGCTGGGTGGCCCGGCCGTCGCGGCCGCGGCCCTGACGGCTGGGCGATCGTTGCCGGCGCGTGGCCAGAGGCGAGGACACGTCGTCGGCGGGGCCGCTCCGGCGAGCGGGCGCGGCAGTGGGGGCCGTCATGATGCACTCCTTCGAGAGGCGATCCGCATCACGAGGAAGGACATGCTCGCTGCCGCCGCCGCGATGAGAATGGAGGCCGCAGCTGCGAGCCCGTAGTCGTTCTGGGAGAAGGCGGCGTCCTGCGCGAACAGGTTGGGAGTCCAGGCGTTGGTGATCGTCGTCGAGACGGGGGCCAGGATCTTCGGTTCGGTGAAGAGCTGGACGCTGCCGATGATGGTGAACAGGGTGGCCATGATGACCGCCGGCATGATGAGTGGGGTCTTGATCCTGAATGCCTGCTGTACGCGGCTTGCGCCGTCGACTCGGGCCGCCTCGAGGACCTCGCGCGGCACAGCCTGCAGTGCGGCGTAGAAGATGACGACGTTGTAGCCGATCCACTGCCAGGCGGCGATGTTGACCACCGAGAGCAGCGGACTGGAGCTCGCGATGTTCGCCTCACCATGGGAGTCGCCCAGCCAGGCCGCCACCGGGCTGAGGCTCGGCGTGTAGAGGTAGAGCCAGATCAGGCTTGCGATGAGGCCGGGCACCGCGTGCGGCAGGAAGAGCGCCATCTGGAAGAAGCGCCGGGCCACGGCCAAGCCGGAGTCGAGCAGCAGCGAGATGACCAGGGCGGCGCCGATCATGATCGGGACGTAGACGGCGATGTAGGCGACGATCGTCACGAATCCACCTCGGAACGTCGAGTCTCCCAACGCCTTGGTGTAGTTGCCGAGGCCGACGAAGAGGCGCTCCGTCCCGCCGAACCCGAGACCCGAGGACCGCTCGCTGAAGAGGCTCAGCCACGTGGAGTACGCCAGTGGAGCGATCGTCGTGGCCACGAAGAGCAGGAGGAACGGTGCCAGGAACAGTGCTGCGCTTCGACGCTGGTTACGTGCCGCTGGGCTGGTCATCTCGCGCTCCCTTCTCGATGGTTGGTTGCCGCCCGGTCATCTCGCAGGTTCACTCGGTGACGTCGAGTCCGCGGCCCCGCATCGCCTCGACGGTGGCCCGCTGGGCGTCGTCGGTGATGTCGGCGAGCTCTGCTGATCCATCGACGACCTTCCCGAGGTCACCTGCGAAGACCTGGTCGGTGGCGGCCATAGTCGGGCCCCAGGCCCAACCTGACCGGACGGAGTCGTAGGAGGCGCTGTCGACGGCGAAGATGTCCTGACCACCGAAGTAGTCGGTCACGAAGCCGTCCTTGGCGACGGGAACCAGCTCCGGGTCGGCCGGATACATGCTGCTCGTGCCGTCGGCGTACCACGCGGCGATGCCTTCGGGGTCGGTGGTGATCCACTCGATGAACTCCGCTGCAGCCTCTGCGTTCTCGGCGCCCTTGGGCACGATGAAGGACGAACCGCCCCACATGGCCGAGGTCGGCTGGCCGTCCCAGCTCGGCAGCTCGGCGACGGCCCACTTGCCCTTCTGGTCCGGAACGGTCGCCTGCAGGCCGCCGGCGCACCACGAGGCACAGACGTAGCCGACGAGGTCGCCCTGCTGGACGCTGCGGTAGAGCTCGTCGGTGAAGCTCGGGAACGGAGCCACCAGGTCGTTGCGGACCAGGCGCTGCCAGTACTCGGCGACCCGCTTGGTGGGCTCGTCGTTGATCCCGACCTGCCAGCTGTCGTCCTCGGTATCGAACCACGAGGCGCCGGCCTGCCAGGACAGCGCGGAGAACATGTTCGAGTCTGCCGTCAGGTACATCCCGGCGTACTTCTTCTTGTCGATCGCCTTGACCTTCTCGGCGAGCGCCTCGTACTCCGCCCAGGTCTTCGGGACCTCGAGACCGTGCTGGTCGAAGAAGTCCTTGCGGTAGAAGTAGAGCATCGGGGCGGCATCGCGGGGCACGCCCCAGGTGCGACCGCCCAGCTCGACGAGCTCGCGTGTCGCCTCGGGGAAGTTGTCCGCCACCACGTCACCGGACAGCTCGCTCAGATCTTCGGCACCCTCGAGGCTGACGATCTCGGGGAGACGGATGTACTCGGCCACCGCGACGTCAGGTACGTCGCCGGAGGAGACCGCGTTGGAGAGCTTGGTGTAGTACTCGGCGCCGCCGGCCTGGGTCTCGAACGTGACCGTGATGCCGGGGTGAGACTTGTTGAACGCCTCGGCCACCGCGTCCGAACCCTTGAGGAAGGACCAGAAGGTGACCTCGGTGCTGCTCGTGGCCTGGTCGCCGTCGGAGCCGGACGACCCGCATGCCGCCACGAACGGGAGAGTGAGTGCTGCCAGCAGTACCGCGGAAATGCGCCTGATGTTCATGGGGGCGCTCCTAAAGATGAGATGATGTTGAATGACATCGTACGATATTATTGAAGGGTGTCAAGAGTCACTTGTGACCCATGACACCCAAATGCAGCGCTGAGTGATATCATCTTTGCCATGGAAGGAACCGAGCAGATGCGTGCGGACGAGCGACAGGCAGCGATCGTCTCGGCGGTGAACGAGCGCGGATCGATCTCGATCCGTGAGTTCGCCGAGGAGATCGGCGTCGCGGCGGTGACGCTGCGCGTGGACGTGCGGGAACTGGCCCGCCGAGGGCTGATTCGGCGCGTCCACGGAGGAGCGACGCGGGCGAGCGCCCCGGACCACGGTGCCGCCCCGGCCAACTCGGACGGAAGTTCGGTGGTCGCCTCGGGTGTGGTCACCGCTCGCACCGGCGACGCGACGTTCACGCTGGGAATGGTCGTTCCCCACGCGTCGTACTACTACCCGGCGGTAGTGGAAGGCGCGAAGGCCGCGGCAGACGAGCTGGGTGCACGGCTGCTGCTCGCCGTCTCCCGAAACACCGTCAACGAGGAACGCGCTCAGGTCGCCCAGCTGCTCCGTTCAGGGGTCGACGGACTCATCCTGACCACGATCGCGGATCCGGGCACGTCGCAGGAGACCCGGGACTGGCTCGCCGGCATTCCGGTGCCAGTCGTGCTCGCCGAGCGACGCATCGGTCTCGAGACCGATGCCGTCGAGCACGTCGCCACCGATCATGAGCACGGGGCCTACCTGGCGGTTCGCCACCTGGCCGAGCAGGGTCGTCGTCGCATCGGTCTCGTCAGCCTGGACACCAGGACTGCGCCGAGACTCCGTCAGGGATATGAGGCCGCTCTGGACGCACTCGGTCTGCGCGCCACGTCGCCGGACGTGGGCGAGGTGCTGCAGGAGCGAGACGAGCGCGCCTTCGACGAGGCCTGCGAGAAGCTCGCCGCGGACGTCAGGGCGGGCAGCGTCGACGCGGTCATCATCCACAACGACTCGTTGGCGATCCCGATGGTGAGCCGGCTGCGTGCCGACGGCATCAAGGTGCCGCAAGACCTGGCGATCATGGCGTACGACGACGAGCTTGCCAGTCTCGCGGACCCGCCCCTGTCGGCCGTTGCCCCTCCGCGCGCGGCGGTGGGTGCCGAGGCCGTCACCCTGCTCGTCCAGCGACTTGCCGATCCGGCGCGGCCGCAGCACTACCTCATGCTGCGGGGGGAGCTGCGCGTCCGGCTCTCGTGCGGCAGCGAAGCCGAGGTGGGGGCACGAGAGCCGGACGCAGATCTGGTGATCAGCTGACCGTCGCGCCTGGCCCGTCCAGCACGCGTACGTCATCGTGGTAGATCACCCGCGTCGGCACGTCGCCGTCTTCCAGTGACGTCGCGGCGCGGTAGAGACCCCACTTGATGTAGCCGAAGTCGGCGGGATTCGCCGGCTGCCAGGTCACCAGGTCGTTCAGCTCGAGAACCTTGCGGTAGGTCGACTGGCCAGGCAGCCTGGTCCACACGCGGTAGTAGCCGGTGGCGTCAGCTGCCCAGCCGACGTCGATCCGGAAGTCCAGCCACTGTCCGATGTGGGGGCGGTAGTCCGCGACCAAGGCGTACTGCAGGTTCGGCACCGGTGACCTGAACGCGATCTCGTTGCGCTTGGTCATGATCAGCCATGACGGCTGGTTCGCGTTGGCGGGCTTTGCCTGGAAGATGATCTCGCCGTTGGCGGACTCGCCCTCGCTCCAGTCCTCCCAGCCGGTGGGCAGCTTGGTGCTGAACTCGTAGCGATCGGTGTCGCCCGGCCTGAAGCGTGACGCCTCATGCAGGTCGGTCGCACTCTCGCTGCGATACGCGCCGTTCGAGAAGTAGCCAGGGTCGCCCAAGGTCACCTTGTGCGCCACTGCGTGCGTTGATCCGTGGGCGCCGCCCTGGACGACGTACGACGCATCCGCGGCCGGGGCATGCGTGGTCGTCAGGTCCTCGATCCCCGAGTCCGTCGTGCCCGACTCGTAGTCGACGTCCAGCTGGGCGCTCGTGCACGTCCGGTGCCCGGATCCGGGCGCGAGCGCTGGTGCGGCCTGGGCCATCTGAGGCGCGATCGTCGGCAGAGCCGCCGCTGCGAGCAGCGCGATGGTCGAGATGGGGAGTCTGGCGGGCATCGTCGTGGCCATTGCGATCAGCCCCTGGCGATGTCGTTGATCCGAACTAGGTTTCGTTCGCGCAACGTGTAGAGGAAGCCCTGCTCGTCCTTGACGATGTGGGAGCCGCTGTACCAGCCGCCCTTCGTGTCCGCGAGCACGACCGACACGGCGAAGGTCTTGGGATCGAAGCAGAAGACGTTGGTCTCCGAGGCGGCATAGACGACGCCCCGGTTGGTGACCAGGGCCATGAACCCGGTGCCCACCGTACGGATGTCGGCGGTGTGCACGATCTTCTGCGTGGTCACATCGATGACGAAGAGACCGCCCTTGCGGGTGAGCCCGTAGAGATGCTTTCCCCTCGTCGCGAGCGCCGAGACGCTCGCGCCCGGCAGGGGCGCCTGGCGCCACAGCTCCTCGCCCGTCACCGGGTTGAGGGCGACCACGGTTCCGGGGCCGGTGGTTCCCTGGAGGCTGCCACCGACGTAGGCCACACCCTCGCGAGTCGCGACGGCGCGGAGGTACTGCTGTGCGTCGATCGGGTTGATGCGGCACGTCGTCTCGTGGGTCCGGGGGTCGTACGTCCACAGCGATCCACCGCCCTCCGTGTCCGCCTGGGCGGCCACGAGCACCAGCTTGTTGACGTCGTCCCAGCAGACGTCCTGTGGCCGGTTCTGCTCGCCGGGGAAGGTGGCCACCTGCTTGATCGACTCACCCGAGCTGGGGTCGTGGGCCCAGATCCCCTGTGAGTTGTACTGGCCCGTGTAGAGGGTGCCACCCACGATCACGGCGTCCTTGGCCTCGCCCGGTGCCTGGAGGTTGAGGACCGAACGGTCGCGGAATGCGTGGCGCGCGATGACGCCGTTGCCGCCCGCATAGACATACCCGGCGCCGGCCGCGATGCTCATCACGACCTGGGCTCCCGCCGGCGCGCCGGCCTCGGTGAGGTCGGTCTGGGTGGACGCCCCGGTGGCCGGATCGATGCTCGCGACGAAGCCATAGCCCGAGGTCACCAGGAGGCCGCCCTGGTAGCGCGCCACGCCCCAGATCTCGCCGAGCGACGGGCCGGTGAGCGTGATCTGCTCGACGGAGCCGGCTTCGCGGGAGTAGCGGCAGATGCCGGCCTCGTTGGCGAAGTACACGCCCTCGCCGAGGGTCGAGAAGTTCTTGGCCGTCTTGCCGATCGACGTCGCGATGTCGTACGAGGTCAGGTCGTCGAGGTCCATCGAGGCGACCTTTGCTGCCTCCGTCGAGGCCGCGGACCCGACCAGCAGCCGGCCGCCGGCCACCGCGAGGTCGCGGATGCTCGGGTCGGGCAGCATCTCGGCCGGGGTGATCTGGGTGAAGCTCTTGGCGGCGCGGTCGTAGGCGTAGAGGCAGGCTCGGCTCACGTTTCCGCCGCCACCGAGGGTGCTCCCGGCGCCGAAGAAGACCGTCGTCTCGGTCGCGGCCACCGCGCGGGCCAAGGTGGCCTTGGCGTCAGGGACGCCGAGGTTGACGACTTGGCCGGTGGCGGGGTCGTACTCCCACAAGGCGGGAGCCGTGCCGCTGCCGCCGCCCACGGCGTACAGCCGGCCGTCGGGGGAGACGCTGAGGTGTCGGACATCGCGGTCGCCGATGCGACCGATCGCCTGGGCCGGCGTCTCCGGGGTGGTCAGGTCCCACCGGTAGAGGTTGGGCTGCGGACCGGTCGACGACTGCAGGACACCGGCGTAGAGGTAGCGGCCGCTCGGGTCGGCGGCCATCGTCTGGATGCTGTGCCCCGTGCCGAGCACGCTGCTGCGGGTCACCCGCCCGGTCGGTACGTGCAGACCGATGATCTTGACCGGGTCGAGGTTGCGGGAGCCGATGTAGAGCGTCTCTCCGACCAGGGTCGCGCTCATCAGCGAGAACTGGACGACCGCCGGTCCCAGATCGGTGACCTGCGGCTCGTTGAGAGGTGCCGCGCTCGCGCTGCTCCGATTGCTTGCGACGGCGGCTGCGGCAAGGCTGGCCGCGCCGATCTGGATGACGCTGCGCCGGCTGAACTGGATGGGGGACATGATGTGCTCCTCGGGGAGTGATCGACCAAGCGATATCATCGCGTGTGATTGATATCACCCGACAGTAATTGGTATCGTTCCCGTTGTGAAGGGGCGCTGCGCCATTTCCTGGACTGAAGGTGGTCGATGAGCGTGTCGAGTCAACGCGTGCTGGTGCTGTCGGGCCGAGGGCGGTACGCCGATCCGTGGCACGACCACGCCGCGACCTCGCACGAGGTGGCGACGCTCGTGGCGGACCTGGTCGGCGAGGTCGAGGTACGCAGCAGCTTTCCGTCCGCGCTTGCCGACGTGGAGGACTTCTCGCTGGTGATCGTGAACTGCGGCCGTGGGCGTCCTGACCCGGCGTACGACGGTGACGACGAGGCCTGGGCTGCCCACCATTCCTTTTTGCACCGCTACGCCGACGCAGGCGGACCGATCCTCGGCCTGCACCAGTCGGCCAACACGTTCGCGGACAGCCCCTACTGGGCAGACTTGCTGGGCGCCAGATGGGTCCCGGGTGTTTCCAGCCATCCGCCGTTCGGGGACAGCGTCTTCGACGTGGTCGAGAACCACCCGATCACGACCGGACTCGATGTGGTCCTGGCGCGCGACGAGCGCTACTGCGACGTCGAGCGGGCGGACGGGTCAACGATCCTCCTCGCGCACGAGGAGAGCGGTGTCCGGCACCCCGCCGCCTGGCTGCGCGACAACGGTCGACGTCGGTCCGTGTATGACTCGTTGGGCCACGACGTCGAGTCCTACCGCTCACCGTCGCGGCGCCTCCTGCTTCGGCGAGAGGTCATGTGGCTGCTCGGACGGGCCATCGAGTAGGCGGCCGGTGGTTCTGCCTATCGGCTCGTCCGGCAGGGGCCGGAAGAGCCGACTCGGCGAGGTCTCTCAGCGGACCGAACGAATCGCGTTCTCGATGAGGGCGAGGGTCTCGCGCGGGTGTGACTGGTGTGCCACGTGCGACGACCTCACCCTCACGATCTTGGCACTTGCCCGCTTCGCCATGAACTCCTGCGCCGCCGGCGGGATGGTCTTGTCAGCCGTTGCCAGGAGATACCAGGAAGGAATGGTCTTCCACGCGGGCTCCCCGGACGGTTCGGTGAACGCCGCCAGTGAGAACGGACGCTGGGAGGCCTGCATCACCCGGGTGGTGCTGCGGGGGAGGTCGCCGGCAAAGGCGTCGTGGAAGATGCCTGCCTTCAGGTAGAGATCGACACCGACGTCTCCACCGGGCAGCGGGTAGGGACGGGGGTCCAGTGCGTCCTCGGTGACCATGGTGCCGGGAAACTGCTGGACGAGCTGGGCGACCGGCTCGTGGGCGTCGGGGACGAACGCTGCGATGTAGACGAGGGCTTTGACGTTCGGCAGACCGGTTGCCGCGTTGCTGATGACGGCGCCGCCGTAGGAATGACCGACGAGGACTATCGGACCCGGGATCGTCTCGAGGATGCTGCGCAGGTACGCCGCGTCGGTGGAGAGTCCCCGCAGCGGGTTCGCCGGTGCGATGACCGGGTAGCCCTTGCCCACGAGTTCGCCGACCTCATCCTGCCAACCGGAGGCGTCGGCCCAGGCACCGTGGACCATGACGATCGTGGGCTTGGCCCCCACGTTCGAGCCGTGCTGGCCTGTCTTGGAGAGTGTATGGCCGGTCGCCGAGGCGCCGGTGCTCGTCGTTGCGAGCATCGAGCCCGTGACGACGAGAGCCAGCAGCATCGCCACGAGGGCGTAGCTGCGGCGGAGAGTGATCTTCATTGTTCGGGTGTTCCCTTCGGTGTTGGTGCGATGTGTGCGGCCCGGTCCCTACAGGTCGACCGTCTTGGCGGCACGTCGGATCAGGTCGGCGACAGCTTCGGGTTGCGAGACGTAGACGGAGTGGCTGGCTGTGACTGTCTCGACGGAGGCTCCAGCCCGCGCGGCCATACCCTCCTGAGCGGCCGGAGGGATCATCCGGTCCTCGGCGGCGACGACGTACCAGCTGGGCTTGGATCGCCAGGCAGGTTCGGTGACCCCGCCGCTGAAGGCGGCACCGCCCCATGCGGTCTGGGAGTCGGCCATGAAACGCGCCTGGCTGGCGGGCAGGTCGGCAGCGAACGCGTTGTGGAAGCGGTCACGTTCGAGGACGAGCGATCCGTCCTTGCGGGGAACGATGGGCGGCGCCGGCGCGTCCGGGTCAGGCTCGGCGAGCATGGATGCGACGGACTCACCTGCGTCGGGCGCGAATGCCGCGACGTAGACCAGACCGGCGACCTGCGAGTGTGTTCCCGCCTCTGTGATCACGACGCCGCCGTACGAGTGACCCACGAGCAGCACGAGCCCGTCCTGGGCCTCGATGACCTGCTGCACCTCGGTCACGTCCTCCGCCAGGGACCGGGTCGAGTGTTGGGTGATCAGGACCTCGAGACCCTCGCGCGTGAGGATGTCGTGGACAGGCTGCCATCCGGATCCGTCGACGAACGCGCCGTGGACGAGGATGACGGTCGGGTTGTTGCTGTTCATCTGTTCTCCTTGATGTCGGAATGTGCGAGAGGTCGATGCTCGGTCGCCGCGACCAGGTCGGGTTCCAGCGCGCGCGGATGCCTGCTCGCGCGGCGAGCGGGCGGCGCGCCTTCACGGCCTGTCCTCGGCGACAGAAGTGGGGGTTTGGTGAGGTGTCGTTGGACGACGCGGTTCAGGATGGCCCAGGTGGCTCGACGGCTGAGGATGGAGCAGTTGCTCAGCGAACTGAGAACCGAGCAGTTGCTCTGTCGGCTGAGGATGGAGCAGTTGCTCCGAGAGCTCAGCATCGACATCGACGACACCCACGATCCGATGGACCCGACGGACAGTACGGCGCCGATGGATCCGACTGAGGCGATCGAGCCGATCCTGCCGACCGACGCGATGGATCCTTTCGAGCAGATCGACAGGAACGAGTCCTCTGAGCGATACGACAGCATGTTCGGATCCTCAGGCCGTCGCGGACATGGAGGCGGTCAGCGGTTGCGGTGGGGCCACGCGAGGCACCGTGACCGCGAAGAGCAGCAGACCCGCCGCGGTGAGCGCCAGACCGGCCCAAGCGGTCGAAAGTGGACCCCATCCGGCGTTGAGGACGAGGGCGCCGCCGATCGCGCCGAGCGCATTGGCGAGATTGAGGGACGCTAGGTTCACCGCTCCCATCAGCGTCGGAGCCTCAGGTGCGTACCGGGTCAGGAGGACCTGGATGGTCGGGATCGCCATCATCGTCGAAGCACCGACTCCGAGCAGGCAGGGCAGCAGGACGCCGAGGTTCTCGCCTCCGACCGCGATGATGGCCAAGAAGACCAGCACGACGGCATAGCCCAGGATCAGGCCTCGATACTCAAATCGGTCGGCGAGGTGGCCACCGACCCAGTTGCCCAGCGCCATCCCGACTCCGAAGACCGCCAGGGCGACCGGGATCCAGGCTTCGTCTACCGCGACGGCGTCGGTGATGTACGGGCCGATGAAGGTGTAGACGGCGAAGATGCTCGAGATCCCCAGCG
>NZ_JBEXJF010000016.1:0-107324 GCF_040608935.1 Nocardioides sp. NPDC004968
GCCGGAGAGGTCGGACCTGACCTCGGCAGCAAGCGAAGGAGCGACGGCGATGGCGCATTTCGTAGGTCTGGACTTGTCGGTGCAATCCCGCCCCGGGATGCGCCGACTCGGCGATCACTCAGTAGGAGGGCTGAGCCTGGACGTTCAGCTCATCGAACCTGACCCGCTTCGCCGAGGCGACCCGGGGGTCGCGCAGGTCGAAGACGTCGAAGCCGCGCTGGATCTCGTTGGAGTAGATGTAGCCGTTGTAGTAGTAGGTCGACCAGGGTCCGGCGATCGTCGAGGTGTCCTCGAACGGACCACGGTCGAACCAGGCGATCTCCTTCGGGTTGGCCGAGTCGGTGAAGTCGTAGACCGACACACCGCCCTGATACCAGGCCTGGACCATGATGTCCTTGCCCTTGACCGGGATCAGCGAGCCGTTGTGGGCGACGCAGTTCTCGGTGTTGGACTGGGTGCGCGGGATCTTGTAGTAGGACTTGAAGACGAGCTGGCCGCCCTCGATGTCGTAGATGCCGTTGGCGCCCTTCTCCATTCCGGTCTCCGGGTTGCAGGTCGGCGCACCGCCGCCGCCGAGCTCATCGGTGAAGACGACCTTGGTGCCGGTGTTGTTGAAGGTGGCCGAGTGCCAGAACGCGAAGTTCGCGGTGTCGGTGACCTGCTCGGTCACCACCGGGTTCTCGCGGTCGGAGATGTCCATCAGGATGCCGTCGCCCATGCAGGCGCCGGCGGCGATGTCCTTGGACGGGTAGGTGGTGATGTCGTGGCAGCCGGCGGTGTTGGTGTATCCGCCGTCGGGGAACAGCACCGGCTCGTTGACCACCGCAGCGCGCTCAGGCGCCCGCTTGGGGATCTTGACGATGCTGATCTTGTCGTGCGGAGGCTGGCAGTCGGGGTACTCCGCACGCGGACCGTAGGAGGAGACGTACGCGTAGACGTCCCTCCCGTTCTTGCTCGGTGCCAGCGAGTGGGTGTGGGAGCCGCACTTGGTCTCGACCGCCGCGACGTACTCCGGGTCTCTCGGGTTGCTGATGTCGAAGACGCGGATGCCTTCCCACGACTCCTTGATCGCGGCCGACTGCGCCACGTTGTCGCAGGTGTTGTTGCTGCGGCTGGAGTCGACGGAGAGGACCAGCAGGTCGTCGTAGACGGAGATGTCGTTCTGGGACCCGGGGCAGGCGTACTGCTTGACGAGCTTCGGCTTCTTCGGGTTCTTGATGTCGATGACGTTGAACCCGTTGTAGTTGCCCGCGAACGCGTAGTGCCCCTGGAAGGCGAGGTCGCTGTTGAGGGCGTTGGCGGGCGTGAAGGCACCCGACTTGGGGATGTTGGCGATCAGGTGCATGTTGGGTGTGCCGTCGGACTCGCCGGCGGGCACGACCGGATTGTTGGCGCCGAGGTTGGCGAGGTCGTTGCCGGCGACGCAGGCGGAGGCGAAGTTGTCACCGAGCTTGGTGATCGCCTGCTTCTCCTCGGCGGTGCAGCTCGTCTGGGCCTCGGGAGCCTCGGTGGTCTCGGTGCCGTGGGTGTGGGACTCGTCTGCGGAGGACGGGGCGGCGACGGCCAGCCCTCCTGCGACAACCATGACCACCGCGATGGGGGCCAGGTATTGGGTGGGTCGTCTAAGCCTCATGTTCGCAAGCCTTCCGAGTCGGCCGCCGTGGGGTGGCACGGGCAGGACCACTCAACTTTAGTAAAAGTCGTACACGAGAGGCAGGGAATATGAATAAATTGTTCACCTCTGCGGGATCTCGGAAGGAGACACGTGCGCGGTAGGCGGTTGGGTGTCATCACATCGGGTGTCGTGTTCGCGGCGATCTCGCTCGGCGGGTGCGGAGGTTCCTCGGACGACGCGCACGGCGAGCACGCAGGTCACTCGCCCAGCCCGGAGGCGGCCGCCCAGTCGGCCCCCGTGGTCCAGGGCGGAGCGCCGGGTGAGGCCGCGGCGACGATCTCCCCCTCAGCTGCTGCCACGGACCCGTGGACCCAGACCGATGCCGACTTCGTGACGATGATGATCCCGCACCACGCCCAGGCACTGGAGATGACCCGGCTGGCGCGCGAGCACGGCGTCCACCCCGAGGTCGTCTCTTTGGCCAAGCGCATCGAGTCGGCCCAGGGCCCCGAGATCGTGGCGATGAGTGGTTGGCTCAACACCCGCGGGCTGCGGGTGCCGCGTGCCTCTGACCCCGCACACACCATGGCCGGCATGCTCACGCCGGATCAGATGAGCGAGCTCGCTACGGCCCGTGGCGAGGAGTTCGACCGGCTCTTCCTGACCGGGATGATCCAGCACCACCAGGGCGCTCTGGAGATGGCCGAGCCGATGGCCTCCAAGGGCAGCGACGCACTGGCGCTCGAGATGGCGACGGACGTCGAGGCCACCCAGTCGGTCGAGATCGACATCATGGAGAAGCTGCTCGAAGAGCTGTGAGAACCGGTACGGTTCCGCGGTGCCCCTCGCCCCCGCCCGCCGTCGACGCGTGCTGATCGGCTCTGCCGTCGTCGTCTGCCTCGCCGTGATCATGACCGCGCTGGTCTACACCGGCGTCGTGATGCCGACCCGTCTGTTCGCGGCCAAGTACGACGTACGCGGCATCGATGTCTCCCACCACAACGGCACCGTCGACTGGCCCCGGGTCGCCGAGCAGGACATCGACTTCGCCTGGATCAAGGCGACCGAGGGCTCTGCGCACGTGGACACGCGTTTCGCCGCCAACTGGGCCGAGTCGCAGCGGGCCGGGATCGCGACGGGCGCCTACCACTTCATGAGCTTCGAGAGCCCGGGCGCCGACCAGGCGCACAACATGATCGCCACCGTGCCTCGCGTGGCCGGCACTCTCGCCCCGGTCGTCGACCTGGAGCCCTATGGCTCCTTCAAGGGGAACCTGCCGCCCGCCACCGAGGTCCGCGCCATCCTGGACCCTCTGCTCGCCAAGCTCGAGGCGCACTACGGCATCGCGCCGGTCATCTACACCACCCCGTCGGCCTACCGCGCCTACCTGGTCGACCTCTACCCCGACAACCCCATCTGGTTCCGCTCCGTTGCCTGGCCGCCCCGAGTCCCCGACGGACGCGACTGGACCGTGTGGCAGTACTCCAACCGCGACCGGCTCGACGGAGTCGGCAGCGCGGACGAGGCGTACGTCGATATGAACGTGCTCTCGGACGACGTCGATCTCGACTCGCTGATCGTTCGCTGAAATCGCCGAGTCGGCGCATCCTGACCCTCTCGCTCGCTTAGCTTCGCGAGGTACTGGTCAGGATGCGCCGACTCGGCTTTGAATCAGTGGCCGTGACCGTGGCCGTGACCGGCCGCGGGCGCCTCTTCCTCTTCCGGCTTGTCGACGACCAGGGTCTCGGTCGTGAGCAGCATGCCCGCGATCGAGGTGGCGTTGATCAGCGCGGAGCGGGTGACCTTGACGGGGTCGATGACGCCCTGGGCGACCAGGTCGCCGTACTCACCCGTGGCGGCGTTGAAGCCCTGGCCGACGCCGAGCTCGCGGACCTTGGTGGTGATGACGTAGCCGTTGTCGCCACCGTTCTCGGCGATCCAGCGCAGCGGCTCGTCGGCGGCCTTGCGGACGACGCGTACGCCGACCGCCTCGTCGCCCTCGAGGCCGAGGTCCTTCTCCAGGACGGAGACGGCGTGGATCAGCGCGGAGCCACCGCCGGCGACGATGCCCTCCTCGATGGCGGCGCGGGTCGCGGAGACAGCGTCCTCGATGCGGTGCTTCTTCTCCTTGAGCTCCACCTCGGTGTGAGCGCCGACCTTGATCACGCAGACGCCACCGGCGAGCTTGGCGAGGCGCTCCTGGAGCTTCTCGCGGTCCCAGTCGGAGTCGGTGCGCTCGATCTCGGACTTGATCTCGTTGACGCGACCCTCGACCGCGGCAGCGTCGCCGCCGCCTTCGACGATCGTGGTGTTGTCCTTCGTGACCGTGATCCGGCGAGCGGTGCCGAGCACCTCGAGGCCGACCTGGTCGAGCTTGAGGCCGACCTCCTCGGCGACGACCTGCGCGCCGGTGAGGATCGCGATGTCCTGCAGCATGGCCTTGCGGCGGTCACCGAACGCGGGCGCCTTGACGGCGGTCGCGTTGAAGGTGCCCTTGATCTTGTTCACGACCAGGGTCGAGAGGGCTTCGCCCTCGACGTCCTCGGCGATGATGAACAGCGGCTTGCCGGCAGCGATGACCTTCTCCAGCAGCGGCAGGAGCTCCTGGATGGAGCTGATCTTGCCCTGGACGAGCAGGATCAGCGGCTCGTCGATGACGGCCTCCATCCGCTCCTGGTCGGTCACGAAGTACTGAGAGATGTAGCCCTTGTCGAACTGCATACCCTCGGTGAACTCGAGCTCGGTGCCGGTGGTGTTGGACTCCTCGACGGTGATGACACCGTCCTTGCCCACCTTCGCGAAGGCCTCGGCGAGGATCTCGCCGATCTTCGCGTCGCGGGAGGAGATGGTGGCGACCGAGGCCATGTCGGACTCGTCGACGACCTCGCGGGCGGCGGCACGCAGGGCGTCGCCGACGGCGGCCGCGGCGGCGTCCATACCGCGCTTGAGGCTCATCGGGTTCGCACCGGCGGCAACCGCGCGCAGACCCTCGTGGACCATCGCCTGAGCGAGGACGGTCGCGGTGGTCGTACCGTCACCAGCGATGTCGTTGGTCTTGGTCGCAACCTCCTTGGTGAGCTGAGCACCAAGGTTCTCGAACGGGTCGTCCAGCTCGATCTCACGCGCGACGGTGACACCGTCGTTGGTGATGGTCGGAGCGCCCCACTTCTTGTCGAGGACGACGTAGCGGCCCTTGGGGCCCAGCGTCACCTTGACGGCGTTGGCGAGGGCGTCGACGCCACGCTCGAGGGCGCGGCGGGCGTTCTCGTCGAACTCCAGGATCTTCGGCATTAGTATTTACTCCCTAGTACGCAGAACGCGGCCGGGGCCCAGGACTTGATAAACCCCGTCGGCCCGGCCGCGTTGATGCGAGACGGATGACGTCAGGCGATGACCGCGAGGATGTCGCGAGCCGAGAGGATGAGGTACTCCTCGCCGGCGTACTTCACCTCGGTGCCGCCGTACTTGCTGTAGATGACCTTGTCGCCCACGGCGACGTCGAGCGGGACGCGGTTGCCCTTGTCGTCGATGCGACCCGGGCCGAGCGCCAGGACCTCGCCCTCCTGGGGCTTCTCCTTGGCGGTGTCCGGGATGACCAGACCGGAGGCGGTGGTCTGCTCGGCCTCGACGGCCTTGACGACGATCCGGTCCTCAAGAGGCTTGATGTTGACCGACACTGTGTCGACCTCCCCATTTCTTTTCTACGGAGTCAGACTTCGGTGGGTGTTGCTACGTCTGTGCTTGCGATCTGCCACGTACGCCGTCGCGGGGGTCGCACCTGGCTCGCAAGCGCTGGCACACTCAGGGGGAGAGTGCCAAAGCAGACGTTAGCACTCGACTGCAATGAGTGCCAGCAAGGCCGCTCTATCGACGCCTGTCGCTGCCCGGGAGCCTCACCAGGAGCGCGATCACGCCGGCGAGGAGACCGACGATGATGATGCCGCCGGCAACCACGAGCGATCGCAGATTCTCCTCGTCGCCCTCGTCCTCGAACTCCTTGACCGAAGTGATCTGGAGCTCTTCACCGTCGCTCAGCGCCGGCATCCGCGATGAGTCCTCGGGCAGCGCGGAGATCTCGACAGAGGGCTTCCGACTCGGCTTCTGCTCCTTCTCGGTCGCACTGGCCGACGGCGCGCGCTCCTTCTCGGGCTTCTTCGCCGCCCCCGCCTCATCGTCCTCTGCCGCGGCGCTCTGCTCCGCTTCGGCCTCAGCCGTCTGGCCCGCCTCGTCGTTCTCGCCCTGCCCGCCTTCGGCTTCCTCCTCTGCCTCGGACTCGTCCTCTTCCTCGGGCTCGTCCGACGAGGGGACCCGGGTGTACTCCACCGAGTAACCCTCGATCGGGCGCCCGTCGCTGTGCCAGACAACTGTGGTGCGTTGCGGCGTGGACAGGGTGCGCACCTCCGAGCTGCCTCGCCTGCCCCGGCCGTCCACGCAGTAGGACACGATCAGATAGCCCTCGGGCGCAGTCACCACGCTTGAGGAATCACCGTCAAGCTCGCGGTAATCGTCACCGCGCATGCAGTGACGCACCGGGGTCACCGTGTCAGCGGATGCGGGCGTGGCGAACAACAACGACAGCAGAGTCATGACGCCCGCGAGCGCCCAGAGGCTCACCAGAACTCGACGTGGGGGTCTACGCACCCGGCGGATCCTAGATCACAAACACCCGGTGGGGTAATGGAGTTTGCCCAGACCGGAAACCGGCCTGAGAGGATCGGATGCATGGATCTCGACGCCTTCTCCTGGTTGCTGACCGATGACGGGCAGCGGCTGCTGGCGCGGGCCACCGAGATGACGGGGTCGGCCCTGGCGGTGCAGACCGCCCTGCGCAAGGACGAGGCGGCCGAGCGCGTGGCCGTGGCGATGACCCAGGTCGACCTGCGCCGGAAGGCGGCCGCCAAGTTCGGAGACCTAGCGCCGAAGATGTACTTCACCCCCGACGGCCTCGAGCAGGCCACCCGCCTCGCCGTCGCCCACCACCGGGCGGCGCGGCTGCGTGCCTTCGACGCGGCGAGCGTTATCGACCTGGGCTGCGGGATCGGCGGTGACCTGATCGCCTCCTCGCGTGCCGGGCTCACCGCCGCCGGGGTCGACCACGATCCGGAGCGGGTCGCCGTCGCCCAGGCGAACCTCGACGCCCTCGGGCTGCCCGGTGCCGTCACCGTCGCCGACGCCACAGGTGTCGACCATTCCCCCTTCGACGTCGCGTACGCCGACCCGGCACGCCGCGGCGCCAAGGGCCGGGTCTTCTCCGCGGAGGGGTGGACGCCGCCGTGGTCGTGGGTCGAGACGCTCTTCGCGCGCGACGCGTGCGTGAAGGTCGCCCCCGGGATCCCGCACGATCTCGTACCCGACAAGGTCGAGGCCGAATGGGTCAGCGACCGCGGCGAGGTCAAGGAGGCCGCGCTGTGGTCGGGTTCGCTGGCCAGTACCCACCGCCGGGCCACCGTGATCGGCGAGCGCGGCCTGGCGACGCTCACTTCCGAGGACGATCCCGGTGCCGAGGTCGGCCCGGTCGCCGAGTTCCTCTACGAGCCCGACGGGGCCGTGATCCGCGCGGGGCTGGTCACCGCCGTCGCCGCCGGGGTGCAGGGCCACCTGATCGACGAGCACATCGCGTACGTCGCCTCCTCCGCCTCCTTCGAGACACCGTTCGCCCGCGGGTATCAGGTGCTCGAGGAGCTTCCCTACCGGGACAAGCAGCTCAAAGCGGCGCTGCGCGAGCGCGGGATCGGGAAGCTGACCATCAAGAAGCGCGGCGTACAGGTCGTCCCCGAGCAGCTCCGCAAGCGGCTCGCGCTGTCCGGCACCGAGGAGGCCACGATCGTGCTCACCCGTGTCGCCGGCGAGGGAACGTGTCTGTTGGTGCGGCCCTTCTGAGGGTGGTCTCGACAAGCTCGACCACCGGTTAGACCAGGACGGTTGTGATCGGCTGGGAGGAGTCCGCCGGGAGATCAAGCGCCGAAGGCGTACGTCCCCTGGCCACCATCTCCGCCCCCAGAGCCGCCACCATCGCTCCGTTGTCGGTGCACAGGCCCGGGCGCGGGACTCGGACACGGATGCCGAGCTTGGTGGCGCGCTCCTCGGCGAGCACCCGGAGCCTGCTGTTGGCCGCGACCCCGCCGCCGATGATGATGTCCTCGATGCCTTCTGAAGAGGCTGCGTCGAGCGCCTTGCTCACCAGGACGTCGACCACGGCCTCCTGGAAGCTGGCGGCCACATCGGCAACCGGGACGGGTTCGCCACTGCGCTCCTTGGCCTCGATCCAGCGGGCGACCGCGGTCTTGAGGCCGGAGAAGGAGAAGTCGAAGCGGTGACGCTCCAGGTCGCGGCGGCCGGTGAGCCCGCGAGGGAAGTCGATCGCGATCGAGCTGCCCGCAGTGGCGGTCCGGTCGATCACCGGGCCGCCCGGGAAGCCGAGGCCGAGCAGGCGGGCGACCTTGTCGAAGGCCTCGCCCGCGGCGTCGTCGATGGTCGCGCCCATCGGGTCGACACCCTCGGTGATGTCGGTGATTTTGAGCAGGCTGGAGTGGCCGCCGGAGACGAGCATGGCAACGCACGGCTCGGGAAGCGGCCCGTGCTGCAGCTGGTCGACCGCGACGTGCGAAGCCAGGTGGTTGACACCGTAGATCGGCTTGTCGAGGCCGAGGGCGAGTGCCTTGGCCGCCGCCACTCCGACCAACAGGGCACCCGCGAGGCCCGGTCCCGAGGTGACGGCGATCGCGTCGACGTCGTGGAGCTTGATGCCCGACTCCTCGCAGGCACGCTCGATCGTCGGCACCATCGCCTC
The DNA here is from genome assembly GCF_040608935.1 of Nocardioides sp. NPDC004968. Taxonomy (NCBI): domain Bacteria; kingdom Bacillati; phylum Actinomycetota; class Actinomycetes; order Propionibacteriales; family Nocardioidaceae; genus Nocardioides; species Nocardioides sp. NPDC004968. Next base: position 8,406 of record NZ_JBEXJF010000016.1, read on the forward strand.
CAGGTGCGCCCGGCTGGCGACCTCCGGCACGACCCCGCCGAACCGGGCATGCTCCTCGACGCTGCTCGCCACCGCGTCTGCCAGCAGAGTGTGCCCGCGCACCACCCCGATCCCCGTCTCATCGCACGACGTCTCGATCCCGAGCACTAGCGGTTCATCGGCCATAGGTGCATTCTGCCGTGTCACCGTCGAGTCTCCTTGAATCGGTCCGGTCGAGGCACTGGTCTCTCCGGTGAAAGAAAATTTTCTTTCACGCGCGGGGCCACGAACCAGAGGGGACGCTGCAGTCCGTCACCGCGTCGAGCGCAAGGGCACTTCTCCGTCGTGAAAGAAAGCTTTCTTTCACATGCGCCCAGCTTGGTTTCCAGGTACAACAGCGTCGGCCCACATCCGAGCAGCTTCATCGAGGTCCATGGGGGCGTGACCGTCGCAGATGCTCACCCAGAGCCCCCGAAGGACCACCGCCTCGCGCACGACGTCCGATCGCCGGATCGCGTGGCCGAGGATCAAGTGCAGCTCCCGCCAGGCCTCGGCGACCTGCTCCGCAACGGAGTCGTCGGAACGGCCGATCTCCTCGAATGCCAAGAGCGTCCTGATCGGGAGAAACTCATTGTCCCTGCACGGCATGAACCCTGCTGCGCCCCTGGCACCCGAGCGGTCACGCATGACGTCGAGGATGACGCCCAGATACGCTCCCGCCGCCCAAGCGAGCTTCCCTTTGCCACCGCCGAGCCATCGATGAACTGTCGGGACGCTGGCGCCCATCGTTTCACCGATCTGCTTCAGAGATGGCGTCCGCAGCCCGTGCAGGGCGATGGCACGTGCCAGCCCCAGACCGGCCTCCCGTGCGTTCGAATCTGTAGCGAACTGAACCATGGCGGCAGCAGATCATGGATCGGAAATCTCCGTCGAAAGTTATCCACAGCTGCCCGTAGACGACCGACCGGGACTCAGCCGAGCTCCATGGCCAGAACGATCCCAGTCGCACCGTCGCGGTAGTAGCGTTCGCGGCGGTCGATCTCGATGAATCCGGCCTGGTGGTAGAACTCGATGGCCCCGACGTTGCCCTCACGCACCTCGAGGAGGAGCCGCTCGGCTCCCTCGCTCCGAGCGAGGTCGATCGACGCAGCGAGGAGCGCCCCACCGATCCCGCGGCGGCGCTGCTCCTCGGCCGTCGCGATCCGCTGGAGCTCGGCGATCTCGTAGACGACGCTCACCAGCGCATGGCCGATGATCGTTCCCGCATCATCGACGGCGACAAGGATCCTGACAGTCGGCATCTTCCCGTCGATCGCCACCTGCAGGTACTCGGGCGTCCAGGCGTCGTCGGGGAACGCCTCAAGCTCGAGGGCAGCGATTGCGTCGACGTCGTCCGGGCCAGCCGGGCGTACGTTCACTGGGAAACCTTCTTCTGAACCTTCTTCTGGGCAGCCTGCTCCACCGCATCAGGCCTGCGCAGGTAGAGCGGCTCGGGATCCATCAGCTCGACCTGCTCCTCGGCGACCGCCCGGGCCAGCCAACCGGCGGACGGGCGTACCGGGCCGAGCGGCGTCGGGAACGCGTCGGGATAGAGCAACGCCCCCTCCCCGACGACCGGCGCCGAGGTGGCGACCTCGGCGGGGCGGGCGACGACAGGGCCCTCGAGGCGTACGCCGTCGGGGTCGTAGGAGGCCAGGTAGACCTCCTTGCGCCGCGCATCCGTGGCCACGAAGAAAGGCCCGCCGACCCCGGAGGCAACGGCCTCCACCGCCAGCACGTCCAGCGTGCAGGCCGCATAGACCGGGATCTCCAGCGCGAACCCGAGCGTCCGGGCGGTGACCAGCCCGACCCGCAGGCCGGTGAACGGCCCGGGGCCTGCGCCAACGGCGATGGCGGTCAGATCCTGGCGTACGATCCCGGCCTCCGTCAGGACGTCGGAGATCAGTGGCGCAAGCTGCTCACCATGCTTCATGGTGCGGTCGGAGACGACCTCGGCGACTACGTCGTCCCCATCGTGGAGCGCCACAGTCACTTGGGGCGTGGCGGTGTCAAAGGCGAGAAGCACAACTCACACCCTAGAGCGCGCTGAGGTCCACGCCGCGCCAGCGGGCCCCGACAGGGACGATCTCCACGCGTCGAGGATCCGCACCGTCGGGCGCCTCGACCAGATCCAACGGAGCCTCGTCTGCCTCGGCACGTACGATCCGGATTTCCAACCGGGACTCGGAGAGCCCCTCGGCCAGGCCCTCGCCCCACTCCACGACCGTCACCGCGTCGTCGAGATCGGTGTCCAGGTCGAGGTCGTCGAGCTCCTCGATCCCGCCGAGCCGATAGGCGTCGACGTGGACGAGCTCCGGGCCGCCGACGGTGGAGGGATGCACCCGGGCGATCACGAAGGTCGGCGAGGTGATCTCGCCGCGCACCCCGAGCCCAGCCCCGAGGCCCTTGGTGAAGGTGGTCTTGCCGGCGCCGAGGCCGCCGGAGAGGACGAGTACGTCACCGGCTGCGACCAGGCCGGCCACCCGCCGGCCGAGCTCGAACATGGCGTCGGCGTCGAGCGCCTCGACGACGTGCTCGTTCAGCGGACGATGAAGGCGCACAGCGGGAGACTCACGGGAGATCTCCCGAAACCCTTGCCGCACCCAGAACCGCAGCGTCTCCGGAAGCTCCTCGCGCGCGATCACCGCGAGATCGTCGAAACCCTCGGAGACCGCGACGCCGGCGGCGTACGTCACCATCTTGTGCGCCACCCCATGACCCTGCTGATCAGGCAGAACAGCGAAACGACGCAGCCACAGGGTCGAGTCCGCGGGATCCATGAGGACGGCCCCGACGCCGACCCCGTCCAATCGCGCCACCACTCCGCCGAAGCCGGAGAGGCGTTCCTTCATCGACCCCTCGGTCTCCCCGAGCGCATCCGCGGGCGGATCCAGCGGCGGGCGAGCGGAGAAGGCCGCCCGGACGATACCGAGCACCTCGGTCGCGGCCTCCGGCCCGACCCGCTCGAAGACGAGCGTCATGCCGAAGCCGCATCCCGGGTGGCCGAGGCGAGCAGCTGGTCGAGCTCGGCGTTGACCTGACCGTGCCGCTCGAGGATGACCATGTGGCCGGCCTTCTCACACTCGACCAACCGGGAGCCCGGGATGTAGGAGTGCAGCTTGCGGCTGTGGCCGATCGAGGTCAGCCGGTCGGCGGTGCCGCAGATGATCGTGGTCGGCACCCTGCCGAGCGTGGTGATCGACGCGAACTTGTCCAGCGCCCGGAAGCTCGGGAAGAACTCCGCGACGACCTCGAACGGCGTCTGAGAGAGGAGTCCGTCCACGAAGTCGACGTACGCCTCCGGCACCTCGTCCCCGAAGGCGAACACATCGGTGAAGACGGTCGCCACCGAGGCCCCCATCGCGCGGAACCGGTCGACGATCCCATGTCCCCTGGCCAGCGTCCGTATGGTGCGGTTGGCGATCCCGCCGGACAGCTTGGCCGGGAGCACCGGGATCAGCAGCCGGCTCGGGTCCAGTCCACCGGCGGTCGTCGAGATCAGGGCGGTGCCGATGATGCGGCCACCCTTGTCGTACGGCGCGAACAGCTCGGGGTGGTCCTCGGCGAGCGCGGCGATCGTCATCCCGCCCATCGAGTGGCCTACCAGGATCACCGGACCCTCCGGCACGACCGCGTCCAGCACCCGGAGCAGGTCGTCGCCGAGCTGATCGATGGTGGCGTTGCCGAGCGAGGAGCGGCCGCTGCGGCCGTGGCTGCGCTGGTCGTAGAAGACCGACCGCACCAGGCCCCGGTAGGCGGCGCGCTGGAAGTGCCAGCAGTCGAGGTTGAGGCAGTAGCCGTGCACGAAGACGAGCGTCACCCCGTTCGCCCCGCCGGGGTGCGAGTGAGCCGGGTCGACCTCGTCGACCTCGACATGAAGAGGTACGCCGTCGGAGGTCACCACGGTGACCGGGCAGGACCGCAGCGTACCGAGCGGGGTCCGGTCCTCGGGGCGTTCCTCGATCGCGCGGCGGTGCTTCCTGACCACCACTGCGCCGCGGGCCGCGGCAGCGACCGCCGCCGCTCCCAGAGTGCCCGCCGCGATCTGGCCGATCCGTGCTGCGATGCTGCTCATGTGTCGTCTCCCTGCTCGGTGTCGACGTCTGTGTCAACATAACGGCGCTTCATCCGTCCTCCGATTCTGGTGACGACCTCGTAGGCGATGGTCTCGCTCGCCTCGGCCCAGTCCTGGGCGGTCGGCTCGCCATCGGCACCGGTGCCCCACAGGAGCACCTCGGCACCGCGTTCGACCGAGGCGTCCCCGAGATCGACGACGATCTGGTCCATGCAGATGGTGCCGCGCACGGGGTATCGAGCTCCGTCGATCCACACCTCGGCGCGATTCCCGGCACGACGCTGGATGCCCTCGGCGTAGCCGACCGGGATCAGCCCCACCCTCGTCGGCTCGTCGGCCACCCAGGTGTGGTTGTAGGAGACACCCGCACCGGCCTCGATCGGCTTCACCAGCGCCAGCTCGGCCCGCACGGTCATCGCCGGGACGAGTCCGAGATCGGCCCACGGCGATCCCTCGACGCCAGGCGCCGGGTCGACGCCGTACGTCGCGATCCCTACCCGCACCAGGTCGAGCCGCGCACCGGGGCGCAGCAGCGCTCCCGCGGAGTTGGCCAGGTGACGTACCTCCGGCCGGAGGCCGGCCTCCTCGGCGACCGCGAGCGCCTCGGCGAAGACCTTCTCCTGGAGGGCGCTGGCTGGGTCGGCGGTGTTCTCGCTGGCGCTGAAGTGCGACCAGATCCCGGTGACCCGGATCGCTCCCTCGGCCTCCAGGATGCGCGCCATCCCGACCAGCTTCGACCAGTCGGCGAAGGCGGCGCCGCCCCGGCTGAGTCCGGTGTCGACCTTGAGCTGCACCCGAGGCGTACGGCCCAGGGTGTCGCCGGCCGCTGCGAACTTCTCCAGGTCGGCGATCGTGTAGGCGGTGACATCGATGTCCGCAGCCACGAGCTCCTCGGCGGGCTCGCTGGGCATGATCAGCCAGGCCAGCAGCCTGCCCTCGTCGCCGGCTGCGCGCAGCGCGAGCGCCTCGTCGGCCGAGGCCACGCCGAGCCAGTCCGCGCCGCCCTCACGAGCGGCCCGCCCGGACTCGACCAGGCCGTGCCCGTAGCCGTCGGCCTTGACCACGGTCATGATCGGCGTACGCAGGTGCTCCCGCAGCCGCGAGACGTTGTGACGGATCGCGGCGAGGTCGATGACGATCTCGGCTCGCCGAAGCGGAGCCCGAGGCGCTGGGCTCGGTGACATGGTGTCAAGGATAGTTCGTGCTAACTGGAGACAGCAGGAAGGGACCGGATAACGGCGGGTATCGCGGCGGCGACGCCGCTCGCCGTGACCGGCCCGCCGGCGCTGGCGAGAGTGGCGGCCGCGCCGTGCAGCCAGGCGCCCGCGGAGGCGGCGTCGATGGGAGCGAGACCGGCGGCCAGCAGCGAGCCGATCAGTCCGCCGAGCACGTCCCCCGAGCCGGCGGTGGCCAGCCAGGAGGTACCTGTGGTGTTGACCCGTACCGGTGTGTCGGGGTCCGGTGAGGCGATCGTGGTACGCCGCCCCTTGAGCAGCACCACCGCGTCGAACCGCTTGGCCGCGAGCCGTGCGTAGTGCAGCGGACGAGCCTCGATGTCGCCGCGATCCTCACGGATCAGCGCCGCGAGCTCGCCGGCGTGCGGAGTCAGGATCGCGGGCAACCCGAGCGGCCCGTTCAGCGCACGCAGGCTGTCGGCGTCGATGACCAGAGGTACGCCGCTTGCCCGGGCGAACGCGAGCGCGCTGTTGGCGCCGTCGGCGCTGCCGGAGCCGACCACCCAGGCCTGTGCCTGGCCGTCGCCCACGACCTCCGGGTTGTGTCGCTTGACCCACTCCGAGGCGGTGCCGACGTAGCGGACCATCCCGGCCAGCCCCGTGTTGGCTCCGGAGACGGCCAGCAGCGCGGCTCCGGGGTAGGTGGCGCTGCCGACCCTCAGCCCGACCACGCCGCGGGAGTACTTGTGCCCGTCCGGCGCGGGACGCGGCACCAGGTCCGCCACATCGGCGGCCTCGAGGCTCTCGATCGCCGGGGTCGGGAGCCGGAGGCCGATGTCGACCAGCTGCACCGTCCCGCACGCCGACGCGGCCGGGTCGAGCAGATGACACGGCTTGTGAGTTCCGAAGGTGACCGTCAGGTCAGCGGTCACATGGGCTCCGTCGACCTCCCCGGTGTCTACGCAGACCCCGCTCGGCGTATCGACGGAGACGACCGGGATCCCGGCGAGCAGAGCCAGCGCCGCCTCGGCGTCCGGCCGCAGCCCGGGCTTGCCCCCGATCCCCACGATCCCGTCGATGACGACCGAGGGTTGTGAACCTGAGCGTGGCCTATAGCCCTCGCTGAGCTTCACAACCCTGCCCCCGGCGGCCTTCAGAGCCACCAGACCACCGGGGTGGGCCTTGTCGGAGAGCAACCACGCCTCTACCTGCGCACCGCGGCGCGCGAGAAGCGCACCGGCGTACAACGCATCTCCGCCGTTGTCCCCGCTCCCGACGAGCAGCACGATGCGCTTCCCGTAAGCCCCCCTCAAGAGGTCGATGACCGCGTAGGCCAGCCCGGCCGCCGCACGCTGCATCAGGGCACCTTCTGGCAGGCTCGCCATCAGGGCCTTCTCTGCCGCTCTGACCTGCTCAACCGAGTGCGCACGCCGCATGGCCCAAGCCTACGCGCCAATGCACTGGCGGGGTTGGGCCGAAGGGCTCGAACAAGCCCCGTCAGTCCTCCAGGACGACCATCGCCGAGGCGATGCCGGCGTCGTGGGAGAGCGAGAGGTGGACGGTGGCGACACCGAGCTTCGTGGCCTGCGCCAATACGGTGCCACGGAGCTCGAACCGAGGCTGCCCGGAGGACTCCGAGATCACCTCGGCGTCGTGCCACTCCATTCCCTGCGGCGCGCCGAGCGCCTTGGCGAGCGCCTCCTTGGCGGCGAACCTGGCGGCCAGCGAGGCCATCGGCTTCGTCGCCTCCGCGGGCGTGAACAGGCGCTCGCGCAGCCGCGGCGTACGCTCCAGCGACTCCTCGAAGCGCTCCAGGTCGCAGACGTCGATGCCGACGCCGAGGACAGCCATCAGTGGACCGCCATCACTCGACCGTGACGGACTTGGCGAGGTTGCGCGGCTGGTCGACGTCGTAGCCGAGCTCGGTGGCGAGCTGGCAGGCGAAGAGCTGCATCGGTACGACCGCGACGAGCGGCTGCAGGAGCACCGGCACCTTGGGCAGCCGGATGATCGTGTCGGAGACCGAGTCGACCGAGTCGTCGCCCTCCTCGACCAGGGCGATGGTGCGGGCGCCGCGGGCGCGCACCTCCATGATCCCGGAGCGCATCTTGTCGTGCAGGAAGTCGCGGCCGCGCGGGGGCACGATGCACCAGATCGGCAGGCCCTCCTCGACCAGCGCGATCGGACCGTGCTTGAGCTCTCCGGCGGCGAACCCCTCGGCGTGCAGGTAGGCGAGCTCCTTGAGCTTGAGCGCACCCTCCAGCGCCACCGGGTAGCCGGCGTGGCGGCCCAGGAACAGGAAGGCTCGGCGGTCCGCATACTCACGCGCCAGGTCGTAGACCTGCGGCGCGGTCTCCAGCACCTTCTCGACCGCCGCGGGCATCGCCTCGAGCTGGGTCATCACGCCGTCGATCTCATCGCCGTACATGGTGCCCTTGACCTGGGCCAGGTAGAGCGCGAGCAGGTAGCAGGCGACCAGCTGGGTGACGTACCCCTTGGTCGAGGCGACCCCGATCTCCGGGCCGGCGTGGGTGTAGATGACCGCGTCGGACTCGCGCGGGATCGTGGAGCCGTTGGTGTTGCAGATCGCCAGCACCTTGGAGCGCTGCGAGCGCGCGTGCCGGATCGCCTGCAGCGTGTCGGCGGTCTCGCCGGACTGCGAGATCGCCACCACCAGGGTGGAGTTGTCGAGGATCGGGTCGCGGTAGCGGAACTCGGAGGCCAGCTCGACCTCGACCGAGATCCGGCACCAGTGCTCGATGGCGTACTTCGCGACCATCCCCGCGTAGAACGACGTCCCCGCGGCGATGATGATGATCTTGGTGACCTCGCGCAGCTCGTCGTCGTCGAGCCGCATCTCGTCGAGGTGCAGAGACCCCGAAGGCGTACGCCGCCCCAGCAGCGAGTCGGCGACCGCACGAGGCTGCTCGAGGATCTCCTTGCGCATGAACCAGTCGTGGCCGTCCTTCTCGGCGGCGGCCAGGTCCCAGTCAACGTGGAAGCGGCGGCCCTCGGCAGGGGTGCCGTCGAAGTTCGAGACGGTCGCGCCGTCGCGGGTGATGGTGACGACCTGGTCCTGGTCGAGCTCCATCGCCTCGCGGGTGTGCTCGATGAAGGCGGCGACGTCGGAGCCGAGGAACGACTCCCCCTCGCCCAGACCGACCACGAGCGGGCTGTTGCGCCGGGCGGCGACGACCCGGGACGGGTCCTGGGCGTCGATCGCGACGAAGGTGAACGCACCTTCGAGGATCGAGCAGACCTTCTGCATCGCGATGGTCAGGTCGGCTCCGCCGACGACCTCGCGCTCGAGCAGGTGGGCGGCGACCTCGGTGTCGGTCTGCGACGTGAACTCGTGTCCGTCTGTCTCCAGCGAGGCCCGCAGCTCGGCGAAGTTCTCGATGATGCCGTTGTGCACGACCGCGACGCGGCCGGTGCGCCCGACGTGCGGGTGGGCGTTGCCGTCGGTCGGGCCGCCGTGGGTCGCCCAGCGAGTGTGGCCGATCCCGGTCGTCGACGCCGGCAGCGGCGTGCCCGCGATCGCCTTCTCGAGGTTGGCGAGCTTGCCGGCCCTCTTGTCCACCGCAAGCTTCTGGTCCGCGATCAGGGCGATCCCAGCCGAGTCATAGCCGCGGTACTCCAACCGCCGCAGTCCATCGATCACGACGTCCTGCGCCGACCGGTCTCCGACGTACCCAACGATGCCGCACATGGCGGATGATCCTACGGCTCTCGTGGACCCCAGCAGGAAGCGGCGGCGCATGTGCGTAACAATCGTTGCCATGTCACACCCCGGGCCACACGGCGATGACCGCGGCTCCTCGCCCTACGTCGAACTCGACCGTAGTGCGTGGGCCGAGCTCGCGACCGAGACCGAGAGTCCGCTGACCGAGGCCGAGATCGAGTCTCTGCGGGGCCTGGGCGACCAGATCGACCTCAAGGAGGTCGAGGAGGTCTACCTGCCGCTGAGCCGGCTGCTCAGCCTCTACGTGAGCGCCTCGGACAAGCTCCACGACCAGCAGGAGCTCTTCCTCGGCAAGACGATGCCGGAACGTACGCCGTTCGTCATCGGCGTTGCCGGATCCGTCGCCGTCGGCAAGTCGACCACGGCTCGTGTGCTGCAGCAGATGCTCGCCCACTGGCCCGAGCACCCCAACGTCGCCCTGGTCACCACCGACGGGTTCCTCTACCCCAACGCCGAGCTCGAGCGTCGCGGACTGATGGAGCGCAAGGGCTTCCCGGAGTCGTACGACCGCAAGGCCCTGCTCCGCTTCCTCGTCGACCTCAAGTCGGGTGAGGACGAGGTGCGCGCGCCGATCTACTCACACCTGACCTACGACGTCACCGACCAGACCGTGTTGGTCAAGAAGCCCGACATCGTCATCCTCGAGGGTCTCAACGTCCTGCAGCCCTCCCGGGTCCGCGCCGACGGCACCATCGCCCTCGCCCTCTCGGACTTCTTCGACTTCTCCGTCTTCGTCGACGCCGACTCCCGTGACATCAAGCAGTGGTACGTCGAGCGGTTCCTGCGGCTGCGCGAGACCGCCTTCCGCGACCCGTCGTCCTACTTCACGAAATATGCGGCCCTGTCGCACGACGAGGCCATCACCCGCGCCACCGAGATCTGGAACGAGATCAACGGCCCCAACCTCCGCGAGAACGTCCTCCCCACCCGCTCCCGCGCCACCCTCGTGCTCCGCAAGGACCGCGACCACTCCGTCCGCTACGTGCGTCTGCGGAAGATCTAGGGTCGGGGCGGTTGGGATACCCGGTTAACCGGGGATCCCTGCACTTAATGGGTGTTGCATTGCCCGAGAAGTGCAGGAATACCCTGTTAACCGGGTATTCCTGGGGCCAGTGTGACGAATGATCAGAGAGCGAGCCGCGCGCGTACGACGTCAGCAAGCCGCTCGGCACAGGCCTCGGCCTCGTGATGGGTGGGGGCCTCGACCATGACGCGTACGAGGTTCTCGGTGCCCGACGGGCGCAGCAGGATCCGGCCGGAGCCGGCGAGAGCCTTCTCCTCGGCGGCGACGGCATCGAGGAGGCCGTCGTCGGTCTTGCAGCGGGCCTTGTCGACGCCCTTGACGTTGAGCAGGACCTGCGGGAGGCGGGTGACGACGGAGGCGAGGTCGGCGAGGGTGCGCCCGGTGAGGGTCATCCGCTGCAGGACGTGCAGCGCGGTGAGGATGCCGTCGCCGGTGGTGGCGTGCTCGCTCATGATGATGTGGCCGGACTGCTCGCCACCGATGGCGTAGCCGCCCCGGCGCATCTCCTCGAGCACGTAGCGGTCACCCACGGCGGTCTGCTTGACGTGGACGCCCGCGGCGTCCATCGCCTTGACGAAACCGAGGTTGCTCATCACGGTGACGACCACGGTGTCGTCCGGGAGCCGGCCGGCGTCGTGGAGCCCGAGGGCGAGGATCGCGATGAGCTGGTCGCCGTCGACGAGGTTGCCCTCACCGTCGACGGCCAGGCAGCGGTCGGCGTCGCCGTCCCAGGCGAACCCGACGTCGGCGCCGTGCTCGAGGACCGCCTTCTGGAGCATCTCCGGGTGGGTCGAACCGACCCCGTCGTTGATCGAGAGGCCGTCGTTGACGTCGTTGATCGCGATCACCTTCGCCCCGGCCTGGTCCAGGGCCAGCGGACCCGCGGCTGCGGCCGCGCCGTTGGCGCAGTCGACGACGACGGTCAGCCCGTCGAGGCGGCGCTCCAACGTGGAGATCAGGTGGGCTGCGTACGTCTCCACGGGGTTCTCGTGGGACGAGATCCGGCCCACCGAGGCGCCGGTGGGGCGGTCCCAGGGCTCGTCGAGGTGTGCCTCGATCCGGTCCTCGAGCACGTCGTCGAGCTTGTGCCCGCCGCGCTGGAGGAACTTGATGCCATTGTCGGGCATCGGGTTGTGCGAGGCCGAGATGACCACACCGAGGTCGGCCTGGAGGGCCGCGGTGAGGTAGGCGACCCCGGGCGTCGGCAGCACGCCGACGTCGATCACGTCGCACCCGGCCGAGGCCAGACCGCCGGCCACCGTGGCCTGCAGGAACTGCCCGGAGACGCGCGAGTCGTTGCCGACCACCGCCAGCGGCTTGCGTCCGCTGCCGGAGTCGCGCAGCTCCTCGGTCAGGACCAGTGCCGCCGAGGTCGCCAGGTTCTGGGCGAGCGAGGCGGTGAGGATCTCGCCGTTCGCGAGACCACGAACTCCGTCAGTGCCGAAAAGGCGTGCCACGTCCGTGTGACCTTCTTTCGTACGTCGGCCCCCGCCCGAAAAATGAGTCGGGGTGCCTCGGCGAGCCGAGGCACCCCAACAATGCTAGGCGATCTGCTGGGCGATCAGCGCTTGCTGAACTGCGAGGCCTTGCGGGCCTTCTTGAGACCGGCCTTCTTGCGCTCCACGACGCGGGCGTCGCGGGTCAGCAGACCGGCCTTCTTCAGGGTCGGGCGGTTGGCCTCTTCGTCAACGATGTTGAGCGAGCGGGCCACGCCGAGACGCAGCGCGCCGGCCTGACCGGCGATGCCGCCGCCGTCGATGCGGGCGATCACGTCGAAGCGACCCTCGAGCTGCAGCGCGGCGAACGGCTCGTTCGCGATCTGCTGGTGCAGCTTGTTGGGGAAGTAGTCCTCGATGGTGCGACCGTTGATGGTCCACGAACCGGTGCCCGGGACGATCCGGACGCGGGCCACGGACTCCTTGCGGCGGCCGGTCGCGGCGGCCGGGGCGATGGTCGCCGGGCGCTCGGGGGTGTCGGCGGACGGGGCGCTCTCGGAGGTGAAAGCAACGCCCTGCTCGTCGGTCTCGAAGGTCTCCTCGACCTCTGCGGTGTTCTCAGTCATGTTCTGGTCCTGGCTCACTGGGCGATCTGCTTGATCTCGAACGGAACGGCCTGCTGCGCGACGTGCGGGTGCGTCGGACCGGAGTAGACCTTGAGCTTCTTGAGCATCTGGCGGCCGAGCTTGTTCTTCGGCAGCATGCCCCACACAGCGGTCTCGATCGCCTTGCGAGCGTCCTTCTCGAGGATCTCGCCGATCGGGGTCGCGGTCAGACCGCCCGGGTAGCCCGAGTGGCGGTAGGCCAGCTTGGTCTTGGCCTTGTTGCCGGAGAGGGAGACCTTCTCGGCGTTGATGACGATGACGAAGTCGCCGGTGTCCGCGTTGGGCGCGAAGATCGGCTTGTGCTTGCCGCGCAGGAGCTCAGCGGTCTGGACAGCGAGACGGCCGAGACGGACGTCGGTCGCGTCGATCACGAGCCAGGCCCGCTCGATGTCGCCCGGCTTGGGAGCGTAAGTACGCACTTGTGCCTTCTTAGTTCGTTGGACCCGGCGCACGGATGCGCACCGGGATGGTGCTGCGTGGCTTCTGACGAACACGGCCCGGCTTGCCCTGTCCTCTGGGTGGTCCCAGCGGCAGTCATCCGGATCTGCGCCCCTGACCGTGCGAAATGATCAGGACGCGGCAGGAGTCACGACCTCACAAGGTTACGAGCCCCCGCACGGAGGAGACAAATCAAGACGTACGCCGCCGGTCGGGGAGCCGGGCGGCGTACGCGATCTTGGAACGGGTCAGCTCGCCTGACCCTGGTTTCCAGTGTCCGTCCGGTTCCTGTGATGAGGCTGTGACGGGCCTTCAGCTCTGCTGAAAACCACAGACGTACGCCGCCGGGACCGTGCCCGGCGGCGTACGTCTCATTCTGCTCGTGTCGACTAGTGGTCGGCTAGTGGTCGGCTAGTGGTCGGCGCCGACCTCACCCTCGGGGGCGTACAGGTCGGTGACCTCCTCCGGATCCGGGGCCGAGCGCTCCTCGGGTCCCGGAGCGGCCGGCTGGTTCTTCTCGACGACGGGTCGCTTCGGCTCCTCCTCGCCGGTGAGGGCGAGGACGCCGCCGAACGCGCCGGCGGCGACCAGCACCGCTGCGACGGCCAGCATCAGCTTGCGTGCCATGGTCACGCCAGCACGCGGTACTGGATGCCGACCGAGTACTTCCAGATGTCGTAGCGCGAGCTCGAGTTGAGCCCGGCGGTCCACCACACGGCGGGGCAGTACTGCGTCGACGTGCGGCTCTGGATCAGGCTGTTGGGCGAGGCGACGGACGCCATCGTCTTCCACTTGACCGAGTTGCCGAACTGGTGCTTCTGGAGGCTGGCCCAGTCGGACGGACGCAGGACGGTGGAGACCATGTAGACGTTCTTCGTGTAGCCCTTCGGACGACCGCCGTAGTGCTTCAGCGACAGGTTGCGGTAGTTGCCGTCGACCGACTTCGGCAGGCACTTGACGTTCTCGGTGTAGACGGTCGCCTTGGAGCTGGTGCCGGACGCCTTGCAGCGTACGTTCGAACGCAGGCCGCGGGACTCGGACCAGTCGCTGCGAGCGGGCGCCTTGAGGGTCGAGCAGGAGCCGACGTACTTGTAGTTGAGGGCGTCCGCGGCGGTGACCGTCCTGCTGTAGGTCTTCCAGGTCAGCTTCTTGGCGGACGCGGCGACCGAGATCTGGGCGGCGGTGGCGTTGCCGGCCCTGTCCTTGGTCTCGACGCGGATGTAGTAGGTGCCCGAGACCCGGGTGTCGGCGTTGTTGTAGCCGTTCCACGCGTAGGACGTGGTGCCGGAGAAGCTCGAGGACGAGCCCAGGGTGCGGACGAGGGTGCCGCCGGCGGTGACCACCTTGGCGGTGAAGCCGACGGTCTCGTTCACGGTGAACTTCGCCGTGACCGTGTCGCGGTAGCCGTCCTTGTAGGGGTAGAAGGTCGTCAGGTTACGACTCAGGGTGACGACCGGCTTGGTGGCATCGACGGCCCCGAGGTCGGCGGTGACGGAGTCGGTCGCGCCGCTCTCGCCCTCGATGAACGCGGTGATCCGGTAACTGTCGGTCGCGGTCGGCATCGTCGCCTGGACCGTCCCGACGCCGTCAGCGTCGAGCGTGATCGGCGCCGACTGCGGGCCGCTCGGCGAGGTGCCGTTCGAGCCGGTGATCGTCCAGTTGGCCACCGGGTTCGCCCCGAGCGCCTCGACGTTCTCGACGTCGTACGTCACGGGGAAGGTCGCGCCCCCAGCTGGGGTCGTGGCGGGGACGGTGATCACGACAGTGGTCACCAAGGCGGCGGTCGGCTCCTCCGCCACGCCCTCCGTGGCGGGCTCGGTCTCGGTCTCGGGCTCGGGCTCGGTCGCGGGCCCCGTCTCCGGCTCGGTCACGGTTTCCGTCTCGGCCTCCGTCCCGGGATCGGGCTGCGACGGGTCGGCGGGGGCCGTCTCCGACGGGTCGGTGGTGGTCGACGGGGTCTCCGTCGCGAAAGCCGGCACCGCCGGCACGATCAGGGCGACGGCAGCAGCCGCCACCAGTGCGCGGATGCGCATCTGTGGTTCCTCCGAGTCTCTTACCCGAGATGGTCTGGGTCGCTTCGCTGCCAGAGAACGCGAGGCGGGCGGACGGAACCTATACCCCCAGACGCACCGTTCGCACCGGGATTTACCGCCGTGTTACCGACCGGGAGACAACGATGAGACATCTGGCGTAGCCTGATCGTAGGATTGTCTGACAATCAGATGATCTTGGCTCAGATCACCGAGAACGCCCCACAGATGGAGGAGTGCGATGACCCTGCTCAACGAGGCTCAGGCCACCGCTGCGACCAGCTTGACCCCCGCCGCCTTCGCGGCCGCCGAGGCGCACTCCGCGCACAACTACCACCCCCTCGAGGTGGTGATCAGCCACGCCGAGGGCGCCTGGGTGACCGACGTCGACAGCCGTCGCTGCCTCGACATGCTGGCCGGCTACAGCGCGCTGAACTTCGGTCATGGCCACCCCGCTCTGCTGTCGGCGGCCCGTGAGCAGCTCGACAAGGTCACCCTGACCTCGCGTGCGTTCGTGCACGACCAGTTCGCCGAGTTCACCGCCCGCCTCGCCGCGATGTGCGGCAAGGACATGGTGCTGCCGATGAACACCGGTGCCGAGGCCGTCGAGACCGCGATCAAGGTCGCCCGCAAGTGGGGCTACGACGTCAAGGGCGTCCCGGCCGACCAGGCCGAGATCATCGTGATGGCCGGCAACTTCCACGGCCGCACCACCACGATCGTCGGCTTCTCCGACGACGCCGACGCGCGCGACGGCTTCGGCCCGTTCGCCCCCGGTTTCGTGATGGTCCCCTACGCCGACCTCGCCGCGATCGAGGCCGCCATCACCCCCAACACGGTGGCCGTGCTGGTCGAGCCGATCCAGGGCGAGTCCGGCGTCGTCATCCCCGGCGACGACTTCCTGATCGGGCTGCGCGAGGTCTGCACCCGCGAGAACGTGCTCTTCGCCGCCGACGAGATCCAGGCCGGCCTGGGCCGCACCGGCTACACCTTCGCCTGCGACCACGCCGGCGTGAAGCCGGACATGTACATCCTCGGCAAGGCCCTCGGCGGCGGCATCGTCCCCGTCTCGGCCGTCGTCGCCGACCGCGATGTGCTCGGCGTCATCGGCCCCGGCCAGCACGGCTCCACCTTCGGCGGCAACCCGCTCGCCTGCGCCGTCGGCACCGCCGTCGTCGACCTGCTCGAGACCGGCGAGTTCCAGGCCCGCGCCGAGGCGCTCGGCCAGGTCCTGCGCGACCGGCTGCTGGCCATGGTCGGCAAGGGCATCGTGGGCTTCCGCTCCCGCGGCCTGTGGGCCGGCGTCGACATCGACCCGGCCATCGCCAGCGGTCGCGAGATCTGCGAGCGACTCCTGGCCCGTGGCGTACTCGCCAAGGACACCCACGGCTCCACCATCCGCCTCGCGCCGCCCCTGGTGATCGCCGAGGAGGACCTCCACTGGGCCCTCGACCAGCTCGAGGCGGCAGTCTCGGCCTGACCCAAGCGAGCCTGCAGTTCTGGCAGGCCGAATCTGTAGTTGTGGGCGACGAAGCTCTACTTTCGTCGCCCACAACTACCATCTCGGCCGTTTCGCCGTGCCGGGCTCAGTCGACCTCGGCGAGGTCGTCGATGAGCTCGTTCGCCGCCGCGACGGCCAGGTTCTGCAGCCCGCGGAACAGCTCGGTGCAGGACGCCACATGCTGGTCCGGCGTCATCGTGACCCGGTCGAGATTGCCGTTGGCCAGGACCTGGTTGACCGCCCGTTGCGCGGGAACCCCGACGGCCCCGTTGGCGGCAGTGTTCTTGGTGATCTCGTCGAGGGAGTCGCGCTGAGGTTCCGAGCTCGACGTGTAGAGCGCCGAGAGCGACAGGCGCCACTCAGCCTCGGCCCGAGCAAGCTCGGCGAGCTCCTGCTTGCTGAGAGCATCCGCGCCCGCAGCGCCCGCACTCTGCATGGCCTCACGCTTGGCGAGTGCCGGCATCATGATGTTCCGCTGCGTACCGAGCGACCGGAAGACCGGGCCCAGGTGGCCGAGCGCCTCGATCTCGTCGTCGATCTCGGCGTCACCGACATACGGCACGAGCGTCGAGATCGTGAGGAGGCCGTCGGAGAGTGCCGACAAGGCCAGTGCCCCCTGCAGCCGAGTCTCCTCCGTACGCATCATGGATCGCGTCTCCGGTAGGGCGGCCAACGACTGCTGGATCTCGGAGACGAGGTCAGCGAGCTCCTGGTCCCCGCCGTCGATCTTCTCCGCTTTCGCGGTCCAGGTCACGACGGCCTCGTCGGTCTGCTCCTGGATCGGCTTCATCACCACGTCAGGGACGTCCGCGAAGGCAGCGTCGCGCTCGAAGATCAGGTTGATCGCCAGGCCGAACGTGCTGGGCAGCGCCTGCGCGACCGACTCGGCCCGGCGCACCGACGAGGAAGATGTGGAGGTGGGCGACACGGCCGGGTCGGTGGCCCGATCCGCAACGAGAGGCCGCAGCGCGACCCCGGCGATGGCGATGATCCCGGCGGCCATGATGGTCCCGGCGGCGGTGAGCAGTCGCGCCGAGCGCACGCGGCGGCGGCCGCGGCGTACGTCCTCGGAGGGGTCCGGGAACGGGACCGGAACCGTGGCGCCGATGCGGTAGAGGCGCTCGGTCAGCAGGGTGTCGTCGTCGAAGGTGTTCATCGCCGGCCTCCTCGGGCAGCGTCGGGGGCAACGTCGGGGACAGCGAGGCCGGGACGGAGGGCGCGGCGCAGGCTGGCCAGGGCGGCCGAGGTCTGGCTCTTGACCGTCCCGGTGCTGATGCCGAGGTCGGCAGCGGTCTCCTCGACCGACAGACCCCAGTAGTGACGGAGCACGACGACTCGCCGCTGACCTGCGGGAAGCGCACGCAGCGCGGTCCAGAGCTCGTCGAGGTCCTCGGTGTCCGGGCCGCTCGGCGCCGGCCGGTCGACGATCTCGCCTGCCCGCTCACGCCGCCACGGGCGACGGCCCTCGTCCAGGTGGCTGTTGACCAGCACCCTGCGTACGTAGGCATCGACGCTGTCGGCCTTCCGCACCTTTCGCCATGCCGCGTACACCTTCGACAGCGTCAGCTGCACGATGTCCTCGGCGCGATGCTCGTCACCGCACAACAGGTACGCCGCGCGGTACAGGTGCGCGCGTCTGTCCCTGACGTAGGCGGTGAACTCCTCGTCCCTGCTCAACGTCTCTCCTCCTCCGATTCCAACCCCCGACGCCCTATTGACGTAACCGGTCGCCGATCGGTTGGGGGCGCCTCAGCCCTTCGGCTGCCACCGCTGATCGAGTACGAAGTCGATGGCGCGGTCCACCGGGATCGCCCCGTCGCCGTACACGCTGACGGTATAGACGGGGCCCTGGAAGACGACGAGGTTCACCGGGGCAGCGGGCTTGCCCATCCAGCGGCGCTTCTTGCCGAGCCCGATGAAGACCTCGTTGCCATCGACGGTGCGGATGATGCAGCGCTTGTAGACGGCGCGGTGGCACGCCTTGTCCATCTGGATCGGGCTGAGCGTCTCCTCCAGCCGCACGTCGACAAGGCCCGGCTCCCCACTGGAGGAGCCGTTCGCCATGTCCTTCTTGACGTCGGTCAGAACGACGGATCCCTCGTGGTCGAAGCGCGTCGGCATGCCGTCGTACCACTTTGCCGGGGTTCCGGGCGGGACCAGCGCCTCCAGCGCGGTCCTGCCCAGCTCCTTGGCGTCGACGTCAGGCGGCAGATCCAGCTCCGGTACGACCAGCCGGGGGTCGGCTGCGGCCGCCATGACCTCCTTCTCCCCGAGGTCGACATCGGAGACGGGGATCGTCGAGTTGTTGCCGAACAGCGAGTCGAGCGTGATCGTGACGACCGTCCCGTCGGATCGCTCGACGGCATAGGTGCGTGCGCCACCATGCGTCGCGATTCTCGCCACCTTCGCCCCCGGGTGGTTGACGCCCTCACAGGTCCATCCGGGGTCATCGCACAGAAGGCCGGCTCCATCCCAACCGGGCCCGACGGCCAGCTGAACCATCCCGAGACCGTCCTCGCCTTCGACCGTCCACCCCAGCTTCGTACCGATGGTGCGCCCGCTGCCGGCGTCACCGCTTTGCATGTTGGAGACGGCCTTCTCGAGATGCTCCCCGGTGGGATCCAGGTGCTCGGCGAGGACGTCTCGGTACTTCTGAAGCACCGGGATGTCGCGAGACCACGCGACTCCGTTGCCGTTGAAGGCCGCGGGCCACAGCACCGTGACGTCGCCCCCGGGGACCTTCACCGGCCCTACCACCCGGTCGGGCACCGGCGACGGCTTCGCCGACGTCTCCAGCGGCCCTGCGATCTGCTTGTCGCTGCTCAGCAACGACGTTCTCTGGGCGACCACGACGCCACCGGCCGCCGTGACCGCCACCGCGGCGGCAGCCGCGACGGGCACCATCCACCTCTTCGTGCGACTCTCCTGCGAGATCGCCTGCATCAGCTCCGCCTCTCGCCGCGCCTTCACATGGGGGCGCAGACTGCGTTCAGGAATTCCGGTCATCACTTCTCCCCCTCACCCATCAGCGCGGCGACCCGCTTGCGTGCGCGGGAGAGCCGGCTGCGTACGGTCCCGACTGGGATGTCGAGAGCCTGGGCAACTTGCAGATAAGAGAGGCCGTCCCAGGCGATGAGCATCAGGATCTGACGGTCCTTGCGGCTGAGCCGGTCGACAGCCACGAGGAGCTCGGACATCCGACGCTCCTCGTCGAGGCGGCGTACGACTCCGTCCGCGTGGTCCTCGGCGTCGTCGAACCGCACCAGCTGCAGCCTGCCCGCCAGCGCGTTCTGCCGGCGGACACCACGGGTGGCGTTGCGGCAGACGTTCTCGGCGACCGTGAAGAGCCACGGCATCAGCGAGCCGTCGTAGGCCACCGCCCGTTCGCGCACCCGCCAGACCTCCAGGAACGCCTGGGACATCACGTCCTCGGCGAGGTTCCAGGAAGCCACGCGGCGGAAGCAGAAGTTGTAGACCGGGTCCGCATAGCGCCCGAACAGCTCCGCCATCGCCTCGTGGTCGCCCCGGCGCAGACGCTCCGCCAGACCGCTGTCGTTCTCCGTCACCACGAGTCCGAAGCTCTGGGACTCACTACCTCTCACGCACCCTCTATGTCCGGTACGCCCAGAGAGGTTCCAACTCCAGACGTACCTTTGTCAGGCCCCCATCTGCGTGCCGGGAGCCGTGTAACACGTCGTTCGTAGGACTATTCGCCCTATCAGAACGACCAGATAGTCCTACGAACGACGTGTTACAGCTCCCCCGACCCGAGCAGCTCCAGCAGCACCGGCAGCGACCCCGCCAGCAGCTCCAGCAGCTCCTCACGTGACAGCCCCGCGGGATCGGCCTTCCACGACAGCACCAGCTCCTCGGACATGGCCTGCCATCCCCTGACGATCAGGCGCGCAGCGGGGGTGTCGGGCACGAAGGCGGGGGCGGCATCGAAGATCCGGAGGCCGAGGGCACCGAAGGCGTCGTCGTAGATCTGGCGCAGGACGGGGTCGCTGGCGGCGCCGCGGACCATGGAGACGTACCCCTCGTAGTTGGCGTCGACGAAATCCACATAGGCGGTCATCGACGCCAGCAGGCGCTCGACCGGCTCGCCGGTCTCGGGCGGGGCGGTCTGGGCGACGAGCGCGTCGGCGGCGCGGCGTACGACCGCCTCGCGGAAGGCCATCTTGTCGCCGAAGTAGTGGTAGAGCAGCCCGCGCGAGATGCCGGCCTCACGCGCGACCACGTCGATCGATATCTCGTCGAGGGAGTGGTTCGCGAAGAGGCGAATGCCCAGGTCGAGCAGCTGCTCGCGGCGTTGCTCGGGCGTCAGTCTCGTCCGGTGGCTCATGCCGACCATTCTATTGACATCTGTTCAATAGGCAAGAATACTCTCGGTATGACCACTGCTGACCTCACCCATGTCGACCACCTGATCGTCGGTGCCGGCTTCGGGGGCCTGTGCGCGGCGATCAAGCTCGAGGAGGACGGCGAGCGCGACTTCGTCGTCGTCGAGAAGGGCTCCGGCGTCGGCGGCACCTGGCGCGACAACACCTACCCCGGCGCCGCCTGCGACGTCCCCAGCCAGCTCTACAGCTACTCCTTCGCACTGAACCCCGACTGGTCGATGAGCTTCTCGCCGCAGCCGGAGATCGAGGCGTACATCAAGAAGGTCGCCGAGCAGTCCGGCACGCTGGACCGCTTCGTCTTCGACACCGCGATGACCGCCGCGACCTGGGACGAGAGCCGGCAGCGCTGGCTCGTCGAGACCGAAGGCAAGGCCGGGAAGAAGACGTACGCAGCGACCACCGTCATCGCCGGCCCCGGCGCGCTCTCCGAGCCCAAGCTCCCGGACATCGCGGGCATCGACACCTTCCAGGGCGAGATCTTCCACTCCGCGCAGTGGAACCACGACGTCGACCTCACGGGCAAGCGTGTCGCGGTGATCGGCACCGGCGCGAGCTCGATCCAGATCGTCCCGGAGATCCAGAAGAAGGCCGCTCGCCTCGACGTGTACCAGCGCACCGCGCCGTGGGTCCTCCCCCGCAACGAGCACCGCTACTCCAAGCTCGAGAAGGCTGCCTTCCGCCACGTCCCCGGCGTCCAGCGGCTCGCCCGGGCGGCGGTCTACTGGGGCCTCGAGGTCCGCGTCCTCGGCCTCGCCGTGCAGCCCAAGCTGACCCTGGCCCACGAGCTGATGGCGAAGAACAACATCCGCCGCGGCATCAAGGACCCCGAGCTGCGCCGCAAGGTCACCCCCGACTACACGCTCGGCTGCAAGCGCACGCTGATCTCCAACGCCTACTACCCGGCACTGGCCGCCGACAACGTCGACCTGATCACCGACGGCATCGCCCGGGTGAGCGAGAACGCGATCGTCGCCAAGGACGGCACCAGCCGCGAGATCGACGTCCTCGTCGTGGCGACCGGCTTCTACACCACCGACCTGCCGATCGCCCACGCGATCACCGGCAGCAAGGGCCGCACCATGGCCGAGCGGTTCGCGGAGGTCGGGATGAGCGCCTACAAGGGCACCACGGTCCCGGAGTTCCCCAACCTCTTCTTCGTGGTCGGACCCAACACCGGCCTGGGCCACTCGTCGATGGTCTACATGATCGAGTCGCAGGTGGCCTACATCCGCGACGCGATCCGCACCATGCGCACCCACTCCTACGCCACCGTCGAACCCACCGAGGACGCCACCTCCGCCTGGAACGACGATCTGCAGCACAAGATGGACAACACCGTCTGGTCCGAGGGCGGCTGCGCGTCCTGGTATCTCGACGAGCACGGCCGCAACACCACCCTCTGGCCGAGCTTCACCTTCCTGTTTCGCCACCTGACCAGCAAGTTCGACGTCGACAAGTACGCCGTCACCGCCGCCACCACGACCAAGGAGAGTGTCCCCGCATGAAGTCCTTCGACGACAAGGTAGTCGTACTCACCGGAGCCGGCTCCGGGATCGGCCGCGCCCTCGCGGTCAACCTCGCCGGCCGCGGCGCCCGGCTGGCGCTCTCCGACGTCAACGAGGCCGGTCTGGCCGAGACCGTCGAGCTCGCCAAGCAGGCCGGGGCCCGCGAGATCAAGGAGGACAGGCTCGACGTCGCCGACCGCGAGGCGTTCAAGACGTACGCCGAGGGCGTCATCTCCCACTTCGGCCAGGTCAACGTGGTGATCAACAACGCCGGGGTCGCGCTGTCAGGCCGGGTCAACGACCTCGACTGGGACGACATCGACTGGATCATGGGCATCGACTGGTGGGGCGTCGTGCACGGCACGAAGTTCTTCCTGCCGGCCCTGATCGAGTCCGGCGACGCGCACATCGTGAACATCTCCTCGCTGTTCGGGCTGGTCTCGATGCCCGATCAGGCCTTCTACAACGCGGCGAAGTACGCCGTGCGCGGCTTCACCGAGGCGCTGCGCGAGGAGATGCTGATCGACGGTCACAACGTCGGCGTCACCTCGGTCCACCCCGGTGGCATCAAGACCGCGGTCGCCCGCAGCGCCCGCGTCTCGGCCAAGGACGACCAGGCCGCGACCGCGAAGTTCTTCGACGAGAAGCTCGCCAAGATGGAGCCGGCTCGCGCCGCGGAGATCATCGTCAAGGGCATCGAGAAGAAGCAGGCCCGCGTGCTGGTCGGCCTCGACGCCCACGTGATCCACAACTTCGGCAAGTTCACCGGCTCGCGCTACCAGGACCTCATCGCCCTGGGGGCCAAGTACGTGATGCCGAAGAAGAACGGCTGATCTCTAGACTGAGCGCCATGCGCTTCGAGGCCGGTCACCCTGTTCGTGTCGAGTTCACGAAATGGGGTGGCCGGCCTCATTGGTCCTTCACGGGCCTCTACCTCGGCGAGGACGAGCACGGCGAGTGGATCGGTCACCCCGTTGGCACCGAGTTCGCCCGCCCCGGTCATGGCTGGGTCGCCGACTGGGAGTCGGTCAGCCTGGTCCCCCACCACGACGCGGCCCACTTCCCCGCGTTCAACCGGCCCAACGATCGGGTGAGCTCGCAGATATATGTCGACATGTGCACCCCGCCGGTCTGGCAGGACTCGACGGTCACCTGCATCGACCTGGACCTCGACGTGGTCAAGAAGTTCGACGGCTCGGTCTACATCGACGACGAGGACGAGTTCGAGCACCACCAGCTCGAGTACGGCTACCCGCCCGAGATCATCTCGATGACCGAGGGCTCCGCCGAGCGCGTCTTCCTCGCGGTCAAGGAGAGCCAGGCACCGTACGACACGACCCCCGAGCGCTGGTTCGAGGTGCTGAGCGGCCTATGAGTCGGTCTCGGCGACAGGCACCGGGGCTCGGTCCTTCCGCAGCGGACCGACCAGGCGCGGCCCGGACAGGCGCGTCTCGATCCGCCACGACCGGCGACTGAGCGGCTGGGCGATGAACTCGCCCAGGTAGACGCCGGAGGCGAGGGCGAGTGCGACCGAGGCGGCGGTGAAGAGGGCGACCAGGCCGACCGAGGTGGTCGCCGGCGTCTCCTGGGCGAGCATCGTGAGACCGCGGTAGATCGAGTAGCCGGGCAGGAACGGCACCACCGAGGAGACCACGACGACCAGCGGCGGCACCTTCAGCCGGGTGGCGACCGAGTAGGCGATCAGACCGATGAAGAGGGCGGCCACGGCGACCCGCCAGGTGCGCCCGACGTCACCGGGTACGACGATCGACAGGATCACGGCGACGCCGGCGATGACCGCGATCGGAGCGAGCGTCCGCTTGGGTGCGTACGCCGCGTAGGCGAAGGCCGCGGCGCCGACCGCGCCGCCCGCGGTGGCGAGGGTGATCGACTGCAGCGAGCTGACGTTGCTCGCCACCCCACCGTGGATCGGCACCCCGACCGCGCCCGCGAAGACCAGACCGCCGGTGACCCCGGCGATGATTCCGGCCGTCGATACCAGCGCCTCCATGATCCGCGCGCTGGCGGTGACATGGAACCCGGTCAGAGCGTCCTGGAGGGCACCCATGAAGCTGATCCCGGCCAACATGACGGTGATGTTGGCGGTGATCGAGGTGGAGACGTCGAGGTCCAGCGGCAGCGCCGCGGCGATGACCGCGAGCAGCGTGGCCAGGCCCGCACCGGCGACCTGCAGGTAGAAGAGCGGCAGCCGCCAACGGCGGTGGAGGAAGTGCTGCAGCTGGTCGATCGCGGCGCCGGAGATGAAGGAGAGGACGATCACCCAGAGCTCACCACCGACGTAGACGGTGAACGCGGCGGCCATCACCGCCATGCCGAGCGTCACCGCCCAGCGCGGCCGGCGGTGGCCGCCGGAGATGATCCGACCGAGCGCGATCCGGGCGCCCTGGAGGTCCACCTCGTCGCGTACGACCTGGCGGACCAGGTGGTCGACGGCGGTGAGGTGGTCGTAGTCGATGGTGCGGTTCTTGACCTGGCGAGTGGTGTGCACCGGGATCGCCTCGGGATCGGCCTGATAGCTCATCGAGAGGCTGGTGTAGGTGACGTCGACCTCGGCCTCGCGAAGGCCCAGATGTTGGGCGAGCGACCTCATCGTCGCGGTCACGTCAGCGGCCCCGGCGCCGGTCGAGATCAGCAGCTCACCGACGCGGAGGCAGAAGTCCAGAGTCAGGTTCACCTCACGCGCGTCCACCGTCACAGGGTGCCATCGGGCCGGTGAACGACAGGCATTCACGATGCTCGACAAACGGGCCCGTGCAAGGAACGCTCAATACATGCGGATCGACTTCCATCCCTCCCCCCGACCGACGCTCGGCGTCGAGTGGGAGCTCGCGCTCGTCGACCGCGAGACCCGGGATCTGGTCAACGTCGCGGACCATCTCTTCGCCCGGGCCAAACCGCGGGTTCCCCACCCGGGGCGGATCCACAAGGAACTGCTGCGCAACACCGTCGAGGTCGTCACCGGGGTCTGCGGGACGGTCGAGGAGGCCATGGACCAGATCCGTGAGACGACCGTCGGCGTGGTCCGTGCCGGTGACGATCTGGGCGTGGATCTGTTCGGTGCCGGGACCCATCCGTTCGCGTCCTGGACCACGCAGGAGCTGTCCGCGGGGCATCGCTACCAGGAGCTGATCAACCGCACCCAGTGGTGGGGCCGGCAGATGCTGATCTGGGGCGTACACGTGCACGTCGGGATGCCCGAGCGGGATCGGCTGCTCCCGGTTCTCAACGGGCTGCTGACCTACTACCCGCACTTCCAGGCGCTGTCGGCCTCCTCACCGATCTGGGCGGGCGTCGACACCGGCTACGCCTCCAACCGGGCGCTGATGTTCCAGCAGCTGCCGACCGCCGGGCTGCCGTTCCAGTTCACGACGTGGCAGGAGTTCGAGGCGTACGTCTCGGACCAGTCCGTCACCGGCGTGATCGAGGACATCAGCGAGATCCGCTGGGACATCCGGCCCTCGCCCCGGATCGGCACCATCGAGAACCGGATCTGCGACGGGGTCTCCACGATCCAGGAGCTGGCCGCGATCGCCGCGCTGGCGCACTGTCTCTGTGTCGACCTGGACTCCCGGGTGGCGGCCGGGGAGCCGGTCGCGACGATGCCGCCGTGGCACGTCCAGGAGAACAAGTGGCGTGCCGCGCGCTACGGCCTGGACGCGATCGTGATCCTCAACGACGCCTCCGAGGAGCGGCTCGTCACCGACGACCTCGCCGACCTGCTGGTGCGCCTGGAGCCGGTGGCCGCGCGCCTGGGTTGCGAGAAGGAGCTCGCCGGCGTGCACGACATCATCCACAAGGGTGCCTCCTACCAGCGACAACGCGCCATCGCGGCCTCCACCGAGGGCGACCTGGTCGCGGTCGTCGACTCGGTCGTACGCGACCTGCGCGGGTCGCTCTAGCGCGACGGCAGCGGCGGCAGGGCGTCGGTCGCCTCGAACTGCCCCATCCCGGTGACCCCGAGCAGGTCGACGATGATCGACCTGATCTGGACGAGGATGACCTCGGCGTTGAGCGATTCCGTACGCTCCACCTCGGCCGAGTGCTCGCCGACGGCGAGCAGCACCGACCTGGCCTCCTGGCTCAGTCCGTCCGGGCTGCGGCCAGCGCGGAGCTCGGCCTCGACGACGTCGACGGCGTCGGCGAGACCGAAGGCCAGCTGGTAGTAGCTCTCCGGCACCACGTCCCCGCGGTAGGCCGACACCGCCGCCCTTCGCACCAGCACCCGGGTGCTGCGCAGGGCACGGTCGAGCGGCTCGACGAGCTCGGCCATGCGATGTACGTGGCTGCGATGTCGGAACCGGAAGGGCGAGACGGCCAGCACCGACATGCCCTCGTCGGAGGCGTCCTGCAGCTCGCGGATCAGCGGGTCGGTGGCGCGCGCGTCGGCGAGCACCTTGAGCCCGTGGACCGCGTCCGCGTCGAGCATCACCTGGCCGGCGGCGCGCAGCAGCGAGGCGATCTTCTTGGCCACCACGGCCGCCTGCTCACCGGGCCGTCGCAGCGGCGCGGCGGGCACGATCGAGGCGGCCACCAGCGCGACCGCACCGCCGATCAGCGCGTCGGTCCAGCGCGTGAACGCCGCGCCGGGCGTCGGCAGCAGCCCCATCACGAAGATGGACTGCACCGCGGCCTGGTTGCGGAAGACCTGACCCGAGGAGATGAAGATCCCCACCGCCATGGCCATCGCGACGACCAGGGTCATCTGCCAGGCACCGTCACCGATGACCTGCACCACGACGTCGCCCAAGAACACCCCGAGCGCGACCCCGATGGTCACCTCGGTCACTCTCCTCAGCCGCTGGCCGTAGGAGGTGCCGAGGCTGACCACCGCCGCGATCGGCGCGAAGACGGGTTGGGCGTGGCCGAGCAGGGTGGCCGCGATGAACCAGGCCACCCCGGCTGCCCCTGCGGCCTGCAGCACGTGCCACCGCTTCGACTTCAGCCGCGCCAGCCGGCGGCGTACGTCGGACTCCACCTGGTCACGTGTGACCCTGGGAGTGGAGAACGCCATGCGCAGATCCTAGGGCAGCCGGGCGCCCGGGATCAGCGCGCGCGGGTCACCGAGACGGACTGGCTGCCGCAGCCGTTGGCGGAGGTGAGGTTGGTGAGGGCGGACTTCTCGGTGCTGTCGACGGAGAGGCGCCAGCGGATCTTCACCGAGACGTACTCCTTCAGGTAGCGGCACTTCTGCAGGTCGGGCATCCACTCGGCCGGGTCGGCGTCGGACTTCTCCTGGTTCTCGTTGTCGGTGACGCCGACGAGGGAGCCGTAGTAGCCGAGGTCGTTGGCGTAGTCCCGGCGCTCGGTCGAGGTCCAGGTGCGGGCACCGGAGTCCCAGGCCTCCGCGAGCGGGACCATGTGGTCGATGTCGATGTCGCTGGTGGCGGTCCAGGAGAGACCGTCGTAGTAGGAGTACCAGCGGCCGCCCGACAGCGAACAGCTGGAGCCGACCGTGGGGGCCTCCTCGGCCTCCGCGATCAGCACCTCGTAGCGGGTGTTGCAGCCGTCGCCGTCGGCGTCGATCCAGTGCTGGAAGAGGTCGCGGCTGTAGCCGGTGCGGTTCTCGGCTGCGACCGTGAGGTCGCCGATGGCGGTCGAGAGTGGCTGGGAGTAGGTCTCGGCGTGTGCTGCCGCCGGAATGGTGAGCGGCACGAGGGCGCCGCAGGCGAGGATGAACAGGCCACGGAGTTTCATGGGGGTCTCCCGAGGTGAGGTGTTCGGTCGCCCCCTGACGATGCCGCGTTTTACGCGCCTCGTGTAACCCGGTTACCAGATGTTTCGAGAAGTTCACCCAGGTCGCGCTCGACCAACGCCTTCGCGCCGCCGTTCCCGTGGGCCGCGACCACGGCCCCCAGCCGCGCGCGGGTGACATCGGAGACGTACGCCATCTCGGCCTTGGCCGCGTTCGACCCCGGCCGGGTGGTCTCGGCGATCTGGACCGACCAGCACGTACGCCGCGCCCCGTCCTCCACGTTGGCCAGCGCGACCGCGTGGCCGGTCGTGCCGGAGCCGGCGAAGAAGTCGAGGACCCTCGCGTCGGTCGGCATCGTGGCCAGGATCCGCCGGATCAGGCCGGTCGGCTTCGGCGACTCGAACAGCGGCCCCACCAGGGACTTCAGCTCCGCGACGGCGGAGTCGGTCGAGCCGATCTCCTCGGCCATCCAGATGGTGGTGAGCTTCTTGCGCCTCGCCTCACCGGAGGCGTCGCGGGAGAGCCAGTCGCGCTGGTAGACGTCGACCCGCTCCCCCAGCTTCCCGCGTACGCGACGGCACATCAGGTCGTCGGGACGGGCCGCGATCAGCGGGGCGCTCCACCGCCAGACCGCGGGACGACCGTCACCGAAGACCGGCCAGATCTCCTGGCCGCCGGCGAACGGCTCGACCGCGACGCGACCGGTGTCCGGGTCTCCCCACACCGGGAAGTGGAGGGTCCTGGCGGTCGCCGGGTTGAACTTCTTGTTGGTGTTGCGCAGCGGCAGCCGCCGGTAGTGGCGCCCGTCGTCGGTGACGAGCGGGAAGTCCTGCTCGTTGACGGCTTCGGGGATGCTCGACTCCAGCGCGCAGGCCCGGGCGTCCTTGGCGTAGACCAGCAGGTACTCGTGGGACGTGGCGAACCCGTTGCCGAGTTGGCGGCCCTTGGGGTTGAGGTTGACCACGATCTGCGCGAGCTGGTTGCGCTCCTCGAAGACCTCGTCCATCAGCACCTTGAGGTGGGCGGCCTCGTTGTCGTCGATCGAGACGTAGATCGCCGCGCGCTCCGACATGACCGTGCGCGCCGCCTGCAGCCGGGGCCTCATCATCGCGACCCAGGCCTCGTGGCGACCGGCCCGCCGGCCGTCCTCACCGCGCCGGTCGTCGTGGTAGGCGAAGAGGCTGCCGGTGTTGTAGGGCGGGTCGATGTAGATCAGGTCGAACTTCTCCCCAGCCACCGAGAGCGCCCTGAGAACGTCGAGGTTGTCGCCCTCGACGAAAGTGTTCCACGGCTCCCCCACGCGGGGAACGTTAGCCGACCGGGATCTCGGTGCTCAGCAACGCGACCGATCGCTCGGCCACCAGGCACTGGATCTTGGTGCTCTTCGGCGGCGTGACGCTCAGGACCACGTCATCGCCGGTCCTGCCGGCGGCGATCGTCGCCGGGTCCGGAGTCTCGCAGCCGTCGTAGACCGTCTGGGCATAGAGCCGCTGGCCCGACGGCACGTGCGCGAGCAACCTGGTCGCCTGGGTGGTGAAGGGCGCCTGCAGCGAGGTGCCGAGAGTGGCTGCGTACGCCTTGATCGCAGCTTCGTCCGGGAGGGGCGTCGCGGTCTTCTCCAGATCGCCGTTGGCCGCGCCGCCGGCGGAGACCAGGCCGCGTACGGGCTTCTCCGAGCTCGGCGGGCGGGACGGCTCGGGCGGGGGCTTCGGCTTCGCCGAACCAGTCGAGGACTGTGGGGTTGCGGAAGACGAGGCCGACGGGCTCGAGGCCGGGTCGGTCGCTTCATCGGCGGTGCCGCAGGCGGAGACCAGAAGCGCCGTCGCAGCGAGTGCGAGTGGGAGAAGACGCGTGGGGTGCATATTTCACATACTCCCCACGGCACCCTGCTGTTGCACCCCCGACCGGCACGTCGTTACTGAGATGGAAGGATCACGCCGTGGCCCGCTTCACCCAGGCCGAGCTCCAGACCTACTACGGCGCCTCGGTCCCCGACCTCCTTCCGGCAGACGACCAACCCCTGCGCCTCCTCTTCGTCGGCATCAACCCCGGCCTGTGGACGGCAGCGACCCAGACCCACTTCGCGCACCCGCTCAACCGCTTCTATCCGGCGATCTTCCGGGCCGGGATCACCACCCGTCCGATCGACGCGTCGGCAGGGATGACGCCGGAGGACCGCGACTACTTCCGGGCCCGGGGCATCGGCTTCACCAACATCGTCCCTCGCGCCACCGCGAAGGCCTCCGAGCTCAGCAACGCCGAGCTCAAGGAGGGCGGCGCCGAGCTGTTCTCCCTGGTCGCACGGAGGAAACCGGCAGTGGTCGCGATCGCCGGGATCACCGCCTACCGGACCGCGTTCAACCGCCCCAAGGCCAAGCAGGGCCTCCAGCCGGAGCCGCTGGCCGGCGCCGAGCTCTGGGTCGTACCGAACCCGTCGGGCCTCAACGCCCACGAGACCGTCCCGACCCTGGCCGCCGCCTACGCCGAGGCTGCCCGCGCCGCCGGCCTGATCTGAGACGTCAGAAGCCTGTCGGGGCTTCCGGCAGGTCAGGGACGCCTAGTTTGGCCAGTAGCGCCACCGCGTCGTCGGCCGAGACCCGCGACGACTGGGAGAGGAGCATGTCGTCGACGGCGAGGTCGACCTCGCCGGTGAGGCAGACGAGCACGTCCTCACCCTCAGCCTCGGCAGGCCCCTGGAAGGCGAGCACGGGCAGGTAGGCGAGGTCGAGCGAAGCGGTCTTCTGGAGGAGGCGTACGGCGGCGAGCACATCGGCACGCGGATCGGCGACCTCCAGCGGGCGGCCGTCGACGGAGGCCGCGCCCGAGGCCGGCACCTCGACCATGCCCGCGGTCGAGGGGATGTCGTGCTGCTCGATGACCGCGACCCCACCCGGATGCACCACGACCGCCTCGAGCTCCCGCGAACCGATGCTCACGTTGAGCACGACCAGCGCCGACTCGAGTTGGCCGAGCGACTGACGGAGCTTCTCCTCGCCGAAGGTCTCCGGCGCGCCGAGGTCGAGCATCCAGCCGCCCGCGGCGGTGGCCACCCACGAGGCGGTCTCCTGCTCCTTCAGCGCCACCAGCTTCTCGGCCTCCTGCCGCAGCCGGTCCCGCTCGAGGGCCGCGTCGTGGGCACGGCGCCGCTCGTCGTCGAGCTCGGCGCGCAGCATCGCGACCTCGCTCTCGGCCAGCTGCTGCAGCTCGCGGCGCCGCTCCGCCTCCCGGGCACGCTCCTCGGCCCGCTGCTTCTCGGCCCGCAGCCGGGCGACCTCGAAGCGGCGTACGCCCTCCTCGAGCAGCCCGAGGGTGCGGTCGGAGACCGCGACATCGGCGCCCGACTCGAGCCGGTCCCGCAGCGCACCCCAGTTGACCTCGGGGTGGTCGGTCACCAGCGCGTCCAGCACCTTCACGAGTACGTCACCCTCGACCCCCACACGCGAAGCGAGTGAGGCCTGGTTGAACCGAGCCGGCGCGGGCGCCGCGGTCGGGGCCGGAGCCAGGCTCCACTGCCCCGGCGGCCCCTCGACGAAGCCGCCCGAGTTCAGCACGCCGAGCAGCTCCTCCTCGGTCAGCAACACCCGCTTGCCCTTCAAAGCGGCGCGCAGAACCTGCAGGCTCAACGGAGCCCGCAGGCGCAGGATCTCGGCGACGGCCGGCATGGAGGAATGAGGCATAGGGGCTGGTTAAGGGGTTGTTCTCGCAGGCGCGGCGATCGTACACCGGAGCACCGACATTCGAGCCCCGCCAGACCCGTTCCGAACAAACACGCGAAGGCCCCGGACACCGGCTGGTGCCCGGGGCCTCGCTGCGAAGCTAGTCGAGCGGCTTCAGGTCGAAGTCGTAGACAGTCGTCTGACCAGCCACGATCTGCGCCTTCTTGGTCGCCGGGACGAACCCGTCGGCCGCGACGACCACCTGGAGCGGCGCGTTGGACTTCTGCATCCAGTACCCGTAGGTGCCGTCCGCATCAGTCCGAAGCGTCACGTCGTACGACACGCCGTCGAGGGCCACCACAGCACCCTCGAGCGCCTCACCCGAGCCCGTCACCGTGCCCGTGATCTTGCCCCAGCCCGCGGGCGCCTTCACGATCATGGTCGCCGGGACCGGCGCCACGGTGTAGGGCGTGTTGTTCCCGATGACCACGTCGGCCGTGTAGGTGCCCGGCTGGTCGACCGTGGCGGCGAACGTGGCGACCGCGGTGACCGACTTGCCCGGCGCCAGGGTGAACGACGGCGGCTGGACGTCCAGCCACGCGATGCCACCGCCGCCACCGGCCTCACCGGTCACATCGAGGATGATGTTGGAGTCGGGGAACCCGAGCTCCGCGGCGTCGGTCGGCTCCGGCGTACCGCAGGCGTCGGAGGCCAGGTAGGTCGGCGACGTCTCGGCGGCGGGGTTGCCGCCGAAGTAGACCGCACCACCGGCGACGGAGACGACCAGGATGTCGTCCGGAGCGATCTCCGCCGACGCCGCGATCGGCACCGTGTAGGTCGCCCCGAAGTCGCCGGTCACCGTCGTCGTACCCGAACCGATCGGGGTCAGGTTGGCGAAGGTGAACGCCGCGCCCTCCGGCAACGTGTAGAGCGTCGCCGTCACCGGCGTGCTCCCGTTCGCCGACTCCTGGACCGCGAAGCTCACGCTGGTGGGCGTGAAGCCGCCGGAGATCCCGAAGTCACCGGGTGAGTAGGTGCGCAGGATCGTCGTGGTCCCCGAGGGGCACGCGACCGAGCTGGCCTGCACGACCTCGTGCGAGCTCGAGTGGGACAGGGTCGTCTCACCCGCGGGAGTCGGCGCGAGGGCGGTCACCGACGGCTGACCCGAGGTGCCGAGCTTGCTGCCCGACTTCGACGAGGTCAGGCCCGACGCCTTCGAGCCGGCGCCCGGCTTGGTCTCGACCGCGGTGGCCTTCTTGGTGACGCTCTTGGTGACACCGGCCGAGGCGGTCTTGTCGCCCAGGATGACGACCTCCTCGCCGCTGGCACCCAGATCGACCTCGGCGGGCGCGGACCCGGTGTTGGTGATCTTCAGGTTGCGGGAGACCGAGCCACCCATCGCGAGGCTGGCGTTCAGCGCCGTCTGGGTGACGGCGAGCCGGCCTGCCTTGAGCTGGGCGTTGGATGTGAGCGTGGTGTCCTCTGCGACGGTGAGGTTGCGGCTGATCGGGTCGTAGTCGGGCGCGGTGAAGCTCACGCCGTACTTCCCGGTCACCAGGTCGACGCTGTAGGAGCCGTCGGCGCCGGTCTCGACCGTCTTGACGGACCCGCCGGCGGTCGGGGTCAGGGTGACCTCGGCGCCGTCGATGCCTGCCTTGGTGTTGTAGTCCTTGACGACACCGGAGACCGTGCCCATCGGGGCCAGGTCGAAGGTGATCGACTTGTTGTCGCTCAGCGAGGCGGTGTTGAGCGAGAACTGGGTGCCGATCGTGCCGGTGGCGTTCTCGATGCCGATCGTGGCCGAGCTGCCGAGGGCTCGATCCGAGCTGGGCAGGTCCCCGTAGCCAAGCTCGACCCGGCCGTCCTCGAAGAGGGTGACCGAGAAGTCGAGCAGCTGGTCGGCGCCGTTCAGCGGGAAGACGTCGCGCCACTCGATGACGAACGCGTCCACACCGTCGACCGTGGTCGCTGCGGTGAACACGTCAGCCGCACCTCGGGCGTCGAGGTCGTCCCAGAACGGGTAGATCGCCGCGTTCGGCACGGCCGTGGACGGGATCGCCCCGTTGCCGTAGGCGGTGCTGGACGCGAGGAAGTTCACGTGACCGTTGGACGCGACGTACGCCTTGGCGTAGCTGCCTCCGTAGAGCGGGAAGCTGAACGGCAGGTCCACCGAGGCGGCCGCGTCGTCACCGTCCAGCCCGAGCGCGGTGGTGCCGGAGCGTACGCCGCTCGAGCCCTCCGAGCAGAAGTAGCCGTAGTCGTCGTAGGAGAAGACCACCTTGACGTTGTGCGTCTTGGCGCCCGTCACCTCGATCTCGGAGCTCGTGGCCTCGGCACAGCCGGACCCCTCGGTGAAGATCGTGTACGTCCCCTCCGGGACGCCCGCGATCGAGTAGGTCCCGTCGGCGCCCGAGGTCGCGGACAGGTTGCCCGGCGAGAGCTGGACCTCGGCCCCGGCGATCGGGGCGTTGGTGCTGGCGTTGGTGATCGTTCCGCTGACCGTGTGCTTCGGAGCCTCGGCGAGGTCGAAGTCGACGGTCGTGGTGGCGTCCTGGGTGACCGTCGCGGACCCCGTCTCGGTGACGAAGCCGAAGGCGGAGGTGGTCAGGTCGTAGTCGCCGACGAAGACACCGGCCGAGAAGTTGCCCTCGGCGTCGGTCGTGAGGGTGCGGTCGAGAGCGTCACCGTCGAGCTCGACGGTCGCGCCCTCGATCGGCTCGCCGCCGCTGGTGACGGTGCCGGCGACCGTGCCGCCCTCGGCCGGAGCCAGGGCGATCAGGCGCGCCAGGTCGAGGTAGCCCTCGCCGTACACGTTGTTGTTCTCGGCGGTGCCACCGCAGGTGGTGTCGTCGACGTCGGTCGCCGCCTCGTTGAGCAGGCGGCGGGTCTCCTCGACGTTGCCGATCAGGGTCGGGTTGTAGCTCCACAGCGCCGCGACGGCTCCCGCGAGGTGCGGGGCGGCCATCGAGGTGCCGTTGTAGCTGCCGTACGAACCACCCGGGAGGGAGGAGCGTACGTTCACGCCCGGTGCCGCGATGTTGGGCTTGACCAGGCCGTTCTGGCCCGAACCACGGCCCGAGAAGGAAGCGACCGCGCCGGCGGAGTCGACCGCGCCCACCGAGTAGGTGAGCACGTTCGCGCCCGGGGAGGACGTCCCCTGGCACATCGAGCCCGGGTTGCCGGAGGCCCACGAGGAGAACTGGCCGGCTGCGTTCCAAGCGGCGTTCACATCGTCGAAGAAGGAGTCGATGTAGCCGACGCCGTTCCAGCCCCAGGAGTTGTTGATGACGTGCGGGCGCTTGGCGACGTCCGGGTTCTCACCGGCGGCGTCGGTCGGCTCCAGCAGCCACCAGCCCGACTCGAGGAGTCCGGCGTCGCTGCCGCAGCAGCCGTTGGTCTCGATCCACTCGGCGTCGGGGGCGACACCGATCTGGTTGCCGGCGCCGTCGTCGCCGATCATGGTGCCCATGGTGTGGGTGCCGTGGCCGTCGAGGTCGCAGGGACCGCTGGAGCAGTCGCCGTAGGCGTCGTACCAGTTGTAGTCGTGGGTGAAGGTGCCGTCACCGTTGTTGCCGCGGTACTGGTTCACCAGGGCCGGGTGGGTGTAGTCGGTGCCGGAGTCGACGCTGGAGACCACGATGCCGGCGCCGGTCGCGCCCTGCTCCCACGCCTCGGGGGCGTTGATGAAGTCGATGCCCCACTCGATGCCCTGCGGCGCCTTGGTGGCCGTCTCCTCCTTGACCGGCTCCACGAGCGAGAGCTTGGCCCGCTCGTGGACGGTCTTGATCTCCGGGTCGGCGGCCAGCTTCAGCGCCAGGTCCTCGGAGCCGTCCTTCACCAGGATCGCGTTCGAGATCGCGTACGTCTTGTAGCTGACCTTGGCGGAGTCGAGCTCGGCGACCGCGCCGGCCTGAGATGCCTTCGCCGTCTTCTCGAGCGCGTCGACGACGTACTGGCCACGCTCGGTCCAGTCGTCGATGGAGGAGGCCGGGCCGAGGTTGGCCTTGTCGGAGAACCGGAGCCAGAAGTCGGTCGAGTCCGACTTCTCGAACTTCGACTCGAGGGTGGACGTGAGCTTGGCCGCGGGGGCCTTGTCGTCGGCTGCGGGGGTGCCGGCGAATGCGGGGGTGGCGGCAAGCATCGCAGCCGTTGCGGCGAGTATGCCTGTGGCTGCTACGGCCGATCGGCCGAGGCGTGAATATCTCAAGGTGGGTCTCCTTGCGGAAACCGTCGGCAAAACCCGCGAACAGAGATCGTGCACATTTCCCGGGTAATGCGGACGGATCGATTATTGCCACGGGAAAGCGTTCTCTCGATTTGTTACAGCCGCAGTCATTCGGAGCGCTGGAGCGCGGCAGATACCTGCCAATGTCGTAAAAGCGTCACAGCTCTAGACAAGTTGGCGAGGCAAATATGACACGGCTGCGTCATTGACACCCGCCCCCGGTATCGGCGTCAGCCGAATCCTCCGTCAAAGGCCGGGTCGTTGACGTAGGTCCGCTTTCCGTTCGCTGTACGTTTTTGTAAAAGGAGGGGCATGTCTGCGATCAAACGCGTGACGAACACGTCCGAGGCCGAGGCGCTGGCGGCGTTGCTCAACGGCGACTCCCGCACGAAGCCGACCGTGGTGGTGACGGTTGCCTCAGGACACACCGAGCCTTACGCCGACGTCGAGCGGATCGCGGCCGAGATCGGCGACCTCGCCGACCTCTACCTGGTCACGACCGGCGGACACACCTGGGCCTTCTCCAACAAGATGACGCCGGGCACTCAGGTCTACGGCGGCGCCGGACGGGTCTACCCGGTCGGCCTGGCGTGGAACATCGACCTGCTGCAGGCCCCGCTGCGGTTCGCGTGGAGCAAGTCCGAGGGCCGCAAGCTCACCGGGCAGCTCATCGACGACGCCCTCGACATGGCCGCGGCGGCCGGCCTCTTCGACAGCGCCCGCACCGCCTCCACCCGCGAGCGGCGCGCCGGCACGGTGCTCTCGATCATGAGCGAGCGCGCGCTGGTAGACCTCGTTGGTGGCGATATGGCCTCGATCCCGCCCCAGCTCGCCCAGGCCGGGGTCCCGATCGAGCGCGTCCTCGCCCCCGGGATGCACGTCGACGGCGTCCTGGAGAAGAAGTCGCGCTGGCTCGACATCCGGGAGAGCCGCCCCACCGCCGAAGAGGCACTGAAGACGTACGCCGCCGGGGACGTCGTCCCCGCCGAGGTCCGCTCCGTGCTGGCCGGCTCGGCCGACCTGCGGCTGCACCCAGACGTCACCGTCGAGCTCTTCCGCTCGGATGTGACCGGCGACCCCGACGACGACCTCTCGGCCCTCCTCACCCCCGGCGAGGTCGTGCTCGCGCGGGTCGTCGCCACCGGGCCCAAGTGGCGGCTCTCGCTGCGCGAGGTCCGCGAGCACGACACGGCCCGCGAGGCTCTCGCCCTGTACGCCGGCGGCCCGCCCTGGCTCGACCCGGATGCTCCGCCGCCTGCGGTCGTCGAGCATGTCGATCCCGAGCCTGCACCGCCGGAGACCGCTCCGGTGGTCGACGCGGTCGAGCCGGTCGAGCCTCCCGCCGAGTCCGTGGTCGAGGCTCCGGCCAAGCCGGCGATCCCGAGTCCTGCGATGATGCCGCGGCGCAAGGGCGAGCCGGTCCGCGCGATGAAGCCGGCGCCCGCGCCGTCACCCGAGCCCGCGCCGATGCCGGAGAAGGAGCACCCGCCGGCGAAGAAGGCTGCGGTGCAGTCGATGTCGCTGCAGGTCACTGCGATCAAGGCAGAGAAGGCCCATCTCGAGGCCGAGCTGACCGAGCTCCGCGACCAAGTCTCCGGGCTGCGCAACGAGCGCGTGCAGTTCGCCAAGGACCTCGCGCGCGCGGCCCGTCAGGTCGAGACCCGCGACGCCGAGCTGGCCCGGATGCGCTCCCAGCTGCGCCGCGCCAAGCAGCGCACCGCACCGCCCGACGTCGCCCTACCCGTCTTCGCCGACCGCGAGCGCGGCTTCCGTCATCTGGTCGAGGCCTCCTGGGCCCGCCGAATCCCGGTCGGCGAGCAGCCGACCCGGCCGCTGCCGACGTACGCGATCGGCGAACGGTTCCTCGACAGCGTCGACGCACTCGAGGGCATCGCCGTCGACAAGATCGCCGACGTGGTCATGGAGGTGCTCACCGGCCTCGCGGAGCAGTCGACGGGCCGCGAGCTGCACCAGCTGCGTACCTCTGCCGGCGGCAACTCCGCGCCACAGTCCCGCCCCGACGGCGCCGTCTGCTACCGGGTCTCGATGCAGATCCACACGCCCAGCGCCCGGCGGCTGCACTTCTGGAAGTGCCCCGACGGCACGATCGAACTCTCCCGCGTCGTCGTCCACGACGACATGGAGCCCTAAGGTCGGGCTGAGGGTCCGCCCACGCGAGATCGGCAGTTCTCGGGACGCTGGTCGTCGGTCGACCTATATTGTTTCTCGATAAAATTCTATCGAACAACGAGGAGCCCCATGCGCCGCAACCGTACGTTCGCCATCGCCGCCTGGATCGCCTTCTCGGCCGCGGTGTGCACGACCCTGGCGGCGCTGCTGCTGACCGCAGTCGCCATCTCCGGGCTGTCCGGGCGCACCGCGCTGTCCAACCAGATCAACCTCATCCCCGGGACCGATCTGGTGGAGCTGACCTACCAGCCGTCATGGGAGGTCGGCGCGTATACCGACATCTGCCCGCGCATCGATCTCGGCGTCGATCCCACCAACCTGGAGTGCGAGTACGTCCACTTCCGCCACTTTGAGGAGCGCCTGGATGGACATGTTGTGACTCCGGACGAGGTCCGGGCCGTGGGGGTCCTGTTCGAGGGACAGATGTACTTCGAGGCCGAACCGGGCTGGAACCCGCTGATCGCGTCGCTGTATGCGATGGCGGTCCTCAGCCTGCTCATCGTCGCCTTCCTTCTCACCCAGCTGTGGCTGCTGCTGCGCGCGGCCTCGCAGGGCGATCCGTTCACCGACCGGGTCGTGCGACGGCTCCGGATCATCGGGGCGACCCTGATCGCCTGGGAGTTCGTGGAGCCGTTCCTGTGGCTGTTCCTCAGCCCGAAGGCGTGGGACTACAACATCGACACGTACGGCGACGTCAACGGCCTCGAACTAGGCTCCATGGAGCCCGGCATGGAGCTCACCCCGATCGCCTTCGGGATCCTGCTGCTGCTCCTGGCCGAGGTCTTCAGACGTGGCGTACGCCTGGAACACGAACAGAGGCTGACGGTGTAATGGCGATCGACGTCCGACTCGATCATGTCCTGCTCGACCGGAGGATGACCCTCACCGAACTGAGTGACCGGGTCGGGATCACCCTTGCCAACCTCTCCATCCTCAAGACCGGCAAGGCGCGAGCGATCCGCCTCTCCACACTCGACGCCATCTGCCGCGAGCTCGACTGCCAACCCGGCGATCTGCTGATCCATGTCCCGGACGAGTCCAGACTCCCCCGTTCCTCACCACGGTGACCGGCGTCAGCCCCAGCACCAGGTCAGGAGGCCGATGAGCGGGTCCGGGATCGACTCGAGCTCGACGGCCTCGCCGAGGATGGCGCCGTAGCGGATCTTGCGTCCCGACGCGGTGCCGAAGAAGCGGTGCAGCTGGTCGGCGACCTCCTCACCGCGGTGCTCGGGCTGGTTCTGCAGCGTACGGAACTTGCCGCCCTCGCCGTTGGCCTCGAGGATCTCGACGATCCGCGCAGCCCCGATCGCGCGGATCATCTCGTCCTCGAGGTCGCGCCGGCACGCGAAGAACCCCTGCCCGGAGAGGTCCTCGCCGAGCTGCCGGCCGAGAGCGTTGGTGACGAAGTGCTCCTCGGCCTCGTCGTAGAGTCCGCCGACCCGATGTCCCGCCGCTGTCGTCTCCCGGATGAACCGCCCCGCGTTCCCGGCGCCGCCCATGGAGACGACCTCGATCCCGAGCTCGACGAGCTCCACCCCGTAGCGCGGAGCCAGCGCCTCCACCAGAGCCTTGTCGGACTCCCCCTCGACAAGCAGCGTGATCGGTCGCGTCATGGCGCACACCTTAGAAGAAGGTACGCCGCCGCGCCTGTTCCATATATGCAACAAGTCGACCTAGGGTTGCATATATGGAACAGGACGTCGGAAGCCTGGTCGCCGAGTGCATCGAGCGATCGGGGCTCAACGCGCGCCAGGTGGCCGCACGAGCCGGTGTGGCCGCGTCGACCGTCCACCGGATCCTCAACAACCAGGTCAGTCCGTCGGTCGCGACGCTCCACAACATCACCGCCGCCAGCGGCCTCGAGCTGACGCTGAGCACCTCGACGCTGGCCTCCTCAGCAGCCGCCGCGGCGGCACGAGCGATCCTCGACGAGCACTACCCGACCGAGGTGGACGCCGAGATCGAGGAGTGGGCGGGCCGGCTCGACACCTGGGCCGACGGCGACGCGGTTCAGATCATCGAGGAGGCGGCGCGAGCCTCCGGCGTACTCCACCGCGCCGACGCGATCCGGCTCAGCGGGGAAGCCACCGTCGGCCGGCTCGCCTCCGCCGGCGACGCCTCGGGGCAGCGTTGGGCGGTCTCCGGCGCGGCCGGCCTGGACCTCCCCTCCTTCGACGAGGCGATCCCCCGGATCTCGGTCCTGTGGTGCGAAGATCCGAGCGCGATCCGGCCCCTCCTCACCGGCGGCACCCTCCGCCCGGCGTCCGCCCCGCACCGGTCCACCGTGGTCATCGCCGCCGCCGAACCAGACCTGTTCCTCGGCACGTTCGAGCGCGATCGGGTCGTCTACGCGGCCCCGATCCAGATCGCCATCGACGCCATCTCGGTCGGCGGCGACGCCGCGGCCCGCGCCCGCGAGGAGATCCGGACATGGTGACCAAGCAGCCCCGCTGGGCACCCGACCCCGAGACGTACGCCGCCCGCAAGCTGACCACGAACGACACCTACCGGGAGGTCGCGGACCGCGATGCCCAGCTGCGCGACACCGGCGTCTGGTGGACCGAGGTCGACACCGCCCGCATCCTGCCGAGCGACACCGACCGCGCCTGGCGTCGGTTCCGCGCGAGCCTGCCCGAGCTGATCTGGAACGCTGCGAGGCTCGAGGGCAACAGCTTCACCCTTCCCGAGATTCGCTCGCTCCTCGACGGCGACACCGTCGGAGGCCACCGGACCGCGGAGGAGCTGCAGGTGCTGGCGCTGAGCGAGGCGTACGAGACGCTCCGCGATCTGATCGGCTACGGCAGGTTCCATATCGACAAATCGACGTCCGATCGCCTCAACCGCATCGTCGCCCGCCACGAGACGCTCGACGCCGGAAGGTTCCGCGGCGAAGGCACGCTGCGCCGCAATGGCAGCGAGCTGCTCCGAGCCCGCTTCGCCACGTTGCAGGAGCGCCTTGCCGAGACCGGCGACCCACGGCTCCAGGCACTGATCTACCTCTGCTCCGCCACCCGGACCGGGTTCTACGCCGGCGGCAACCTCCGCACCGCTCTGCTGATGGCGAACGGCATCCTGATCTCGAACGGCTTCGACGCCCTCACCGTCCCGTACGTCCGGCGCCTCGAGCTCGACCACGCCCTCGACACCCTCGTCACCACCGACGACGCCACCGAGCTGATGGCCTTCGTCACCGACTGCGCCGCCTCCGAGGTCTGACGGCTACAGCACCAGATCCGCCCGATCCCGGGTCGCCCGCACCAGTGCGGCGTTGCGCAGATCGCTGGCGGCGATCTTCGCCTCCGCCTCCTCCCGCGACCTCCCGCCGACGAGGAACCGCTCCAGCAACCTGGGCACGAGGACGGCGTCCGGGACATCGACGAACCAGGCCTCATCCAGCAGCCCGCGTACGTCCTTCCACGGCCCCTCATCCAGCAGCAGGTAGTTGCCTTCGGTGATCACGATCGGCTCGTCCTCGATCACGACCCCGGCGGGCACAGGCTCGTCGGTGATCCGACTGAACGTCGGCCACTCGACCCGTCCCTCACGCACCCGCCGCAACGCGGCCACATACCCCGCAGCGTCGAAAGTGTCGGGCTCGCCCTTCCGCCCACGCGCCTCCATCGCGTCCAGCTCCGCGTTGCTCCGGTGGAACCCGTCCATCGGCGCCACCACCGCGACGCGCCCGGACTCGTTGAGTACGTCTCGAAGCCGTTCCGCCAACGTCGACTTCCCCGCCCCCGGCGGCCCGACGACGCCAAGGACGAACCGGGCGCCCGCCTTCTCCTTGAGCTGCTCCGCCAGCCGAACGAGTCCGTTTCCACTGAGGGTCAAGGCAAACCTCCACGACGCGCGCCGGGTAGCCCGGCAATCGGGCCTTTTACTAGACGATGACACTTTGTGAACGGTTCACAGAGTGTCATCGTCTAGTAAAAGCATGGCGGAACGCCGCTCACGCCGTGTGATCCCGGCCAGGCATCGAGTTACGCCCGGGCCGTCACGACACCGCCACCTCGAGCTCGACGACCGACCAAGACAACGGCGGAAGGTTCAGCCGCACGGCGCCGTCCTGGACACCGACGTCGCGAAGCGGCACGAGGCCCACTCGGTCGGGCGCCGACTCCACGTTGGACGTGTGCCGGTCGCCGCCCTCGGGGATGGTGAGGACCTCGGCGCTCGCGATGCGCGCCACCCCGAGCCCGCGCAGGTCGACGGTGACATCGGAGGCCTCGTCGAGGCCCCGGTTGGCGACGAAGAGCGCGACCCGGCCGTCCGCCTCGGACC
Source organism: Nocardioides sp. NPDC004968 (assembly GCF_040608935.1). Classification (NCBI taxonomy): domain Bacteria; kingdom Bacillati; phylum Actinomycetota; class Actinomycetes; order Propionibacteriales; family Nocardioidaceae; genus Nocardioides; species Nocardioides sp. NPDC004968. Next base: position 50,480 of record NZ_JBEXJF010000016.1, read on the forward strand.
ACGTCGCGGCGGCGTCGATGACGTCGACGTCGCCGAACTTCTCGGTCGGGATCTGGTCGGCCGAGACGGCGAGCCGCAGGATCTGCCCGCGAGCCAAGGAAGCCATCCGGGCGAACGGCCAGAAGATCGTCTGCCGCCAGGCCGGTCCGCCCTCCTCCGAGCGGATCGGGGCGATCACGTTCACCAGCTGCGCCTGGTTGGCGATGCGTACGCGGTCACCGTGGCGCAGCAGGCTGTTGAGCAGGGTGCCGACGACGACGGCGTCGGTGACCGAGTACTCGTCCTCGATCAGCCGCGGGTGCTCGCGCCACTCCTTCTTCACCTGATCCGGCTGGTCCTCGGAGTCGAGGCCCTCCATGTACCAGACGTTCCATTCGTCGAAGGAGATGTCGACCTGCTTGGTGTGCTTGCCGGCCGCCTTGACGGCGTCGATCGTCGCCACCACGCCGTCGATGAACGCGTCCATCCCGACCGCCTCGGCCAGGAACGACGCGGCATCGCCCGACCTCTCCTGGTAGTACTCGTGCATCGAGATGTAGTCGATCTCGTCGTACGCGTGGGTCAGCACGGTGTGCTCCCAGCTGCCGAACGTCTCCATGTAGCGGTTCGAGGAGCCGACCGCGACCAGCTCGATCGAGTCGTCGACGAGCTTCATCGCCTTGGCCGTCTCCTGCGCCAGCCGGCCGTACTCGTGTGCCGTCTTGTGGCCGATCTGCCAGGGCCCGTCGAGCTCGTTGCCGAGACACCACAGCTTGATGTCGAAGGGCTCCTCGGCTCCGTTCTTCCGCCGCAGATCCGACCAGTACGTCCCACTGGGATGGTTCGCGTACTCCACCAGCGCCCGCGCCTCCTCGACCCCACGCGTACCGAGGTTGATCGCCTCCATCACCTCAACATCGGCTTCCCGGGCCCAGCTCATGAACTCGTGCAGCCCGAACTCGTTGGTCTCGATCGTGTGCCAGGCGCCGTCGATGCGGCGGGGCCGGTCCGCGACCGGTCCGATGCCGTCCTCCCAGCGATAGCCGGAGACGAAGTTTCCCCCGGGGTAGCGCACCACCGTCGGGCCCAGCTCCCGGACGAGCTCGAGCACGTCCTTGCGGTAGCCACGCTCGTCGGCGGTCGGATGGCCGGGTTCGTAGATGCCGGTGTAGACGCACCTCCCCATGTGCTCGACGAACGACCCGAAGAGACGTCGGGGTACGTCGGCGATCGTGAAGTCACGGTCGATGGTGATACGTGCGCGGGTCATGGCCCGAAACTATTACATCGTTGTAATGACGCTGGCAAGAGTCTCCGCCTCCCCTATTCGGTGGATCCCTTCCGTCCCCGACCGGCCACGCCTCGATCACGAGTGCAATGGGAAGCATGAAGTCCCGAAGGTCACGCTCCCGATGAGTACGACGCTGCTCATCGCCGCGGGTATGGGCTACCTGCTGGGCATCCTCGTCGGCGTCTGGATCGCACACGGCCGCTGGACCGCGCACTAGACCGCCGCGGCCGGGCTACCGCGTCGTGCTCCCACGGACGACCAGCTCGTGCGGGATCGCCACTGCGCGAGGACGGCTCGTCCGGTCCCCGATCCGGGTCAGCAGCAGGTCGACAGCCGCCTCGGCGAAGGCGTGCCGGTCCAGGGCGATGGTGGTCAGCGACGGGTTCATGAACCGGGCGTGCTCGACGTCGTCGAATCCGGTCATCAGTACGTCGCCGGGCACCGAGATCCCGCGCTCCTGGAGCACGTGCATCGCGCCGAGGGCGATCGAGTCGGTGAACGCGACGATCGCGTCGAAGCCGGTATCTCGGGCCAGCAGCTCGGCCGCCGCCTCGGCACCACCCGCCATCGACCACTCCTCGACGTACACCTCCAGGCGCAGGTCAGGCTCGATCCCGTGCTCCCGTAGCGCCCGGTGATAGCCCTCCAGCCGCTGGATGCTGGTCGCCGACGTACCGGTCGCGCCCGTCTTCCCGCCCAGCGCCGCCACCCGTCGCGCTCCGCGCTCGAGCAGGTGCGTTGTCACCTCATACCCGGCTTGCCGGCTATCGATCAGCACCCGGTCGACCTTGTGCTGCTCGACCTCACCGATCAGCACCACCGGCGGCAGCTGATCGTCGTGGACGACGATGCTGTCCTGGAGCCGGATCGGATTGAGGATCAGCCCGTCGATCTGGTGCTCGCGAGCCCGCGAGACCAGGTCGTACTCCCGCTTCGGCTCGGCCCCGGTCTCCTCGATCTGGACCGCCATCCCGCGCTCGTGCGCCACCTGCACCACCCGGTGCACCAGGTCCGCCGAGAACGCGGTCGCCAGATCCGGCAGCGCGAGCGCGATCACCCCCGTCCGGCCGTTGCGCAGGCTCCGGGCACTCAGGTTCGGTACGAACCCCAGCTCCTCGACCGCCGCCAGCACCTTCTCCTGCGTGTCGGGACGTACGAACACCGTCCCGTTCATCACGTTCGACACCGTCTTCGGCGACACCCCCGCCAACGCCGCGACATCCTTCACCGTCGCCCGCCGCGGCCCCCTGGTCATGGGATCAGAGTATGCGAGCACACCCTCTGCACCCTGCGGGACGCGGAGCTTCGGCCAGACGAGAGCGCCCAGCAGCCAGCCTTGGACAGAACTTTTATGTTCTCGTCTGGCGAATGCATGTTGACCAGTGTTGACGCGTGTCGAAAACCAAGGCCGGAACCCACCGGCCTCTCCCCACAACCACAGCACAGACTCTCGCTTCACGCCTGCGTTATCTCCGCGAACAAGCAGGACTCACTCAAGAGCAGGTGGCCGGCTCCGCCGACGTTTCCGTCCAAATGGTTCGACGCCTCGAAGCTGGCACCGCCAATCCCACTCTCGGAACGCTCCACGCTGTTACAACCGCGCTCGACATCGCGTGGACCGATCTCTTCATCGAGATCAAGTAATGGCCGAGTACTTCTTCGGGGAAATTTCAGGGCAGCCCGTCGGCACCTCGTACGCCCGCCGTCGCACCCTGGCCGATGCCGGTGTCCACCAAGTCCTTCAGCAAGGCATCGCAGGAAACCGCCATGTCGGGTGCGCCTCCATCGTGATCTCAGGGGGCTATGAGACTGATGAAGACTACGGACACGAGATCTTCTACACCGGCGCAGGCGGACAGGATCGCGAAACTAAGGCCCAAGTCGAGGACCAATCCCTCGACAAGAATGACAACGCCGCCCTCGTACGCTCGCAGGAGACTGGTCTCCCCGTCCGTGTGGTTCGAGGCAAGGCATCGGACAGTGTATACGCGCCCGACGTTGACTATCGATACGACGGCCTTTACAAGGTGGTCCACCACTATGAGAACTACCCCGACGACGGTTTTCGTCGCTGGATGTTCCACCTGGTCCAACTCGCCCCCGCCGAAGCCGCTCCTTACACACCCGCGGAGAACCTTTCCGCAAACAGTCGTGCGTTTGACGAACTTGGCCTCGGCTCGGAACCCCGCCGCCCTGCCACCACGCCCCCGACGGAGCCATCCCGAGTCGACCCGTTCTACGACAAGCCGGTCGAACTCATCCTCCCACCAGGCAAGACTGATCCCGGCACGAAGACCGTCATCAGCCAACGAGTTATCCGAGACACGAAGGTCACTGCCATGGTGAAAGCCATGTACGCAAACATCTGTCAGGTCTGCGGGGTCCGGATCGAAGTTAGAGCCGGCGGGTACTCAGAAGGTGCGCACATCCGACCCCTCGGCAGGCCGCACCACGGTCCAGACACCATGAACAACATCCTCTGCCTCTGTCCGAACCACCATGCGGCCTTCGATAAGGGCGGGCTCTACTTGGACGACAGCCTGACCGCTTACACCGCGGACGGATCGGTCCTTGGCACGTTATCGCTACACGATGACCACGACATTGACCTGAACAACGTTCGCTACCACCGCAATCACCACAGACAAGGCATCAACGAACAAACGTGATCCCGCCAGCCGGTACCTGCCCTGGTGATCCCATTGGGCCCAGTCTCTCTCGGATTCTGCTTGCGGCCGCCGACCCACCACCACCGTGACGGGCCAGCGGCCAGTTCCTGGGATCAGGCCTCCAAAGACCCGATCAGGCTCGCCGACCGCACAGCCGCCTCATCGATACACGCCTGGTCAGCCAAACAGACCCGGAGACATGACGCGGCGACAATCGCCTCGATAGCCGGCGTGATCGGGTGCCCGCAAGAGCGCATGCCGATGACGACCTCGACTAACTGGAGCAGCAGCATGCCGAGGAGGTCGCGGTCGGGAGTCATCGCTGCTGAACGATCGGCGGTGATCTGTGTTCCCAGACGCGCGTACGCATCTCGGAGCTCGCCGCGTGCGGAACCGAACGGTTCGAAGACATCCTTGCGCTGCACCTCCGGAAGGCGGCTCAGCACCCCTGCGTTGCGCGGCGCGGCGGCGAGCGTACGCACGTCCAGCACGACCAGCACGTGCAGCAGCACGTCCGGCCCGGCGCCGGTCTCAGCAGCCAGAGCCTCGATCCTCTTTATCTTGTCGACCGTGGGCCGGATCGATCGCTGGAGAAGCTCGCCCAAGATCTCTTCCTTGTTGGCGAAGTGGAAGTAGAGCGACGCTTGCCGGATTCCCACCGCCTCCGCGATGTCCCTGGTCGAGGTCGCGGCGAATCCCCGGTCCACGAACAGGCCCGCTGCGATGTCGAGGATCTCCTCTCGTGGCTCGATCCGCGGTAGCCCGCCCGCGACCTGAGGCAGCACGCGAGGACGTCCCACCCGGCGAGCGACCATCGCTCCGCGCTGGATGCCTGCCACATCGGCGCCCCTCATCGCTGGGCGCCGTCCGGCCCCAGGGTGCGGAGGCCATCGAGAACCGCCCGCAGCAGATCGGGTGAGGCAGCCATGTCAGCGGACGATCTGGCTCTGGCCAGGAAGAGGCGCCCAGCGGACGCTTCGGCAGCACTGCCAGCGGATGCGCGACCTGGATCGCTGCCGGCCTCATGCCGCCGCACCGAGAACATCGTGGCAATTGGTCATGTCTTCACGCTAAGTGCGGGTTTGTCTCGTGCTAGTCTCACTTCGTCTCATATTGGTCCGGTTTTGGTCTCATGGAGTCTCATCATGCCAACGAAAGCGGCTCACTCCGCGCAGGTTGATCAGCCGACTACGGTGCTCAAGGCGTTGCTGGAGCGGACTCATAGTGCGCAATACGCGGTCTTCGTGCGCGACTACAACCGCCACGCTCGGACCGCCTCTCCGGAGATGAAGGCGCCCAGCCGAGCGACGTTCTACCGCTGGCTCAACGGTGACCTCGGCACCCGTCCCCACCCCGGCCACCGCAGGGTGCTGGCCAGCATGTTCCCCGGTTGGGAGGTCGCGGAGCTCACCCAGATCTGGGAGCCAGGGATGCCGTTGGTGCGCGAGCGCAGCGACCGGCCGACACCGGCGACCGTGGGGGATCTGGCTGGGGTTACCCATGTCTTCCAGAACCGACCGGCGTTCCTTCGTGAGTTCTCCACGAGCCGGCTCTTCGACGCCGCCACAGAGGTCGACGGGTTGGGGCTCTCCCACAACCTGCTGTGTCAGCAATACCCCGACAGCGACCTTGCGGACCTGCTCAGTCGTGCCCGTGTACGCCTGCTGTTCTTGGATCCTGACGGTGAGGCGATCCGGGCCCGTAACACCGAGGAGGGCCATGCCGAGGGGCACCTGTCGGAATGGACCCGGGCGAACCTTCAGGTCATCGCCAAGCACCGAGCCGGACTATCGCCCGAGGCGGCCGATCGTGTCCAGGTCCGGCTCTATGACGAGACCATCCGCTTCCAGGTGTTGCTCATCGACGGCAACCTGGGGATCGTGCAGCCCTACCTGCCCCGTGGTCGCGGACTCGACAGCCCGACGTTCGTGATGCAGTCCCTCGCCGGGGCACCGTCGCTCTACTCCACCTACCGCCAGATCTTCGACGAAGCCTGGACCCGAGGAAACGAGATATCCGCCTGATGTCGGACCTGGCGAAGTACCTCACCGCCGCCCACAACGCCGTAGACGTAGCCGACGCGATCCTGCAGGCGAGCCGGGACCAGTCCGTCGCGTTCAAGGGCGACCGGGATCCGGTCACAGAGACCGACCTGGCCATCGAACGAGCCATGCGCGACAGTCTCCGCCGAGCGACGCCCGAGGCGGGGTTCCTGGGTGAAGAGACCGGCGGAAGCACCGACGGACTCGCTTGGGTCCTCGACCCGATCGACGGCACCGCCAACTTCACTCACGGCGTGCCTCTGACCGCGGTCAGCCTCGCCCTCCTCGACCACGGCGAGCCGATCATCGGCCTGATCGCAGTTCACGCCGAGGGCGTCAGGTATGCCGCGATACGTGGACAAGGCGCGACCCGAGACGGAGACCCCATCAGTGCCAGCGCCTGCACGCAACTGCCATCGGCCATGGTCGCGATGGGTGACTACGCGACCGGCTCCGATGCCGACTCCCGCAACCGGACCCGCCTCCGAATCACCACCGTCCTTGCTGCCCGCGCTCAACGCGTACGCATGCTAGGAAGCGCCGCCATCGACCTCGCTTGGGTCGCGGCAGGCAAACTCGACGCGTCGGTGATGCTCTCCAACAAACCCTGGGACACCGCCGCCGGCGTACTCCTCGCCCGCGAGGCCGGTGCACGAGTTACCGACCTCGCCGGCCGCGAGCACGACCTGACCTCGACCGCCACTATCGCGGCCGCACCAGGAGTCGGCGATCAGCTACTCGACGCGTTGGACCAAGACGGCCTCGCCTGACCGCGGTATGCGTTCCGCCGGGCATCGGACTTCCTGAGCCGATGCCGCGCACACGTCGCGTGCGCAAGCGAGATTCTTTGCTTGATTCGGTTTAGATGTCGGTGCTCGCGGGTAGAACACTTCACGTGAAGGCTGCTCGGGCGGCATCGAGGGATCTGGCAGGCAGGCGGGCGTTTGGCCGTCTGCTGGCCTTGGCAACCCTCCTGCTCGCGTTCCTCACCGCACTCCCGGCCGCAGCGATCGACGTACCGTTCGACCCGTTGCCGATCCCGGGCGAGGACGCGTGCAACAACCTCGATGCACCGATTCCGGCTTCACCTCATGGGTTCGGGTCGTTCGTCGTCGAGCTCGATATCGATCGGGCGGGGCGGTCGGCGGATCCGTTCGCCGCCGAGCACCCGGCGTCGATCGAATCGGTCTACGGAACTTCACCGCAATGGTTCACCTACGACAACGGCTGTACCGGGCAGTTCGTCGCCGATGCCGGGACAGCGCTCGGCAACATCCTGCTCGAGCTCTCCGGCCTACCGCCGAACTGGTCCCACGCTCTGCTCCACTCGGTGCTCTCCCCTAGCTCGTGGCTCATCGCGCTCGAAGAACCCGTCGTGGAGGCCACGACGGCGACCGCACAGGGAGTGTGGTCGCCATGGCTGCCGATCGTCCTGCTTCTCGTCGTCGTGATCATCATCTTGCGGGCTCGAACCGGTCGATTCGCAGGCTCAGCCACCGCAGCGGCCTGGGCTCTTCTCGTGCTCGGCCTCTCATCCTGGTTGATGAACTACCCCTTGGAGGCAGTCCACCTCGTCGATGACGGAGTGCGTGGAGCGACCGAGCTGATCGCCACGTCGTTCAACGACGAAAAAGCTCTCCCGGAAGACGCCAAAGACCTCGGCGACGAGTCGGCGGTCGTCGCGGTGGACATTCAGTTCGACCACATCGTACGAACCACGCAGTACCGCACCTGGGCCACTGGAGTCTTCGGCAATCCCGATTCCGCGACTGCCAAGGAGTACGGGCCGAAGGTCTTCGCCGCTACGCACTTCTCCTGGGAGGAGTACGAGACCTACCGTGACGATCCGGAGGGCGCCGGAGCGAAGATCGTCGAGAAGAAGGCCGATGACTTCAAGACGTACGCCGAGCAGATCAAGGAGAACGATGCGCTCGCGTACGACCACTTCAAAGGCGGCCACTGGTCGCAGCGAGTCACTACATCGCTCGTGAACCTCGCGATGATCCTGGTGACCTGCGGGTTCTTGCTTCTCGCCGCTCTCGCCACGCTGCTCGCGTACGCCCTCGTTCGGCTCATTGTCCCCTTTTCCCCGGCGCTGGGTGTGCTGTTCATGATCGACCGCACCCGCGACGCGGCGGTCGCGATGCTCAAGCGTGTCGCCGGGCCTCTGGTGATGGGCCCGGTCTGTTTCCTCGTGGGACTTCTGCTGCTGCGATTCTTCGCTGCCATCCTTGCAACCGACGCCATCTGGTTCGTCCTCAAACTCGGCCTCATCGGCGTCCTGACCTACGTCGCCTGGAAGCTGGTGCGGCCGCAGGCCTACACCGTGGGACCCGTCCTGAATCGCGCCTTCGCACCTCTCAGAGCGGCGTTGGCTGCTCGGGCGGGTGCTGCGCATGGCACAGCAACGAGCCCTGCCAACATCACCGAGACGGCATCCGCCTCCGCAGGTGGGCAGTCGGCCAGCTTCGCTCTCCCGTACGTGCCACCGCCTGGGGCGACTTGGACCGATCCTGATGCGGCGACCTTCGTGCCGTACGTTCCAGCGCCGAAGGCACTGGAGGCGGCGCCGTCAGCTGCGAAAGAGCCGGTAGCGCGTTCATCGGCTACCCCGGCCGCGAGCCCGAGTGATCCGCAATACGGCTGGCCGATCGGGCCGCACCCACTTGTCAGGGCCAGCGAGCTCTACCCAGCGCCGCCCGTGAAGCGCGCGACCATGATCACGCCTCTGGGACCTCGGACCCGATTCCCACCGGACGGTCTCAAACTGGAACCGAACACGGCGTATCAGGTGGCTGGCCGCGGGACCTACTACACGGACGACGAGGGAATGATTGCCCACGTCGAGACAACATTCGGAACGAAGGGAAACCTGAACTGGGACCTGAACTACCCAGCAGCCAACGTGACTTACGTTGTCAGCGACAGATTCCGCTACGACACCGACAACGACACCAGGACCGTGAGGGCGAGCGACGTACAAGCGACGCGCGGCGATGCCCCGCGGTCAAGGTCGATCCAATCGTCGGTCGGAAGGGCCGCCGGCGATGGCTACGACGGCGGCCATCTCCACCAGAACGCGCACGCAGGAGGAGCGGAGCGGATCAACATTGTCGCCATGCTCCAGGAACTGAACCGATCCGGCTCGCAGGAGTACGGCTCCATCCCGAACAGCTTCTACCGACTTGAGACCGAACTGCGTGCCATGGTCGACACCGGGCGTAACGTCGAGATTGATTTGTACATCGACTACCCCGAGGACAGCGATAGCCGATCGCCGACGGCCATCACCGCCGAGTACCGGGTCGACGGCGGAGACCCCATACGAGAGGAATTCGAGAATGTCCGAGACGACTGATCCCGAGGTCCCGGCATTGGTCCGCCAGGGCGAGCTGATCGAAGAGATCTCCGCGATTCTGTCGGAGAGCGTCACGGGCGACTGGACGAAGCTCGTCCTCAATCGTCGCGCGTTGTCGATGTTCGCAGAGGAAACCATGCAGGTCACCCGCCCTGACGGCTCCACGACCGGAACTCTGGGCCCTCGACAGGCATCCAGGCTTTTCAAGGAGCTGCGCCAGGTGATGTATCGACCAGGTGCAGGCACCTGGCTGTCGTTGGAGTGGACCGTGACCAACCAGGACGGACAGCGACGGGCGGATGTCGATTTCAACTACGACGACGAGCCAGCATGGCGGCGCGACATCGATCCAGGTCTATATGGGCTTGACCTCGACAAGTTCCCGCGACGTGACGACGCCATCCCTCATTGGCTAAAGGCGAAGCTGGCCGAGGCTCGTGCGCGGGCCACGTGATGCTGGTTCAGATTGAGCCGGACGTGGGGCGTCTGCTGTATGGCCGCGTCATGTCCGCGCGTGCCGTTCTCATCACCCGGTCGATCTCCTCGAGCGCCTGAAGACGGCGCCCGTTGAGGTCGTCCATCTCCGTCGGCTGAACCCCGAGCTGTCTGATGGATTCCCGCACCTGCTCCAGCTTGGCCAGTAGGTCCTCGTCGCCGCTGATGATCGCAAGCTGACCGATAACGGCGCGAAGATTGGACTCCATGCCATACATCGCGATCCGGCGTGGCTCTCGCTCGGCCTCGGAACGTCTCCTGATGCGCGCGTCGCACCTGTCAAAGCAGACACGCAAGTACTCGTAGAGGCCCTCGGCACATTCCCCGTACAAGCGAAGCTTCGCTTCCAGGACTCGTATGTCCCAGTCCTTTCGACGAGCGATCTCCCCTGAGAGCCACGTTGCAGCCAAGGTTGCGGTCAGGCCCATCCCTGCAACGATGAGGGTGATCATCTCAGTGACCCTAGTGGAACCCGAGGTGATCCTGCATGAGATGGCACGAACAGATCTAAGCCTCTCGACGCCAGCGGTCGGGGGTGGTGCCGTAGCGGGACTTGAAGCGGCGTACTAGATAGCCCGGGTCGGTGAGGCCGGTGCGGGTGGAGATGACCGAGAGCGGAAGGTCGGTTTCGCGGAGGAGGCGGCGGGCTTCGGTGAGGCGGCGCTCGGTGAGCCAGTCGAGGAGGGTGCGGCCGGTGCGTCGGCGGATGACGGTGGTGAGGTGGCCGGGGGTGTAGCCCAGGGTGCGGGCCAGGTCGCCGGCGGAGACCTTGGTGGCGTACGTCCTCTCGATCTCGTCGAAGACCCGGCTGACCAGCGGGTCCGGGGCGATGGGAGCACTCGGAGCGAGGCGGGCGGAGGCGACCAGGAGGTTCGTGAGGATCGCGGTGACGGCGTCGTGGGAGCCGAGGCGTTCGGGATGGCGTAGCTCGTCGTCGAGCTCGGTGAGCCAGGCCCGCCACCGCGGGCGCTCGGCCTCGGGGACCATGCCGCGGCGGCCGTCGGCGGCGAAGAGGGCGAGCAGCGGGTGGTGGGCCCAGGTGAGCGGGGAGATGGAGGCGAGAGACGGGATGGCGTCGGGGGTGAACGCCACCGACCAGGCTCGCGCATGGGTGAGCTCGGCGAGCGACTCGGCGGCCACGACCTCACCGGGAGCGACCGCGTGGACCTCGCCGTCACGCAGCGCCACCTGCTTGCCGTCGAGGCCGACGGCGCCGCCGCCGCGCTCGACATAGGCCAGCACCCAGAAGTCGTGGGCGTGTCGGTTGTCGGGAGGCAGGTGCTCGGTGTCGCAGTCGGGATCGAGGGGTACGACCCTGACGGCGGGTCTGCCCGGGCGCTGGTCCCAGGCGTAGACCGGGGTGCCGTCGGCGCGCACGGTACGGACGGCTCGGGCGAGTACCGAGGTCGAATCCGAAGAACGTCCCATGTCGACCGACTTCCCTCCCACTGTAGATCCGCAAGATGTCCCATCGTGGAGCTATGACCACCATACAGATCATCGACGGCCGCGCCGAGGGCGAACGGGACCGCCCGTTCCTCCCCGGCATGGGCCGCACCTGGCTCCTTCCCCTCTACGACCTCTTCACCCGGCTCGCCCGCGTGCGCGCGCTCCACGAAAGGACGGTCGAGCTCGCCGGCATCGCGCCTGGGCAAACGGTGCTCGACGTCGGTTGCGGCACCGGCAACCTCTCCTTCTCGGTGCTTCGCGCCGTCCCGGGAGCCGTCGTCACCGGACACGACCCCGACGACGCCGCGCTGCGGATCGCCGCTCGGAAGGCGGGTCGGCGGGGCGTACGTCTCTCGCTGGTGCAGGGGTACGCCGACCGGTTGCTGCCCGAGGACGGCAGCGTCGACCACGTCGTCTCCTCGCTCGCGCTGCACCACGTCGACGACGCCGGGCGCGAGGGGTTCGGACGCGAGGCCCACCGGATCCTCCGGCCCGGCGGGCGGGTCACCATCGTCGACTTCGGCGCCCCCGACCACGGTCACGGCGGGCACGGAAAGGGACACGGCCACGAGGGCCACCGGCACCGCGGGATGAACGCCCATACCGAGCGCAACCTCGACGACGGGATCGTCACCCTGCTGACCGACGCCGGGTTCACCGATGCCCGCGAGATCGACCACATCGCCCACCGGTTCGGGCCGATCACGATCGTGCAGGCGACTCGCTGACGGCCCGGGGGTTAGACCCGCGCCTCCTGGGCGGGCAGTCTGGCCCCATGTACTTCCTCGGAGTCGACCTCGCCTGGGGCGTGCGCAGGCCCACCGGCCTGGCTGTCCTGGACGAGGAGGGCCGCCTCGTGCACGTCTCTGCCGTCAAGACCGACGACGAGATCGTCGCCGTCCTCGAGCCCTACGTCGACGACTGTCTCGTCGCGATCGATGCGCCCCTGATCGTCACCAACCCCACCGGGAACCGTCCGGCCGAGGCCGCGCTCAACAAGGACTTCGCTCGCTTCGACGCCGGCGCACACCCCTCCAACACCAGCAAGCCGGAGTTCAGCGAGCAGCCTCGAGGCGCCCGGATCGCAGCTCGGCTCGGGCTCGACATGAACCCCCGGTCCGGCCGGCGGCGCCGGGCGATCGAGGTCTACCCGCACCCCGCGACGGTGGCCCTCTTCCGCCTGGGACGGACGCTGAAGTACAAGAACAAGTCAGGGCGTGACATCGACCAGCTCCGCGCCGAGCTGATCATGTTGTTCGGCCTGCTCGAGGGTCTCGCGAGCGCCGACCCGCCGCTGCTGCTCGACAACCCGTCGTGGCACTCCCTGCGAACGGCCGCCGAGAATGCCGTACGCAAGAGCGAGCTGCGCGTGGTCGAGGACCAGGTCGACGCGGTGCTGGCCGCCTACATCGGCCTGTTCGCGACTCGCGCACCGGACCGCACCACCACGTACGGCGACTTCGCCACCGGCTACATCGTCACGCCGACGCTGCCCGACGACCTCCGCCCGACACCCCGCGGGCGGGCCGGGGCGAGGGTCCACGACACCGCGACCGCGGTCCGTGAGTACGCCGCGATGCAGCCGACGCTGCAAGAAGCGGCCGACCAGTACGTACAGCTGGTGACTTCGATCCTCGACGACGCGGGCATCAACTACCTCACCGTGACCTCGCGCGCGAAGTCGGTCGCCTCGTTCGCGGCCAAGGCCGCTCGAACCGTCGACGGGCGGCAGGTCTTCACCGACCCGCTCCGCCAGATCACCGACCAGATCGGGCTGCGCGTGATCACCTACGTCCACAGCGACGTCCAGGCCGTCGCCGACCTCCTCGACGACCAGGTGGTGGTCCACGACGACCGCGACATGGGCGAGGAGACCGCCAGCGAGGGCCGGTTCGGGTACGCCAGCCGCCACCTGCTCGTCAGTCTCGACCCAGCGCGCGAGGGACAGGCAGCGTACGAGCTGTTGCGAGGGCGCCAGGCGCAGATCCAGATCCGCACCGTGCTGCAGCACGCCTGGGCCGAGTTCGAGCACGACATCCGCTACAAGGGCACCATCCCCAGCGAGCACGTACCCGACTTCGACCGGCGGTTCACGCTCGCTGCCGGCCTGCTCGAGCTTGCCGACCGTGAGTTCTCCACGATCAGGGACCGGCTCCGGGAGGGCGCGACCGCCGCCAGCACGGAGGCTCCCGACGACGACCCGCGGATCAGCCCCCGGGAGCTGGCCGCGTTCCTGGCCGGGCAGTACGCCGAAGCCGGCTGGTCGCGGACCGACCACTACGGGTGGATCTCCGGCGTCATCCTCGAGCTCGGCATCACCTCGCTGACCGAGCTCGGCGACGCGTTGCGCTCGGTCGACGAGGAGACCCTCATGGCGCGGATGGACTACCGCTATCCGCCGGGCGCGGTGCGGCGGCTCGACGACGCCCTGCTCTGGGTCTACGGCGACGCCTATGTCGGGCTGCGCGCCAATGCGCACCGGGCGCCCGGCCTGCGAGCGAGGCTCGCCAAGATGCGCGACTCCGACTGAAATCCGATCCGGGGGCGGGCGCGAATTCCCGCTATGAGACACCTGGATCGCCACACCCTCGCCCATGCCGCCGCCGGTGTGCTCGCCGGAGTGGCCGGAATGTCGGCCGCGCACCTCACCGCTGCGCTGCTCACACCGGCCTCGTCCCCCGCGCTCGCGGTCAGCACCGCGGTCATCGACGCCACGCCCACCCCGGTCAAGGAGTGGGCTGTACGCGAGCTCGGCAGCGCGGACAAGCCGATCCTGATCGGCAGCGTGCTGCTGGTCACGATCGCGTTCGCCGCCGTGATCGGCGTCGTGGCCCGCAGACGGCTGAGACTCGGCGTCGGGCTCATGGCCGGCCTGGTCCTGCTCGCCGGGGCCGCCGTGGTTCGCCAGCCGCTCTTCGAGGTCGCCAACCTGGTGCCCACGCTGGTGGCGCTCGTCCTCGGACCCGCCGTCCTCGTGCTGCTGACCCGCGCCCTGACCGTTGAGCGCACGCCGAGCCACCGGAGCGACACCCCGAGCGACAGCGCGGCCACGCGCCGCAGCGTACTGATCGGGTTCGGGGCCCTCGCCCTGCTCTCCGCCGCGGCAGCGACCGGCGGGCAGCTGATCGTGCGCGGACGTACGGCGCTCGCCGACATCATGCTGCCGCGGGTCCGCGACCCGTTGCCGGCGCTCCCGGCAGGGCTGGAGGAGACGCACCAGGGGATCTCCCGGTTCATCACCCGCAACCGCGACTTCTACCGTGTCGACACCAAGCTGGCCGTCCCGATCGTCGACCAGAACAGCTGGTCGCTGACCATCGACGGTGACGTCGAGCGCGAGCTCACCTTCAGCTACGACGACCTGCGCGCGCGGGAGAACGTCGAGTACGACATCACCCTGACCTGCGTCTCCAACGAGGTCGGCGGCAAGCTCGTCGGCGCGGCGCGCTGGACCGGTGTACCTCTCAAGGAGCTGCTCGACGAGGCCGGCGTCGGCGGCCGGGCCGACCAGATCCTCTCGACCGACGTCGAGGGCTTCACGATCAGCACGCCACTCGAGGCCGCGATGGACGGGCGCAACGCGATGGTCGCCCTCGGCATGAACGGCGAGGTCCTCCCCCGCACCCACGGCTTCCCGGCCAGGCTGGTGGTGCCCGGCCTCTACGGGTACGTCGGCGCCACCAAGTGGGTCACCAGGCTGACCCTGACGCGCTACGACGAGGCGACGGCCTACTGGACCGACCGCGACTGGGCCATCGATGCCCCGATCAAGCTGTCCAGCCGGATCGACACGCCCCGCCCGCTGAGCAACATCCCCTCAGGCCGCACCGTGATCGGCGGCGTCGCCTGGGCCCAGCACCACGGCGTCGCCAAGGTCGACGTACGCATCGACGGCGGCCGCTGGCAGCCCGCCGAGCTCGGCCCGGACGCCGGGATCGACTACTGGCGCCAGTGGTTCCTGCCCTGGGACGCCCAGCCCGGCAGTCATCAGCTGGCCGTTCGGGTCACCGATCGCGACGGCAACGTGCAGAGCGACGCGCGAGCCACCCCGTTCCCCGACGGGTCCAGCGGGATCCAGGAAATCGTCGTCACCGTCACCTGATCAGAAATTGGCGAAATCCGATTCGGCCACCGTGCCGAAGCCCTCATGACAGCAAGAGACCAACCCTCGAAAGGCTCTCCCAATGAAGCTCAACACGATCACCCGCACCGGCAGCGTCGCCGCGTCCATGGCGCTCCTGCTGGGTCTCGGTCTCTCGGCATGTGGTTCCGAGGACTCCGCGTCCGGCAGCGAAGGCGGGTCCAGCACCTCCGAGTCGACCGAGGCGGCTCCCGAGGAGTCCGAGAACATGGAGGCCGGCGCGCAGACGTTCGGCGAGGGCTGCAAGCTGATCCCCGCCGACGGCGAGGGCTCGTTCAACGGCATGTCCACGGCCCCGGTCGCCTCCGCGGCGAGCGCCAACCCGCTGCTCACGACGCTGGTGTCGGCCGTCGGCCAGGCCGAGCTCGTCGACACCCTGAACAGCGCCGACGCGCTGACCGTCTTCGCCCCGACCGACGACGCCTTCGCGAAGATCCCGAAGGCCGACCTGGACGCCGTCCTGGCCGACAAGGAGACGCTGACCAAGGTCCTCACCCACCACGTGGTGGCCGGTCAGCTCGGCCCGGACGAGGTCGCTGGTGAGCACGAGACCCTGGCCGGCGACATGATCACCGTCGAGGGCGAGGGCGAGGAGTTCACCGTGGGCAAGGAGAACGCCAAGGTTCTGTGCGGCAACATCCCGACCGCCAACGCCACGGTGTACGTCGTCGACACCGTTCTGATGCCCTGACCGGGACATCGGACCGGATATCCGCGAGGATCGATACATGAGACCGCTCAGCTCAGTTCCCTCCGGCGACTCGTCGCCGGAGGGAGCGGGGTCCCCGGGGCTTCCCGAGCTCCTCCGTCGCGTCGCCCGAGGCGATGAGGCCGCCTTCGCCGCCCTCTACGACGCGACCTCCGCCCGTGTGCACGGACTGGTGCTGCGGGTGGTGCGAGACCCGGCTCAGGCGGAGGAGGTCACCCAGGAGGCGTACCTCCAGGTGTGGCGTACCGCCAGCCGGTACGACGAGAACCTGGGCAGCGCCCATTCGTGGCTGCTGACACTGGCCCATCGTCGTGCCGTCGACCGGGTTCGATCCGCGGAGTCCGCCGGCCGCAACGACACGGCCTACCACGGCACCACCCAGACCCCGCCCCATGACACGACGGCCGAGGCCGTGGAGACCTCCTTGGAGGCTCGCCGCGTCCACACGGCCCTCGAAACCCTGACGGCAGTTCAACGTGAGGCGCTACAGCTGGCGTACTTCGGTGGTTACACCCACACTGAGGTCGCCGCCATGCTCGACCTGCCGATAGGCACTGCAAAGACCCGAATCCGGGATGGACTGATCCGGTTGCGCGACGCGATGGGAGTGAGCCGATGACCGCGCATGACATTCACGCCCTCTCCGGGGCGTACGCCGTCGACGCCCTCGACGACATCGAGCGCGCCCGGTTCGAGGAGCATCTCGCCGTGTGCGCCGACTGCCGTGACGAGGTGGCCAGCCTGCGCGACACCACCTGGATGCTCGGCGGCCTGACCGACACCGCTCCCTCGCCGGAGCTGCGCGACCGCCTGCTCGCCGGCATCAAGGAGATCCGGCCGCTTCCGCCCGAGACCACGCCGAAGCACAGAGCCATCGAGACTCCTGAGCCCTCGGACGCGTCGCCCGGCCGTCGACGGTTCGGTTGGCGTACGTTCGCCGCCGCAGCTGCGGTGCTGGCCGTCGTCGGCACCGGCACGGTCACCGCCGTCGAGCTGATCCGCGACGACTCCAGCCAGACCATGACGACCGCGGAGCGGGTGCTGAACGCGAAGGACGCCACCACCGTGGCCGTCGACCTGCCCGGCGACGCCCGGGCCCGGGTGGTCCGCTCGGTCTCGGAGAACAGGGCCGTGCTGGTCACCTCCAACATGCCGGCCGCGCCGACCGGCAAGGTCTACGAGCTCTGGCTCCAGCACGACGACGTCATGGTCCCCGCCGGCGTGATGCCCGCCGGCAGTGACCAGACCGTCGTCCTGCAGGGTGACGCCGGGGACGCGAGTGCGGCCGGGATCACCGTCGAGCCCGAGGGAGGCTCCGACGAACCCACCTCGGCCCCGATCGCACTGTTCGACTTCGCGCAGGCCACCTGACCTGCGCGAACGGGAGGCCGGCCGGCTCAGGCGTAGGGGTCGAGGGAGACCCCGGCCGGCTTCCCGGTCGCCAGTGCGTTGCCGAAGCGGGCGTCGGTGAGCTTGAAGGTGGCGGCGCCGAAGTCGGCTGCGACGAGGCGGTCGCGGATGCCGGCCGGGTAGTTGTCCCAGCCGACCAGGCCCTTCATCTGCCAGACACCCTCGTGGTTCTCGGGCGGCTCGTCTCCGCCACCGGTCTTGGGGAAGCGGAAGCAGTGGGTGCTGCCGCCGTCCTTGTGATAGACGGCCTTGGGGTGCGTACCGCCCTCGAACTGCAGCTCCGACTCCGGCTTGATCTGGTAGCCGGAGTGCTGAGAGACGGACATGAACCTCGCGTGACCGTCCTGCACCCACACGATGATGTGCTCCCAGTCGTGCCGGTGGCCGGCCGAGCCCGGGCCCCACGAGACCTGGTCCTTCTCGAAGTAGTAGCCGTAGAGGTACGCACACCAGCCGTTGTTGCACTTCGAGCGGGAGTAGACGTTGGTGCTCTGCAGGTCGGAGAGGTCGCGGCACTGGCCGTTGACCGTGCCGCCCATCGCCAGGCCGCCGTTGAGCGTGCCGTCCGGGCCGATCGCCGGGGTGCTGTAACAGCCGTCGGTGTCGAAGTCGAGCGCCGGCTGCCAGGTGCGGTCGCCCTCCGGGGCCGAGGCCGGCAGCGCCGGGGGCGGGGCGGCCCAGGCGGCCGCCGGAACGAGGGAGAGGAGTGCGGCGAGCGGAAGCGCCAGGGCGAGCTTGCGCGTGAGTCGTTTCCCGAGAGTCATGTGGGGTCCCTTGTTCGTGGGGGAAGGGGGTGCACAGATGCAACCAGTGCCGCGATCGCGTGACAACCCCTTGTGCGTGAACGCGCCGGTAACGCTGCTCACCGGTGGTCTCGCCGGCCCTGGTTGGATGGACCGGTGGACGCAACGCAGTGGCACGAACGGATCACCGCCGAGCTCGCCGGCCTCGGGCAGCAGGAGTTCGTGATCATCTCTGAACCCTCGCCGCCGGCCCCGGAACCGACGGGCTTCCTGGCTCGGCTCAGGTCGAAGTCGTCACGGACCGTGCCGTCTCGGTGGGGGCAGGTGCTGTGCGTCGACTCGGTTCTCTACGCGGAGTTCGCCGGTACGCAGCACATCGGCGGCACCTGGGAGGCCTCCACCGAGCAGCACGAGGCGCTGCGCGCGGCCGGCTGGTTGACCCCCGACGAGACCGACCCGATCGCTCCGGCGCCGGGGGTGCCGCACTACTGGCGCACCGTTCCCCAGGCCAAGGCAGCGCTCGTCGCCGGGCTCCTCGTCGACGCCTTCCGCATCCTCGGCGCCGACTACTCGACGCTTGCCATCAGGCGGGATCAGTAAGCGGAATCACTGGTCAACGCCTCGCTCGCACTGCAGAACAGATGCTGCGCATCGTGGCCGGCGTTGCCGTGCGCGAACGTGAGCGTCCCGTCTCCGGCGTCTTCCGATCTCAGCGCAGACGGGATCGGCGACGCGATGACACCGAGGCAGAAGCGTACGGCCATCAGGTTCTCGGGCAGTGTGATCTTCCCGTGCCCCAGGTCGTCACCGAAAGGCTGGTTGCGAGTGGCTGGTAGGTCCACGCTGGTCTCGACCGTCAGCGTCTTGCCTGGGGCGAGCATCTCGCCACCGCCGGTGGGCGCGACGGCCAGGTTGACCCCCGGAGGCCAGGGGAAGACCCGATGGGAGAGCACCAGGACTGGACCGTCGTCGCTGTTCTCGGCCGTGACGTAGGGCGCCGTGGACAGTTTTGTCCCGGCCCCCGACGGCACCAACGTTCGGTCGGCCACGAAGATCTCTGACGACTCGTTGTTGGTCACCGTGTAGGTCACCGACACCGACGTCGAGTCAGCCTCGATGTCGGCCGAGAAGTCGACCTTCGGCGCGGCCGCCGGCGAGCTCGGGTCGGGCGGCTCGCCACCGTTCTCGAACCCAGGCACATCTGATCCACCGCAACCGCTCAGTGCGGCAAGCAGGGCGGCGATCACCGAACCCATCAGGAGTTTCCTCATCGTCTCAGTAGTGTGGCCGGTTGGGCGCACCCATCTCCTCACGAAGTCCGTTCTCCGTCAGATCATAGGAGTGGTCGGGGTCGATCCGCTCCGGGGTGCTGGGGTCGTTGTCGTGGTCGATCGGCAGACCGACCGCCACCCGCTCACCCTGCTCGACGCCGTGGTTGGCCGTGTCGTCTCCGGAGTACTCCGTGCGGTCGAACTGGTCGTGGCGGAAGTCATAGGCGTGCGCCATCTCGTGGAACAGCACGACCACCGGCGGCCCTTCCTCGATCCAGTCGATGCGCGGCGAGTAGTTGATCCGCTCGCCACTGGGTTCGGCGGTGCTGTTGCTGTTGTCGGCGTACTCCGCGATCGTCAGGCCCTTCTTGTTGAAGCCGAGGAATCCGGAGTCGTCGTACGTCTTCTGGAAGTCCGCCAGCATCTGCTGCCCACGTGGGGACGCCGCCAGCAGCTCCAGATCGGCACGCACTCGGGCCTGGAACTCCGGGCTTCCCTCGATCTTGATGAACTCGGGGATCTCGTCGATCTGGACCTTCACCGTCTTCTCCGTGCCGGTTCCGGTGTCGCCGCTCTCGGCGTACGCGGTGTCGTCGCCCGAACCGCCCGCGATCGTGTCCGAGCCGGTGCCGGCGTATGCCACGTCGTCATCGCCGCCGCCGGTGATCCGATCGTCGCCGGAGCCTCCTGAAAGGGTGTCACGACCGGATCCGCCGACGATCCGGTCGTCGCCGGCACCACCCTCGAGGAAGTCGTTGCCGTTCTCACCTGCGACAACGTCGTTGCCGTCGAGGCCGTAGACCGAGTCGTTGCCTTCGCCACCGTAAAGGCGGTCGTCGCCGGTCTGGCCGTCGATGTAGTCGCGGTCTGCTCCACCGCTGACTCTGTCAGAGCCAGCGCCGGCGTCCACGTAGTCGTGACCGTCGAGACCGTAGACACTGTCATCACCGTCGCCACCCTGCACCGCGTCGTTGCCCTCTCCACCGATGAGGGTCACATCCAGGTCGACCCCCTTCGGCACACCGATGCGGTCGTTGCCGCCGCCGCCGCGCACGATGAGCTCTTGGTCCGCAGGCACGCGATACACGGTCTCTCCGCTGCTGTTCTTCACGACGACGATCTGCTCGCCGGTAGTGGGGTCGATGAAGACGGTGACCTCGTCATCCCCATCGCCCGTGCTGATCACGGTCTGGTCGCCGGACGTGATGATGCCGGTCCCCTGTGCCCCCGCAGGCAGCTCAAAGGCGTCGTCCGTGCCCTCCGCAACGGCCTGCCATACCCCGGCGATCTCCTGCCACTTGGCCGTGGCGGCGTCGAGAGCGTCGCGGTCCGTCGCGAGCTCGGAATCGAGACCACTGCGGATCTCGTTCGCGGCGCTGATCGCATCGTCGACTCGCTTGGACTCCTCCGGCGTCGACGGCTGGAAGATCACCTCGCCACCGATGCCCCTGGAATGGGGCACCCCGACCACCGTCGCCCAGGACTGGTCGAGACGACCTTGGGCGATGCGTACGGACCCCGCGGAGCGAGACAACAGGCTCGCGACCTTGTCAGCCAGGTCCGCCGCGGTGTCCAGATCGGTCATGACCTTCTTGCGGTGCTGGTCGTAGGAGTCGGCGGTCTTGCCTTCCCAGTCCGCGGCTCGGACCCGTCGGGAACCCGAGTCGACCGCGTCGCTCGACGAAGTCAGCGCGGTGCCGAGCACGGCCCATCGACCCGACGCCCGGTCCAGCTGACCGGCGTCCTCATCCAGATCCCACAGGCTGCTCATCAGCGGCCGCCCTCGTAGACGGACCAGTCGACGGTCGGGTTGTAGGGGAAGATCCCTCCGATACGGGGCGCCTCGGATCGCATCTTCGCCGCCGCGTCCTCATCAGAGGTCGCGAACAAGAACGCGCAGGCGTAGATGTCGTCCATGTCCTGCTCGAGCACACCAGCCAGTCGACCGATGGCGGTGCCCGCAGCGTCGCTCACGCTGACGTGCGCGGTGATCAGGCCCGGCCCGCCGGGCGAGTTGCCTGCCGCGGTGCCCGGGATGTCCAACTCCGCCACGTTGTCGGTGAAACCATCTCGTGCGGTGTCTGCTGCTGTGCGCAGGTCATCGGCGAGCGTGGTGAGCGACTCGGGAATGCTGATGGTCATGCGATGGCCCCCAAAGGTTCAGCCAGAAGTGATCCTGGTTAGGTCCTTCCCCGAACCAGCCGCTCTCAAACCGAAATGCCGATGATTTTACCTATCTGAGACGCACGGGCGGCTCAGTAGGCGCCGAGCTGCTGGCAGAGCATGCGGTAGAAGGCGGTGTTGGTCATCGGGGTGAGCCTGTCCTCCAGCGCGAGGTGGAGGCCGTCGGGGCCGTTGATGCCGGCGAGCTGCCACGGGCCGACCGTGATCGACCAGGCGGTGCGGGCACCGAGCTCCGTCAGGACCACGTCGCGAGCGTCCTGGTCCTCGCTCAACAGCTCGGCCATCCGGGCGGTCGGGAACGGGCGTACCGACCCGGCCGCGCCCTTGACCGGGCGGACCTTCAGGGTGCGGACCAGGCTCGGGACCAGGTGACCTCGCGGGAGGTCGAGGGGCTGCGTACGGGTGCCGTCGACGCCGAGCTCGAGGTGGATGCCCGTGGGGTCGACCGCGGCGCGGTGCTCGAGGCGTCCGCCGGGACCGGCGAGGATCCAGACGACCTCCGTGGCAGCGGAGCTCATGCCGGGCTCCAGGTCGCGGCAGCGGCGTCGATCTGGGCGGCCCAGGTCGCATAGTCGCTGGTCAGGACTGTAGCGGTCAGCGTGTGACCGACTCCGTCGATCGCCACGAACCACTGCTCCATGGTCAGCGCGGAGCCGCCCGGCCCGTCGTACATCGCCAGCCGCCGCCCCGCCTCCTGCCCGGCGATCGTGAGGCGCTCGAGGTCGATCGGCGTGTAGCCCGGCATCATCTCGGTGAACGCCATCTCGGAACCGACCTGCCAGTCGCGGAACCCCAGCTCGCCGTTGGTCTGGGCGGTCACCGTGAAGTTGGAGCGGAAGGTGCCACTCGCTGGCGCGAGCGCCAGGAAACGTACGCCCTCGGGTGGCTCGACGCTCTCCCAGCCTTCCGGGAGCGTCATCGTCGTCTGATCAGACATGGTCACTTCTTTCCTGCGGTGCGCTTCTTCTTCGGGCGCGAATCGCGATACCACTTCGGCTTGATGAACGACGGGGTGGGCACGATGACCAGCAGCGGATAGACGATGCAGGTGAGCAGGAAGAGTCCACCGATGATCGTCCATGCCGCGGTCTGCTCCGGCACCAGCCCGAACGCCGTCGAGCCGGTGATGGCCAGCGCGGAGATGCAGGGCAGGTGGATGAGCACGACGTCCTCGCCCACACCGCCGCGGTTCCACGCGGTTGCCCAGGAACGGGCACGAGCCGAAAGCCCGAGATGTTGCCAGATGCTGACCCCGGCGCCGATGACTCCGGCGGCGAGGATGAGTGCGGCCCAGATCATTGCGGTCCTAGTCCCAGAAGGTGATGGCGTCGCCGACATCGGAGGCTACCTCGCCGGCGCCCTCCGCGAAGTCGCTGACCCCGTCGACCACCGCCTCGCCGAGCTCACCGGCCTCGTCGACCACGAAGTCGGCCGCCTTGCCGGCCAGCCCGGAGCCGATCGCACCACCGATCACGCCGCCGACGACACCGCCGATGACCGTGCCCGGGCCGGGGAAGATGCTGCCGATAGCGGCACCGGCCTGGGCCCCGGCCCAGGCCCCACCCGCGGCGCCAGCAGTCGTGATCGCCGACGTGCTCACCGTGCGGCTCACCCGCTCCGTCGTCGACAGCGACGGGTCGTCGGCGTCCTTCTGCCACTGCTCCCACCCCGAGGCGCCGGCCGTGACCACCCAGCCGGCCCGGGTCGCCCACTTGCCCGCGGTCAGCCACTTGCCGCGTACGGCTGCCTTGTTGGCCTTCGCGTGCCAGTTCTTGTCGTTGAGAACCTTGGCTGCCCGCTCGAGCTTGGTCAGGCTCGACGGACTGGCGAACCGGCCGTTCACCCGCGGCTGGAACGTGCCGTAACGGCTCTTCACCATCCAGTCGACGCCGACACCGGCGCCCAGACCGGCCAGCCCCAGGGCGTACGCACCGATCTGCATGCTGTCGGAGAAGTCCTTCGGCAGCAGGCCCAGGTCTTCCAGGCGGTCCTCGATCCAGCCGTCGCCGGTCGACTTCGAGATCGCCTTGCCGAGGTCCTCGTGGGCGTTGTCCTCGTCCTTGCGAGCAGTCTCGACCCGGCTGACCAGGTCGTTCCACTTCTCGACCTTGGTGTTGTGGGCGTTGACGTCGCCCTCGGAGGCGTCCTCGCCCGGGTCGGTCGGCGGCGAGATCATGGTGCCGCTGACGGTGAGCCCAGCGCCACTGGCCTCGGTGCGGATCGTCGACATCTTGGTCTCGACCGCCTTCAGGTCACCCGAGAAGGTCGAGAGGCCCTTGCCCATGGCCTCGATCCGCGACTCGAGCTGACGCAGGTCGCTCTTGCGCCTCTCCGCCTTCGACTCGAAGGCGGCGCCGGCCTGGCCCTTCCACGAGCCGGCAGTCTTGATCGCCTTGCCGAGATCGGCGAGGGCCTCACCGACCCCGTCCTTGGCGGTCGTGCACGCGTCCGCCGCTGTCTGCGCTTCCGACGCGTCGCCGTAGACCTTCGTGTCCATCGCCTCAGCCATCTCAGTTGCCCCTCACCCTCTGCTCCTGGCGCCGGCCCGCATCGCCGGCCCCGTGATCGGCCGTGGTCGCATGGTCGAGAGCGTTCTGTACGCCGTCGCTGAGTGACCCGAGGCCTTCCGCCATCCCTCCGACGGCTGCCGCCAGCGACGCGAGCGCGGTCGCGACCTCGGAGGACGACTCGCCAACGTCAGGCGTCTTCTGCAGCGGCTTGGCCTCCTTGAAGAGATCGCCGCCGGCGGTGTCGAGCGTGCTCTTGATGGACCTGAGATCGTCGGGATTGACGTGCATGTCGTCGTCACTCATGCCTTCGTCCTACCCGCTTTCGCCGATTTCAAACACGACGAAAGTAAAAAGCCCTATAGGGCCGCCTCGGCCGGGCTCCGCACGTCGTGCTCACCCTCGACGAACCTGCGGGAGAGCACGGCGAGCGCCTCATCGAGCTTCGCGTCGTCGGCGCCCCAGTCGGAGAGCTCGTTGGCCAGCCACTGCTTGAACGCAGCGACCAGCTTGTCGAGCTCCTCCTTGCCCGCCTCCGTCAGGGCGTACGCCGACTCGTCGCCGTGTAGGTAGCCCTCCGCCGCGGCGGTGGCGAATGCCGGCGCCAGCACCGCGCCCGGCATCCCGAGGCGGTGACCGATCGCGACCAGCGAGGTCTCACCTCCGACCCACTCGCGGATCCCGATCTGGCGTACGCACCACGCGGTCGCGGCGTCGAGATCGACCGCCGACTCCCGGAGCATCGTGAAGGTCTCCGGCGGCTGGCGGCGGACGAGCTGGGCGACGGCGGCATCGAGACGCATCGCGCTGTCGGAGGAGTTGGGCATCGCGAAGCCGTCGCCCGTGTCGGTCGCGGCCGCCCTCGAGGTGCCACGCAGGGGCACTTCCTTGAGGAGGAGCGCGACCAGGAACGCCAGCCCGGCGACGGGGACCGCGGCGAAGAAGACGACCTGCAGCGTCTCCGCGTAGGCACTGATGATCGGCGCGCTCTGGGCGTCGGGCAGCGAGTGGAGAAGGGCTGGTGTCGCAACCTCGTCCGGGGAGACTCCGGCCGTGGTGAGGGCCGCGGGGAGCCGGTCGGCGAGCCCGTTGGCGTAGACGGTGCCCATGATCGAGGCGCCGAACGAGCTGCCCATCGTCCGGAAGAACGTGACGCCCGAGGTCGCGACGCCGAGGTCCTCGTAGGCCGCGGTGTTCTGCACGATGATCGTCAGGATCTGCATGCTCAGGCCGACACCCATGCCCATGATCAGCAGGTACAGCGACATCATCGGGGTGCTGGTGTCGGCGTCCATCGTCGAGAGCAGATAGAGCCCCAGCGCCATGATCAGCGCACCGGCGACCGGGAAGACCTTGTATCGCCCCGTCCGACCCACGATCGAACCCGCAACCGTCGATGTGACCAGCAGACCGACGACCATCGGCAGGGTGCGGATCCCGGACGACGTCGCGGAGACGCCGTGGACGTACTGCATGTAGGTCGGCAGGTAGGTCATCGCGCCGAGCATCGCGAAGCCGACGATGAACGAGAGCACGACGCTGACCGTGAACACCCGGTCCCGGAACAGCCGCAACGGCAGGATCGGAGAGACCGCCCGCGACTCGACCCAGACGAAGATCGCGAACGCAACCGCCGAGCCGATGAACAGGCCGACGATGGTCGCCGATCCCCAGGCGTACTCCGTCCCGCCCCAGCTGACGGCCAGCGTCAGCATCGAGGCGCCGAGGCCGACGAAGAGAATGCCGAGGTAGTCGATCGAGGGTCGTTTGCCGCGGGCGATCTGCGGCAGCGTCAGGCTGGCGATCGCGATCACGGCGATGCCGAGCGGCAGGTTGATGTAGAACGCCCAGCGCCAGGAGAGGTGGTCGGTGAAGACGCCGCCGAGGAGCGGCCCGAGGACGGTGGTGACGCCGAAGACCGCCCCGAGGGCGCCCTGGTACTTCCCTCGCTCCCGCAGCGGGATGACGTCGCCGATCAGCGCCGTCGCGGTCACCATCAGGCCACCGGCGCCGATGCCCTGCACCGCTCGCGCGCCGATCAGCCAGGCCATGTCGGTCGCAAACCCGCACGCGGCCGAGGCGAGGATGAAGAGCCCGGCGGAGACCTGCAGCATCAGCTTGCGGCCGAAGAGGTCACCGAACTTGCCGGCGAGCACGGTCGCCACCGTCTCGGCCAGAAGGTAGGACGACACCACCCACGACAGGTGGCCGGCACCTCCGACGTCGGCCACGATCGTCGGCAGCGCTGTCGACACGATCGTCTGGTCGAGCGCCGCGAGCAGCATGCCGAGCATCACGGTGCCGAAGATGAGATTGATCCGGCGCCGACTCAGCTGAGGCTCGACGTCCGATGCCGCCTGCGGTGCTGCCATTGCGACCCCCACGGTCTCGACTGGAATCAAACTAAGCCAAACTCCAGGTCGGGACGAGGGGCCTCGCGGAGTGTCAAGCAGCCTCCTCGTGGTGGTCGGCCAGGTCCCGGATGAGGCTCGCCGCCGGCTCGTGGACGAATTCGGCGAACCCGCCGAGCGCGGCAAGCGCATCGGGCGGTGTGCCTGAACTGAGCGCGGTGATCGTCGCCGGTCGCATCAGCCACGCGGCCAGACACGCGGGATAGTCGGCCGGATGGTTGAACAGCTCGTCGAGCTCGCCCAGCCCGTCGTCATCGGGATTCCTGAACGCATGCAGACCCGCGTCCATGGCGAGGTTGACCAGTCCGTACGGAATGTCGGTGAGCAAGCCGTAGTCGCGCAGCCCGCGGTGGGTCCAGATCTCCCCCGGCTCGCGACCCGGCCTCCCGGTCCTGTCACGCAGCGCGTCGATCCACCGCTCCGGTTCATCCGCGACGGCGTACGCCACCTCCTCGGGCACCCGAAGCGGAGCTGTCTCGAACATCAGGCCGTCGTCGATCGGCACGATCCGGCCGATCACGCACTCCCCGTCGTCGACGAGCAGTCCGGCACCGATGTTGATCGTGGTCAGCTGCTCGCCGGTCCTCGGATCCTCCCAGAGCAGGTGTCGCGGCTCGTGTCCCAGCAGCCGTAGGCCACGCATCGGCGCCCGCACCCACTCCCAGATCCGGTCGGCGCCGGCGATGAGGTCGCCGGACGCGTTGTGACGCAGGAACGCTTCGAGCCCGCCGAGCTCGTAGAGGAACGTCTGGCGATAGACCCAGTCGCGATCCAAGATCTGGATCCGGTCGTCCTCCCGGTCACGTCCGGGGTCGGGACCGCCGCGGACGTCCAGTGCGACCCGGATCGCCTTCGACATCCGCCACTGGTTGCGCGCCTGGGTGCTCTGCATCGCCTGCGCGACGATCCACCGCGAATGCGCCCACCTCGGCATGAGCGCCTCGAGCAGCCGCAGCTGTTCCAGCCGCTCGAGGCGCGACGGATGCCAGAACTGCTCCTTGTCGAGCTGGGCGCTGGTCGTATGGATGATCTCCAGGGCCGACTTCACATCCCCGCGGGCCTCGGCGTCGTTCACCGCGAACATCGCCGGCCAATAGGGACTGTCGACGACCTTCTCCGCGAACGACCGCCGCCGCGGATCCCCGGGCCTGTTCGGTGGACGAGGTGACTTCTCACGCTTCTTTCGTTTGGGCATGACCCCAGCAGACCCCGGATCCGTACGCCCCGCCAGCGCCTATCACCGGCCTGTGGATAACCCTGTCCCGGAGGTCGCCTGTGGACAGTGATCGGCCCGCCGATCAGGCAAGAGCGAGGAAGAGCTTCTCCATCTTCTTGGTGTCGACACTGTCGCGCCCGCCCTCGGCGAGGCACTTCTCCAGCCCGGTGGCGACCAGCGCGTAACCACCTCGGCTGACCGCCTTGTTGACCGCCGCGAGCTGGGTCAGTGCGTCCTCGCACTCCGACCCCTCCTCGAGCATCCGGATGACCGACGCCAAGTGGCCGTTGGCCCGCTTGAGTCGGGTGATGATGGCCTTGATCTCGTCAGGCTCGAGCTGCATCGTCGTCCTTCTTCTCTCCCGTGAGTGCTTCCAACATGCCAATGAGGCGCTGACGCGCGTCCGCTGCGACCTCGGCGACGCCGGCGTCCGAGCTGAACGAGGTCATCGCGGCCGGGTCGAAGACCTCCACCCGGGTCTCCTCGCCCTCCGCAGCGACCACGACGTTGCACGGCAGCATCGTCGCGATCCGCGGGTCTGCCTCGAGCGCGCGATGTGCGAGCTGGGGCATGCAGGCTCCGAGGATCACCTGCTGCGGGATATCCACGCCGAGCTTGGCGCGCAGGGTCGCGGTCAGGTCGATCTCGGTGAGGACGCCGAATCCGGCGTCGCCGAGGAGGTCTCGTACGCGCGCCAAGGTCTCCGCGTACGACGCGGGGACGGTGGCGCTCAGGGTGAAGCTGGTCATCGGTTCTCCTTCGTCTTCAGCGATTCTATAACCCCCCGGGGGGTTATGCTACCGTCCTAAGTGTAACCCCCCGGGGGGTTACGACGCTGAGGAGAGACACCTCCTCCACCGCGGCCGAAAGGAGCCATCATGACCACCACTACTGACCATGCCTCGCCCCACGGCAAGAGCGTCCTGCGGGACCTGGGGCCGCTCCACCAGGAGCTACGCCGCGCCATCCCCGACGTCTACAAGGGCTGGGGCGGGCTCTCCAAGGCGGCCTTCGCTGACGGTGCGCTCGACCGTAAGACCAAGGAGCTGATCGCCTTCGCGATCGGCGTCGTCGAAGGCTGCGACGGCTGCATCGCCTCCCACGGCCAGGCCGCCGCTCGCGCCGGCGCGAGCCCGCAGGAGGCAGCCGAGGCCATCGGCGTCACCTTCCTCATGCACGGCGGTCCCGCCACCATCCACGGCGCACGCGCCTTCGACGCCTTCTGCGAGTTCGTCGACGCCCTCGACGCCGGCGAACCTCCCGCCTGACCACCACCCAGATCCACAGAAGCAGGAACCCAACAATGTGTCGCCCCGTCCGCTGCAAGAAGTGCAGGAAGACCACCTGGGCCGGCTGCGGCCGCCACGTCGCCGCCGTCAAGGCCTCCGTGCCCACCGGTCAGTGGTGCCCCGGGCACTCCGCCGACCCCAAGGACCCCAACGGCACCTGGCTGAGCCGCATCCTCGGCCACTGACGTCTCGGCGTCTCCAAATAGATCCGGTCCCGCACCCTTCCTCGGGTGCGGGACCGGACTCATTCAGCCTTCAGGCTCAGCTGCAACCGGAGGTCGAGCCGCAGCCCTCGCAGACGTAGCAGGAGCCGGCGGGGCGCATCTTGGTGCCGCAGGTGAAGCAGAGCGGGCTGTCGATGGCCATGCCGCTGATCGACTCGAGCAGCTCGGCGGTGGTGTGGGCGGTGGCCTTGGGCGCCTCCTCGACGACCTCGGCCTCCTCCTCGATCTCGGCCTCGACCGGCTCGGCGACGGGAGCAGCCGCAGCCTTGCGCTCCGGAGCCGGCTTCTGGACCAGCTCGGCGGCGGTGGTGCCGTTGCCGAGCTGCTCGTAGGAGCCGGTCTCGAGGTAGCGCTGACGCTCGTCGGCGGAGTAGATGCCGAGAGCAGAGCGGTCCTCGAAGGACATGTAGTCCAGCGCCAGGCGGCGGAAGACGTAGTCCATGAGCGACTGCGCCATGCGTACGTCCGGGTCGTCGGTCAGACCGGCGGGCTCGAACTTCAGGTTGGTGAACTTGGAGACGTACGTCTCCAGCGGCACGCCGTACTGAAGGCCGACGGAGACCGCGATGGAGAAGGCGTCCATGACACCGGCCAGGGTCGAGCCCTGCTTGCCGAGCTTGAGGAAGACCTCACCGAGCTCGCCGTCGGCGTGGGCACCGGAGGTCATGTAGCCCTCGGCGCCACCGACCGTGAAGGACGTGGTGCGCGAGACGCGGGACTTCGGCAGGCGCTTGCGGGTCGGCGCGTAGACGATCTTCTCGATGATCTTCTCGACGACCTCGGGCTCGACCTCGGCCTCAGCAGCCACGGCAGCGGTGGAGAGACCCTGGTCCTTCTTGGCGCTCTCCGACTTGCCGTCGGCCAGCGGCTGGCCGACCTTGCAGTTGTCGCGGTAGATCGCGGTGGCCTTCAGGCCCAGCTTCCACGACTCCATGTAGACCTGCTCGATCTCCTCGACCGTCGCGGTCTCGGGCAGGTTGACGGTCTTGGAGATCGCACCGGAGAGGAACGGCTGGGTCGCCGCCATCATGCGTACGTGGCCCATCGGCTGCAGCGCACGCTTGCCCATCGCGGTGTCGAAGACCTCGTAGTGCTCCTGGCGCAGGCCGGGGGCGTCGATGACGTGGCCGTGCTCGGCGATGTAGGCGACGATCGCCTCGATCTGCTCGGGCTGGTAGCCCATCTTCTTCAGCGCGCGCGGGATCACCTGGTTGACGATCTGCATCGAGCCGCCGCCGACGAGCTTCTTGAACTTCACCAGCGAGAAGTCGGGCTCGATGCCGGTGGTGTCGCAGTCCATCATGAAGCCGATGGTGCCGGTCGGAGCGAGCAGCGAGGCCTGGGCGTTGCGGAAGCCGTTGACTTTGCCGATCTCGACGACGTCGTTCCACACGCGGGTCGCCGCGTCGATGATGTTGCGGTCGACCGGGTTGATCGAGCGGACCGCGTCGTTGGCGGCCTGGTGCTTGCGCATGACCCGCTGGTGGGCCTCGGCGTTGCGGGCGTAACCGGCGTACGGCCCGACGACACCGGCCAGCTCGGCCGAGCGCTTGTAGCCGGCACCGGTCATCAGCGAGGTGATGGCGGCGGCCATCGTGCGGCCACCCTCGCTGTCGTAGCCCAGACCCATCGCCATCAGCAGCGCGCCGAGGTTGGCGTAGCCGATGCCGAGCTGGCGGTAGTCGCGGGTGGTCTCGCCGATCGCCTCGGTCGGGAAGTCGGCGAAGCAGATGGAGATGTCCATCGCGGTGAAGACGACCTCGCAGGCCTGCTGGAAGCGCACGGCGTCGAAGGTGTCGTCGTCCTTGAGGAACTTCAGCAGGTTCAGCGACGCCAGGTTGCAGGAGGAGTTGTCCAGCGACATGTACTCCGAGCACGGGTTGGAGCCGGTGATCCGGCCCGTCTCCGGGTTGGTGTGCCAGTCGTTGATCGTGTCGTCGTACTGCAGACCCGGGTCGGCACACTCCCACGCGGCGATCGAGATCTTGCGGAACAGCTCGCGGGCGTCGATCTCCTCGATGACCTCACCGGTCGTACGCGCCCGGAGGCCGAACTTCTTGCCCTCCTCGACAGCGCGCATGAACTCGTCGGAGACGCGCACGGAGTTGTTGGCGTTCTGGTACTGCACGGACGAGATGTCCTTGCCGCCCAGGTCCATGTCGAAGCCGGCGTCGCGCAGCGCGCGGATCTTGTCCTCCTCGCGCGCCTTGGTCTCGACGAACTCCTCGATGTCGGGGTGGTCGACGTCGAGCACGACCATCTTCGCCGCGCGGCGGGTGGCGCCACCGGACTTGATGGTGCCCGCGGACGCGTCGGCGCCACGCATGAAGGAGACCGGACCGGAGGCGGTGCCGCCGGAGGACTTCAGCAGCTCCTTGGAGGAGCGGATGCGGGAGAGGTTGAGACCGGCACCGGAGCCGCCCTTGAAGATCAGGCCCTCCTCCTTGTACCAGTTCAGGATCGAGTCCATGGAGTCGTCGACCGAGAGGATGAAGCAGGCCGAGACCTGCTGGGGGGACTCGGTGCCGACGTTGAACCAGACCGGCGAGTTGAAGGCGAAGTGCTGGTTGACCAGCAGCCAGGTGAGCTCGCGGCCGAAGAGGTCGGCGTCGGCCTCGGAGGCGAAGTAGTCGTTCTCCTTGCCGGAGGCGACGTAGGTGTTCACGACCCGGTCGATCAGCTGCTTCAGGCTCTGCTCACGCTTCTCGGTGCCGAGCGCGCCGCGGAAGTACTTGGTCGTCACGATCGTCGAGGCGTTGATCGACCAGAAGTCGGGGAACTCGACTCCGGTCTGCTCGAAGACGGTCGCGCCGGTCTTCCAGTTCTTCTGGACGACGTCGCGCCGCTCCCAGGTGATCTCGTCGTAGGGGTGGACGCCCTCGGTGCTGAAGATCCGCTCGATCTTCAGCCCGGCGCCTGCCTTCGCCGATGCCTGTGCCTCTGATGCCGTGTCTGTCATTTCGTTCCCCCTGTTGTCATCGATCGCTGTGCCGTGCTGCTGGTCGGTGCTGATGGTGGAGTCCTTGCTCTGTTCTATCTGTTTCCGCTGGTTGTGCCGTTGATTGGCCCGAGCAGGTCGCTTCCCCACGGCCTGCCCGGGCCGGTCTATGTGTCCCGTGGGACCTAGTCGGAGCCCACCGGGGCCTCGACCGGATGTTCTGCCTCGAAGTCCTGGACTTCCCGTTCCGTACGCAGCATCTGGATCTCACGCTCGAAGTCCTCCACCGACCCGAAGGCCCGGTAGACGCTCGCGAAGCGCAGGTAGGCCACCTCGTCGAGCTCGCGCAGCGGCGCGAGGATCGCCAGCCCCACCTCGTTGCTGGGAACCTCGGCCAGCCCCTGGCTGCGCAGCGCCTGCTCGACCTCCTGGCCGAGGCAGGCGAGCTGGTCCTCGGTGACCGGACGGCCCTTGCATGCCTTGCGTACGCCGTGCACCGCCTTGTCGCGGCTGAACGGCTCCGCTGCGCCGGAGCGCTTGGCCACCATCAGCTGCATCTGCTCGACGGTCGTGAACCGCTTCCCACATTCCTGGCAGACCCGGCGGCGCCGGATCTGGCCACCGTCCTCGGCCACGCGGGAGTCGAGCACCTTGGTGTCGCTGTGTCGGCAGAACGGACAGTGCACGGTAGAGCCCCTCTCGTGAGACCTGTGGATCCAGGCCGTCTCATTGGCGGCCCGAGCCTGTGGAACCTGTGGATATGAGCGTGAGTCCCTGTGGAACAACACCCCCATCGCTGTGGGCCATCCGCCCGTTCATGTGAACTAGATGTGGATAACTACAGCGGTGTAACTACTAGATGTAGTGGTAACCGTACGCCCGCCCCCACGACGATGCAAGCGAGCGTCGGGTTTACCCGCGTGCCCGGCGTGTCGCCGGTCAAACACCGAAAGATTCCGGTTCAGCGGCGACGGACTGGCCTGGATGAGTAAGAATGACCCCCGTGACAAACATCTCCGGAGGAAATCGCGTCGGGTCGCGGAGAGGCACGCGCCCCAGAAACGGTCCCCGGCCACCTTTCATCTTGCCTGCGATCGCGACACTGGCCTTCCTCGTCATCTGGGGAGTGCTCGTGTGGGTCGCCGTCGGTTTCGGGGCCGACGCACGGGGAGGCGATTCCGGCGCCTGGGCGAAGCTCGCCATCGCGGCGGTCGTTGCAGTCGCCTGCCTCTTCCTGACCTTCACCTTCGCCGGGAAGGCCTGGCGGGCCTTCTCCGGCTCCCCCACCACGCCACCCACCGACGACTACGCCGGAAGCCACTCCAACGCCTACGTCGAGGAGCAGGACTACTCGGCCCCGGCCTACGCCGACCAGGCCTACCCTGAGCAGGCTTACCCGGAGCAGGACTACTACGGCACCGGCTCCTACGGCTACGACGACACCGGCTACGGCCGGCACAGCTCCGACACCGGGAGCCAGCCGCCCTACGGCGACACCTCGAACCGCTCGGCCTACACCGACACCGGCTCCCAGTCGCCGTACGGCTACCCCAGCAGCGATCAGGGCTACGGCAACACCGGCAGCCGGGCCGCCTACGGCGCATCTTCCTACCAGCCGCCGACCAGCCCGCCGCCCACCCCACAGCCCTACTACTCCAGCCCGCCGACACCGACGTCGACGCCGCAGAGCACTCCGGGGTACGGCTCGCAGGGATACGGCACGGACAGCTACCCCACCCAGCAGGCCGGCTCCCCGCAGTATCAGTCCGGCGCCTACCAGACCCCGACCGGCTACGGCCAGACCGGCTCGCGGGCTCGACTGACCCAGGACCCCGCCGCAACCCAGGCGATGCCCTCCCAGCGTCAGCCCCAGGACCCGCCGGTCGAACCGGACGACGAGTGGCCGCCGCGGCACGGCACTCGCAACAAGCAGTGGCCGCCGGCCGAGCCGGACAGTCCCTACCGCGGGCGCCACTGACCCCAACATGCGAGAGTGCTGCAGACGCTTCCCATCGTCTGCAGCACTCTCACTTTTCCCCGGTAGCCGGCCGCCAGGGTTGAAGGAGCAGCCGGACATCTATAGCGGCGCCCTACGGCGCGGTCGGAACGATCAGCGTCTGTCCGGACACGAGCATCGAGGACTCGAGACTGTTGAGCTCCTTGATCCTCTGCTCCATCTCCCGAATCGAGGAGTCGGTGCCGGCGACGGCCTTCGAGGAGATGTCCCAGAGCGTGTCGCCATCGCCGACGACCATCGTGTGGGCGGTGGAGGAGGGACTTTTGTCGGCACCGTTCTCCACGGCGAACGCCACCTTCGCCCCGATCAGCGCGATCCCGAAGAGCACGACGAGCGCGAATGCGAACACGACGACTCGGCCGCGACGAGTGAGCCGCACGCTCGAGCGTCGCACCTCCGGCACCGGACGCGGTGGCTCGGCTACGGGCAGCACATAGACTGTTGCACTCATCTCACGGCCTCCTGATCACCAGTCTCTCGATCACGTGTTCGATCGAGCATATGTTCGAAGGTAGATCACGTGTTCGAACAACGCAAGTAGCGACCCCAAGAATTTTCGAACGCCGACACGCGCCGACCACGAGGTCGAACAAATGTTTGATGTCGTGGTGCCAGAGGGACTAATGTGGTGACATGACCACGCAGAAGACAGGCACCGGATCAGGCGGTTCGAAGAAGAGCCGCGTCCGCGAGCTGCCCGACGGGCCGCCGGACGCGACCGGGCTCACGCCGCGTCAGCAGCGGATCCTCGCTCACCTGCGCGACAGCATCGAGCAGCGCGGCTACCCGCCCAGCATGCGCGAGATCGGCGCCGCGGTCGGGCTGACCAGCACCAGCAGCGTCGCCCACCAGCTCCGCGCGCTGGAGCAGCGTGGTCTGATCCGCAAGGACCCGAAGCGACCGCGCGCCCTCGAGGTCTTCCTCCCGGAGGTCATGGCCCACCGCAAGGCCATGTCCGGCGAGGAGCCCGAGTCGACGATCACCGCCGAGGCCGACATCAACCCCAACCCCGACGCCGCCATGGTCCCCCTGGTCGGGCGGATCGCGGCCGGTGGCCCGATCCTGGCCGAAGAGACCTCGAGCCAGCAGAGCATCGAGGACGTCTTCCCGCTGCCCAAGCAGCTGGTCGGCAACGGCGATCTCTTCCTGCTCTCGGTCTCCGGTGACTCGATGGTCGACGCGGCGATCTGCGACGGCGACTTTGTGGTCGTGCGCCAGCAGCCGACCGCCGAGAACGGCGAGATCGTGGCCGCGCTGATCGACGGCGAGGCCACCGTCAAGACGCTCTCCCGCAAGGACGGCAAGGTCTGGCTGCTGCCGCACAACGCTGCGTACGAGCCGATCGACGGCACCCACGCGACGATCCTCGGCAAGGTGACGGCGGTCCTGCGCAGCCTCTGAGTCCTGCGCCACCTCCCGGAACGAGTCCGGGAACACTGCGTGAAATCCAGCCGCCGGCCCATGACAGGGCCGGCGGCTGCGTCGTTCCCTACAGCGTGACCCAGACGCAGATCGACCGCCGTACCCTCATCGCCGCCGGGCTGGCGACCGCCGCAGGAGCCGGGGCCATCGCTCTCCCCGAGCCCGCCGAGGCGGCAGGCGGCACGCTCAACCACTTCCAGCACGGCGTCGCCTCCGGCGACCCGCTCCCGGACCGCGTGGTCATCTGGACCCGGGTCACGCCGACGGCGGACGCGACTCCCGGGTCCGGGCAGGGCGAAGAGGTCCTGGTCCGCTGGGAGGTCTCGCCCACCGCGGACTTCGGCCGCGTCACCGCGAAGGGATCCCAGCAGACGGGTCCCGACCGCGACCACACCGTGAAGCTCGACGTCACCCGCCTGGCGCCGGAGAGCTGGTACTTCTACCGCTTCACCTACAACGGCCAGACCAGCCGCGTCGGCCGCACCCGCACCGCTCCTGCCGCAGACGCGGCCCCGGAGAACGTACGTTTCGGGGTGGTCTCCTGCTCCAACCTGCAGGCCGGCTGGTTCGCGTCCTACCGCCACCTGGCCGCCCGCGACGACCTGCACGCGATCCTCCACCTGGGCGACTACCTCTACGAGTACGGCCCCGGCGAGTACGGCTACGGCATGGCCAACGAGGACGTCCGGCCGCACGAGCCGGCCCACGAGATGCACACGCTGGCCGACTACCGGATCCGGCACGCGCAGTACAAGCGCGACGTCGACCTCTCCGCCGCCCACGCCCGGCTGCCCTGGATCGTCACCTGGGACGACCACGAGTCGGCCAACGACGCCTGGCTGCTCGGCGCCGAGAACAACGAGCCCGGCGAGTACGACTGGATCGACCGCAAGACCAACGCCAACCAGGCCTACGACGAGTGGATGCCGCTGCGCGTCGATGGCACAGCGACGGTGGAGACCGACGGCCATCTCCACGACCGCATCTACCGGCGGCTGCGTTTCGGCAACCTGCTCGAGCTGAGCATGCTCGACCTGCGCTCCTACCGCTCCCAGCAGGTCGCCCGCACCGACCTCGCCGGCGTCGACGACCCCGACCGCACGATCACCGGCGACGAGCAGCTGGAGTGGCTCAAGGACGGCCTGCTCACCGACGCTCAGTGGAAGATCGTCGGCAACCCGGTGATGATCGCGCCGGTCACCTTGGGTGCGCTCCCGAAGAGCCTGATCACCCCGGTCAACGACGTCACCGGCCTGCTGCCCGACAACGGCATCGCCTACAACGTCGACCAGTGGGACGGCTACACCGCCGACCGCACCGAGCTCTTCGAGCACATCCGCAACAACGCGATCACCGACACCGTCTTCGTCACCGGCGACATCCACTCAGGTTGGGCCTGCGACCTGCCGTACGACTCCGCCGTCTACCCGCTCGGCAAGACCGCCGGCGTCGAGTTCGTCGCCACCTCGGTGTCCTCGAACAACCTCAAGGACATCCTCGGTGCGCCGCGCCGCACGGTCAGCCTGACGGTCGAGAACATCATCAGGACCGCCAACCGCCACGTCCGCTACCTCAACTTCGACGACCACGGCTTCTCCGTCCTCGACGTGACCCGCAACCGCGCCCAGATGGACTGGTACGTCATCGGCGAACGCAAGGACTCCAATACTGCCGCCACCTGGACCAGGTCGTACGCCACCGCAACCGGAAGCAACAGGCTCCATCACGTCACGCAGCCCGTCTAGGCCGTGTCCGCCGGACACAGCGGCACTCTGCGCTTAGACTGCCCAGGTCTGCCTTCCCGAACGTCTGGTATCTCATGCGAAACATTGCCCGCCGGATCAACCGCAAACAACGATCCCTCGTCTTGATCGCAGGCATGGTCGTCGCGACGTTCGTCGCCACCATGCCCGCAACCGGTTCGACGCCGGCGACCTCGGTGAGGACCGGCGGTGACACCAGCGCCGAGCAGCCGGTGACGGAGAAGGCGGCCCGGGAGGCGCTCGCCGCGGCCAAGAAGGTCAAGCGCAACCAGTCGGTGCGCGGCACCCGGCAGGTCGTGCCCGGGCGGCACGTCGCCGGCCGGCCCGACGCGACCATCGCGCTGACCGACCTGTGGAACGCCAAGGATGCCCTGGACGGCTCCAACAAGGCCGCCGCGCGGGAATTGCTCGCCCGCCCGCGCACCGCGGCCCAGACCTGCAGCGACGCGGTCTGCGTCCACTACACGCCGGGCAAGGGCGGCGACCGCGCCTCGACGACGTACGCGACCCAGGTCCGTGACGTGGTCACGAAGGTCCACAACCTCTACGTGCAGGCGGGCTACCGCAAGCCCGCCGCCGACAAGGCGGTCACCCCGGGCAAGGTCGACATCTACCTGGAGAACCTCTACGACGAGGGCTACTACGGCTACTGCGCGCCCGAGACGAAGGTCTCCAAGACCGCCGCGACGGCCTACTGCGTTCTGGACAACGACTACGCCACCAGCGAGTACGGCTCGTACAACACGCCCACCGAGAACCTCCGGGTGACCGCCGCTCACGAATACTTCCACGCCGTCCAGTTCGCCTACGACGCCGGCGAGGACCGCTGGATGATGGAGTCCACCGCGACCTGGGTCGAGGACGAGGTCTACGACAGCATCAACGACAACCGGCAATACCTGGGCTACGGCCAGCTCGAGGACCAGCGCAAGCCGCTGGACAACTCCTACGCCTCCAACCTCGGCATCTACGGCAACTGGATCTTCTTCCGCTACCTCTCCGAGCGCTTCGCCAGGGAGCGGGGTGGCCTGCCAGCCGTGGTCCTCGATATCTGGAACCGAGCCCCGTCGACCTACTCCACCCTCGCCATCCGCCGGGCGCTCGCCGACCGCGGCACCACCCTGAAGACGCAGTACGCCCGCTTCGCCGCCGCCAACCTGGCACCCTCGAAGACCTACAGCGAGGGCGGCGCCTACTACGCGCCGGTCTACGACGGCCGCACCGCGCTGCCCGCCAAGCGACAGACCGTCGACGGCAAGTTCACGCTGAAGCACCTCACCTACGCCTCGCAGCGCCTCGTCCCGAAGAAGGTGGGCAAGGGCTGGAAGCTGCGGGTGAAGGTCGACCTGGCCCGACCCAGCGCCAACGCCGCCGTGGTCAGCATCTTCCGCACCGACGGCACCCGCGGCGTCTACTACCTCAAGCCCAACAGCAAGGGCATTGCCACCAAGACCTTCGAGGGCTTCTCCTCGAAGCGGATCCGCAAGGTCGAGGTCACCTTCGCCAACGCGAGCAGCAACTTCAAGTGTGGCCAGGGCACCGCGTTCTCCTGCCACGGCGTCGCGACCCCTGACAAGGCCACCCATCGCTGGTGGGCGAAGACCTACCGCTGACCCAACCCACGCCGAGTCGGCTCGTCATAACGAGCCGACTCGGCGTGCATTTCGGTCAGGCCGAGGCCATCTCCGAGAGCCGCTTGAGGGCCTTTCGTACAACGTCGGGGTCGGTGGTGGCCCACATCGGCGGCAGGCTGGCCTTGAGGAATCCGCCGTAGCGGGCGGTGGCGAGGCGGGCATCCAGGACGGCCACGACGCCACGGTCGGTGGTGGTGCGGATCAGCCGGCCGGCGCCCTGCGCGAGCAGCAGCGCCGCATGGGTGGCGGCGACCTGCATGAACCCGTTGCCGCCGGCCTTGTCGGCCGCCTGCTGCCGGGCAGACATCAGCGGGTCGTCGGGCCGCGGGAACGGGATCCGGTCGATGATCACGAGCTGGCAGGTGTCGCCGGGGACGTCGAGGCCCTGCCACAGCGACAGCGTGCCGAAGAGCACCGTGTGCGGGTCGGCGACGAACTGCGCGGCGAGTTCGGGCAGCTGTGCGTCGCCCTGGGCCAGCGTGGTCAGGTGAGGCAGCTTCTGGCGCACGACCTCGGCGGCGGCCTCGGCGGCACGACGGGACGAGAAGAGCCCGAGCGTACGTCCGTCGGCGGCGTCGACGAGGTCGACGATCTCGTCGAGGGTCTTGGCGCCCATGCCGTCGCGCCCGGGAGGAGGCAGGTGGCGGGCGACGTAGAGGATCCCCTGCTTGCCGTAGTCGAACGGGCTGCCGACATCTAGGCCGATCCACGGCAGCACGTCATCGGTACGCTGCGCCGCGGCGCCCACCGCGGTGCGCTCCTCCGCCTTGAGCCCGAGGGATCCGGCCACGGGGCCGAAGTCGCCGCCGAGCTTGAGGGTCGCCGAGGCGAAGACGACGGTCTTCTCGGTGAGCAGCTTCTCGCGCATCTGCGCCCAGACCTGGAGCGGCGCGACGCAGAGCCGCGGCGGGATCCGGTCACCGCCCTCGTTGAGCCAGATCACGTCGCGCTCGGAGCCCGCGGCCATCCGCTCGGCGGTGGTGAAGACCTCCTGCAGGCCACCCTTGGCCTGCTGGAAGCCGGGGTCGGCGCCCTCGGAGTCCTTCGGCTTCGGCAGCGCGGAGATCGCGGACCGAGCGGCGTCACGCACCAGCACCAGGGCGTCCGAGACGACCTCGGGCAGCGTGATCAGCCGCCCGGGTGAGGTCTCGTTGATCGCCGCGCGCAACGCGTCGGAGGCGTCGGCGAGGTCATCGGCCTCGGAGCCCTCGATGTGCTTCTGGGCCCGCCGGGCGGCCCGCTCCACCTCGGCCGCGGTCAGCTCGTCGGTCGCCGCCTGGGTCACCCGGGCGACGAGCTCGTGGGCCTCGTCGATCACGACGGCGTCGTACTCCGGGATCATCGGCACACCCTCGATCGCGTCGATCGCGAGCAGGGAGTGGTTGGTGACGATCAGGTGGCTCTTCTGGGCCTTGTCCTTGGCGACCTCGGCGAAGCACTCCTCGCCGAAGGGGCACTTGGCGGCGCCGAGGCAGTCGCGATGGTTGACGGAGACCTGGCGCCACTCGCGGTCGGTGTGGCGAGGCGCGGAGTCGCGCTCGCCGCTGCCGCCCTTCTCCGCCTGCTTCTCGGCCCAGCTGCGCAGCTCGAGGACCTTCTCCGCCATCGGGCCCAGCGGGACGTCGACCAGGGTGCCCTGGTCGTCGGGGGCGCCCTCGCGCACCCGGTGGAGACAGGCGTAGTTGGAGCGGCCCTTGAGGACGGCGTAGGACGCGTCGATGCCGGGGCGCGAACCGATCGCCTTGACCAGGCGCGGCAGGTCGCGTTCGACGAGCTGGTGCTGCAGCGCCAGGGTCGCGGTGGCGATCACGACCCGGCTGTCGTGGAGCAGCGACGGGACCAGGTAGGCCAGCGACTTCCCGGTGCCGGTGCCGGCCTCGACCAGCAGGTGCTCCTCGTCGGCCAGGGCCTGGGCGACCGCGTCGGCCATCAGCACCTGACCCTCGCGAGTGGCCCCGCCGAGGGTCGCAACCGCATCCGCCAAGGCTTCACGTACGGGCGTCTGGGTGGCGGTCTCGGTTACGGTCACCCAGGCAACTTTAGCCGTGGGCGGGGACAGTCTCCGATCGGCTCTCCGCGATCCGGCGGGCGACGATCTCCCCGAACTGCATGTGGCCCGCCACCGTCAGGTGGGTGTTGTCCGCGAGCATGGGCAGTTCGAGGTCGAAGACGTTGATGTACGTCACCCCGTACTCCGCCGAGACCCGCCGCATCATCTTGTTGACGACCCTGATGGCCTTGGCGCGGGAGTTCACCTTGGGCGCACTGAGCACGATCACCTCGTGGTCCTTCAGCTCGTCCAGGGTGGCCCGGAAGCCCTTCTCGACGTCGTCGAGATCGCTCTTGGAGTCGTTGATGCCGCCCTCGAGCACGACCAGGTCGGCCCCCTGCGCCACCGCGTCCGGAACACGCTCGGGGAACGAGATCGGGCCGCACCGCTCCATCAGCTCGTGCGAGTAGCCGGTGCCGCCGAAGCCGGAGACCCGCACCTCGCCGTCGAGATAGCGCGGCCAGGACAGCCCGGGGTCGTCCAGCCCGAAGCCAGAGGCCCAGGAGTCACCGATCACCACGACCCGCTCGCCGGCTCCGGTCACCACGGAGGCGCGGGTCACCGACTCGGCGGCCAGCCGGGTGCACAGGTCCTGGGTCACCTCGGCCTCGTGGTTCGCCTTCTGCCCTGGGAGGGCGGCGTCGTCCTGGCTGCCACAGCCCGCGAGCGCGGCCACCAGGACAGCACCAGCCAGCGCGCTCACGATCGTGGCGCGCGCCGCGTGGCGTACCTCTGTCCGCATCCCTGCCCTCTCCGAGACTGATCGTCCCAAGTGTGCGGGACGATCCTGGCATCACCAATCTCGAAACGCCGGATCAGAGTGCGCGCTCCGCGCTCAGTTCGTGTACGCAGCCAGCTCGCCGGCCAGGTCCGCGTTGGCGCGGCCCTTGACGACGGTGCCTTCGGCGGTGTGCTCGAGGTGGTCGATCTCGCCGTGCTGGTGGATCCGGTTGACCAGGTCACCCCGCTCGTAGGGAACCAGCGCGGAGAACTCGACGCCCGGCCGCGGCAGGTCGGTCTCGACGGCCTTGATGGCCGCGTCGATGCCCTCGCCGGTCTTGGCCGAGACCGCGACCGAGTGAGGTTCGGCGCGCAACAGCCTGGCGATCACCAGCGGGTCGGAGATGTCGGCCTTGTTGATCACGACCAGCTCCGGCACCTCGCTGGCACCGATCTCGGCGAAGACCTCACGCACCGCCGCCAGCTGACCCTCGGGGTCGGGGTGGGAGCCGTCGACGACGTGCACGACCAGGTCGGCGTCGGCGACCTCCTCCAGCGTCGAGCGGAAGGCCTCGACGAGCTGGTGGGGCAGGTGACGCACGAAACCGACGGTGTCGGACATCGTGTAGACCCGCCCGTCCTCGGTGGTGGTGCGGCGGGTGGTCGGGTCCAGGGTCGCGAAGAGCGCGTCCTCGACGAGCACCCCGGCACCGGTGAGCCGGTTGAGCAGCGACGACTTGCCGGCGTTGGTGTAGCCGGCGATCGCGACCGCCGGGATGTGGTGGCGCTTCCGGTCGGCACGCTTGGTGTCGCGGGTGCCCTTCATCGCCTTCAGCTCACGGTTGAGCTTGGCGATCTTGGTGTTGATCCGGCGGCGGTCGGTCTCGATCTTGGTCTCACCGGGACCACGGCCACCGATACCGGCACCACCGGCGACGCGGCCACCGGCCTGGCGGGACAGATTGCCACCCCAACCACGAAGCCGCTGCTTCATGTAGCTGAGCTGGGCGAGCTCCACCTGCGCCTGGCCCTCGCGGGACTTGGCGTGCTGGGCGAAGATGTCGAGGATCAGCGCGGTTCGGTCGACGACCTTGACCCCGGTGCGGTCCTCGAGGTTCCTGAGCTGGCTCGGGGCCAGCTCGCCGTCGGCGATCACGGTGTCGGCGCCGGTCGCGGCGACGATCTCCTTGAGCGCCTCGACCTTGCCGCGTCCGATGTACGTCGCGGGGTCGGGCGCCTGGCGACGCTGGTAGATCGCCTCGAGCACCTCCGAGCCGGCCGTCTCGGCGAGGAGCGCGAGCTCGGCCAGGGAGTTCTCGGCGTCGGTCTGGGTGCCGCCGGCCCACACGCCCACGAGCACCACTCGCTCCAGGCGAAGCTGGCGGTATTCGACCTCGGTGATGTCCTCGAGCTCGGTGCGCAGGCTGGCGACGCGCTTGAGCGCGTGCCGCTCGGCGAGCTCCATGGCACCGACGGTCGGGTCGATGTCTTCGGGATCCTCGTCGGCATAACCCGACTCGAAGCTGTCGTCGAGCGCGTCCCAGTCCTCGGTGGCCTCGAGCTCGTCAGCGAGTGAAAAATCGTGTGCGTTGTTCGTCATATACCAACAAGGATACGGCGCCGCACCACCCGGGGGACAATGCTTATCCACAAGCCCGATCCGGGGCCGGTCTCAGCGTTGCCCGAGCGCCTCTCGAAGGACCTGCCCGACGTCCTCCGGTCGCTCGGCGACGTACGCGGCCCCGCCGGTCGCATCGGCGATCGCCTGCAGCGTACCGAGGTCGGCGTCGGCGGTGATCCCGATCCCCAGGACGCGGACCGGCCGCCGTGGGTCGGAGGCAGCCTCGAGCTGGCGTACGAGCTCGGCCACGTCGATCGAGTCGGGGTGGTCGTTGGTGCCGTCGGTGAAGAGGAGCACGTC
Source organism: Nocardioides sp. NPDC004968 (assembly GCF_040608935.1). Classification (NCBI taxonomy): domain Bacteria; kingdom Bacillati; phylum Actinomycetota; class Actinomycetes; order Propionibacteriales; family Nocardioidaceae; genus Nocardioides; species Nocardioides sp. NPDC004968. Next base: position 94,333 of record NZ_JBEXJF010000016.1, read on the forward strand.
GTTGGAGGCCAGCGGGTCGTAGGAGGCGACCGCGGCCTGATAGGCCGCCAGGGCGGTGTCGTGCAGGGATGTGCCGCCGCCGGTGCGCGCGGTGAGACCGGCGATCTCCTCGGTCAGCTGCGCGCGCTGGTTCTTCGACGCGAGCTGACGGGTGGGGACGAGCACCTTGTGGTCGGCTCCCAGCGTGCCCTCGGTCTTCTCGGAGAAGGCCCAGAGCCCGATCGCGGCGCCGCCGGGAAGGAGATCGACGGCCTCCGAGGCCGCCTCCTGGGTGAGCTGGAGGCGGGTGGTGGCGCTGTCGGGAGCGGTCGGCCACGCCATCGAGCCGGAAACGTCCATGACCGCGATCGCCCGGGCCGGCCGAAGCCTGGCGCTCCACTCCGAGGCCGTCTCCGCGACCGCGGCCGAGTCGACGCGGGTGTACGCGCCCACGTTGGGCGCCGGTTTGCCGGCTCCGGTGGTGCGGAACCCGGCCTGGGTCAGCGCGGTGTCGGTGGCACCGCTGTCGAGCACCCTGGCGAAGCTGGTGATCGAGGCGGCGATCGAGTTTCGGCGCGAGGCGTCCGCGGTGATCAGGACCGGGTAGTCGAGGACCACCGTGCCCTCCTTCGGGGCACTGGCCTTCAACGTCGGCGCGTACGTCGACCACTGCTGCTCGCTGGTCGCGGTCACTCCGCCCATGACCGTCTGCAGCTCGGCCAGGCGTCCCGAGTCGGTCGGCCCGGCGCCCTCCTCGCCGGAGGCGAGCCGCTCTGCGAACGGCTCCAGCTTGGCCTCGCTCTGGGGCTTCCCCCGGCTCGCGACGGCGGTGCCGAGCGCGCTCATCATCCGCTGAGGGTCGCCCATCAGCAGGTCGTCCTCGGCGAAAGCCTCGGCGTACGAGGTGCGGGTGAGCCCGTCGCCGGAGACGAGCACGACCGGCGAGGAGGCCATCGAGTCCCGCAGCGTCACCGGCTCGACGGCCGGGTCGACCCGGTCCAGCCAGACCGAGGAGTCGGGGATCCACACATCGGGGAGATCGCCGTCGAGCGCCAGCGGCGCAAGGACCTGGTCGGCCTTCGCCGACTCCACCTCGATCTGGCCACAGCCGGCGTCCTCGAGGATGTTGCCCACGGCGGTCGCCGCCTCGGGAGCCACCGCCACCGTCATCTCCGGGCCGAGACAGGTCCGGTCGTCGGTCGAGTCCGCGTTGCCGTTGGCGACCAGCGCGGTCGCGATCAGGCACACGGCCAGTACGCCGGCCGCACCGGCGATCACCCCGATCGTCTCCCGCGTCAGTCGTGGCTCGCGCGGGGGCTCGCCCTGTCCCGCCGGCCCCGTGGGCTCGTCGGACTCGATGATCGCGAGCGCTTTCGACGTACTGGTGTCCGCCTTATCGGACATGCGAACTCCTTGCTCCGACATTCCGCGGAGCGGTCTGAAACTGTCCGCGGCTGGCGCACACATTAGCGGTGCGCCAGCCGTCGGGGTACATCTTGCCTTCAGTTACTTCGGTGGCATCCGGATGCCGCCGTCGACGCGGATCGTCTCGCCGTTCATGTAGTCGTTGGTCAGACACTCCACGACCATGCTGGCCAGCTCCGCCGGCTCACCGAGCCGGTGCGGGAACAGCACGCTCTCGCCGAGCTTGGCCTTGAACGCCTCCGACTCCGGGCCCTCGCCGTAGATCGGGGTGTCGATCAGCCCCGGGGCGACGGTGTTGACGCGGATGCCGACCGCGGCGAGGTCGCGCGCGAGCGGGAGGGTGAGGCCGACGACGCCGCCCTTGGACGAGGAGTAGGACACCTGTCCGATCTGGCCGTCGAAGGCCGCCACGCTGGCGAGGTTGACGATCGCGCCACGCTGCCCGTTGGCGTCGGGCTCGTTGCGGCTGATGTAGGTCGCGGCCTGGCGGCACATGTCGAAGGTGCCGATCAGGTTGATCGCGATGACCTTCTTGTACGCATCCAGGTCGTGCGCCGAGCCGATCTGGCCGTCGCGTCCGATGGTGCGCTGCGCCCAGCCGATCCCGGCCGAGTTGACCACCGCCTTCAGCGGCGCGATCTCCACGGCCCTCTCCACGGCGTTGGTGATCTGGTCGGTGTCGGTGACATCGACGGGCACGAACAGGCCCTTGATCTCCTCCGCCAGGGCCTCGCCCTTGTCCTTCTGCATGTCCGCGACGATCACCGTCGCACCCTTGGCCGCCAGCGCCCGGGCGGTCGCCGCCCCGATCCCACTGGCCGCACCGGTCACGATCGCTGTGCTATCAGTCAACTCCATGGGCAGCACCATAGACGTGACCACCCTCACGATGGTGAATGCCCGTTAACCGTCTCGCAGTCAGAGCGCGGTGGTGCCTTCGGCGATCAGGACCGCCGGCCCGGTGAGCAGCACCCGGTCGTCGGTCGTCCAGGTGACGTGGAGCGTGCCGCCAGGAACATCGACCCGGTACGTCACATCAGCATCGCGCGCGATCGCGAGACCGTCGGCCTCGGCGGCCGCGACCATCACCGCGCATGCTCCGGTGCCACACGAGCGGGTCTCCCCCGCGCCGCGCTCGAAGACCCGCATCGCGACGTGACGCTCGGCGACGCGTTCGAAGAACTCCACGTTGACTCCGTGCGGATAGACCGCCTCGTCGAAGATCGGGGAGTCGTAGAGGTCACCGACGGGACCGTGTGGGTCGATCGAGTCGACCTCGGCGGCGGCGTGCGGGTTGCCCATGTCGACGTTGCAGGCCGACCAGAAGTGGTGGGCGACGGTGACCTGGGTCGACCCGAGCAGCTTCGGCGAGCCCAGGTCGGCGGTCCAGACGTCTCCGGACGCCCGGAGGGTCTTGTCGCCCGCGCGGGTCGCGAAGGTGACCTCGTCGCCGGCGAGCCCGGCGGAGCGCAGATACTCCGCGAAGACCCGAGTGCCGTTGCCGCACATCTCGGCCCGGGTGCCGTCGGCGTTGCGGTAGTCCATGAACCACTCGGCGTCGCTGACCGGACGGTCCTCACCGGTGTAGGCGGCGGTCCGGATCACCCGCAGGATCCCGTCGCCACCGATGCCGGCACGGCGGTCGCACAGCGCCCGGACCCGGTCGGCCATCGCCTCGTCCGAGAGGGCGCCGTGCACCGACCCGTCGACGTCGGGCAGCAGCACGAAGTCGTTCTCCGTGCCGTGTCCCTTCAGATACGGGTAGGACATCAGTAGAGGGACTTCGAGTAGGTGTCGGTGCGGTAGTAGTCCTCCATCTCGGCAAGCGTACGCGGGTCGTTCTCGACCTGCTTGGCGATGACCGCACGCTTGGGGAGGTGGTCGGGGTCCCACGTCTCCGGGTCCCACAGGCCCGAGCGCAGGAACGCCTTCGCGCAGTGGAAGAAGATGTCGTCGATGTCGACGACCAGGGCGAGGATCGGCCTCTTGCCCTTCACGACCATCTCGTCGAAGAACGGTGCGTCCGAGACCAGCCGGGCACGGCCGTTGATCCGCAGCGTGTCGCCGCGGCCCGGGATCAGGAAGTTGAGCCCGACGTGCGGGTTGGCCAGTACGTTGCGGTAGCCGTCGACCCGCTTGTTGCCCGGCCGCTCCGCGATCGCGATCGTCTTGTCGTCGATGACGTGCACCAGCGACCCGGCCGGGTCCCCCTTGGGCGAGGCGTCGCAGTTGCCGGCGGTGTCCGACGTCGCGAGCACGCAGAACGGCGTCGCGGCGAGCCACTGCCTGTCGATGTCGAGGAGCGCCGGGCGCCCCTTGGTCGCTGCCCGCTCGTGCGGCACGCCGACCAGGTCGACGAGCTCCTCGATTGTGCTGATCTCAGTCCAGGTAGGGGTCACGGCCTCAGGGTACGAGGCGGGCGCGCGGGCGGCCGAATCATTTCGCCGCTCGCTCAGACCGTCGGGACCTCGCCCCGGCGGGCCCGCAGCCACTCGATCGGGTCGCCCCGGTCGACCTCGACACCGGCCATCCGGAGCATCATCCGGGCCAGCAGACGCCGATGGGCTGCGTACGTCAGGACGTGGGCGACCACCGACCCGATCTGGAAGCTTTCCGGCGGCTCGCAGAGGGCGTCGATGAGCCGGTCCTCCCAGGCCCCGCGCCGCTCGATGTCGCGTACGACCGCCAGCCACCGCGCCGCCACGGCCTCGTGCCGCTCGACCAGCGCGACGACCGAGTCCGTGCGGCTCCGGACCGGCATCGCGAGGCCCTCGATCGAGGCCACCCAGCACTCCTTGGCCCACACCGTCGCCTCCAGAACCTGCGCGAGCGACTCCTCCGGGCCGTCCCACTCCAGCACCTCATGGCCGGCCAGCCGCACCTGGGTGAGCACTTCCGCGGGCAGTCCCTTGGCGAGGTCGAGCAACGCTCGGGTGTCGTCGAGGTCGTGCAGGACAAGCTGCTCGGTCAGCGGAGAGAGCACCCGCTCCTGGGAGTCGACCCACAGCGACTCCGGCGGATGGAAGTGGATCCCGTTCGGCGCCGGTAGCCAGTGGCTGAGCGCGGCGGTGCTCGGGGGGTGCCCGAAGGCCTTCGCATAGGCCCGCGAGAACCCCTCCACCGACTCGTACCCGGCGGCCCAGGCGGCATCGGTCACCGTGCCACCGTGCTGCAGCTGCCACGCGGCCCGCTCCAGCATCACCCGCCGCCGCATCGCCACCGGCGGCTCGCCCGCGCCCCGGGAGAGCAGCCGGTTGAAGTGATAGGGCGACGTGTAGGCGTCGCCGGCCATCTGCGCCAGCGTGCGCGGCTCTCCGGCGTCGGCACCGTCGAGCACCGCGTCGAGCAGCTCCCGCAGCCGGTCACGTACGTTCTCGCTCACAACACCATCCCCCCACCGCCGCGACGGCCTTCTCCAGACGGGACGGATCGTCGTACGAGACCCACACGACCCGCGGATCCTTGCGGAACCAGGCGTCCTGCCGACGTGCGAACTGCCTGGTCTTGATGGCGGTTCGCTCCATGGCATCCTCCAGCGTCGTCTCCCCCGCGAGATAGGCGGCGACCTCCTTGTAGCCGATGGCCTTCGACGCGGTCCGCGACCGCCCCAGACCGGCCTCCAGGAGCCGCGCGACCTCGTCGACGAAGCCGGACTCGAACATCTCCGAGACCCGCTGCCGGATGCGTACGTCCAGGGCTTCTCGGGAGATGTCGACGCCGATCTGGATGGAGGCCGGGTCGTGGTAGACCTGCTCGGGCAGTCGTGCGCTGAACGGCTCACCGGTCAGCTCGATGACCTCCAGAGCGCGTACGACGCGGCGACCGTTGTCGATCTCGATCCGCTCCGCCGCGACCGGATCCAGGGCTCGCAGGCGGTCGTGAAGTGCCTTCTCACCTGCGGTTTCGAGCTCCTTCTCCAGTCGCTCACGCACCTCCTCCGAGGTCCCGGGGAACTCGAACCGGTCCAGGATCGCTCGTGTGTAGAGAGCACTGCCGCCGACCAGCACGGGTGTCTTCCCAGCCTTGCGAAGCGTCGCGATCTCCTCACGCGCCAGTGCCTGGAAGTCGGCGACGGAGGCCGGTTCGGCGATGTCGAGGAGGTCGAGCAGATGGTGCGGGATCCCGCGCCGCTCCGCGACCGGCAGCTTCGCCGTCCCGATGTCCATGCCGCGATAGACCTGCATCGCGTCGGTGTTGATGATCTCGCCACCGAGGGTCTCGGCGAGGTCGAGCGAGAGCGACGTCTTCCCTGCTGCGGTGGCTCCGACGACGGCCACGATCGGGGTGGCGGACAGGGGAAAAGATCCCAAGTCGCGTAGTCCGGATGACCCATCCGGGTCGCGTGTCCCCCTGTTGCTGTCGTACTCCATGCAGTTAGTCTGGCCGCAAGTTGGCTCAAACGGGGAGCCACCGATCCAGAGGGGGGAAGCATGAGCTTCTTGGACAAGGCAAAGGATCTCATCGGGCAGGGCGTCGACAAGGTCGGTGCCGACAAGGTCGGCGAGGGCCTGGACAAGGCCGGTGAGTTCGCCGACGAGAAGACCGGTGGCAAGTTCAGCGACCAGATCGACCAGGGCGTCGAGACTGCCAAGAACGAAGCAGAGAAGCTGGACGGCGGCAACTGAGCCCTCCACACGCCACGAGGCGGGGAGCGACCCACACCGGGTTGCTCCCCGCCTCGCGTTTACGTCCCGGTACACCCAGCTGACTTTTTGCGTGTCGACTTTCGAAACACTGTTACGAACCTGTTGCGACTTGTGCCGTCACATGGAACGGTCTAGACCGTCTCATTCTCGTCTCACCGAATGAGGCAGCCGGGGGGCGGACGTGCGATGCACGTTCGATTCCGGTCCAATCACAACTACTCGGAAGTGTGGACCAATATGTCTGAGAACTACGGCAACAGCGACGAGCAGCAGAACTACGGCCAGGAGGGTGGCTTCGGCGGCCAGGAGTCCAGCGAGGGCTCCTCCTACGGCTCCGAGTCGTCCAACGAGGGTGGCTTCGGCGGCCAGGACGGCGGCCAGAGCGAGGGCGGCTTCGGCGGCGGCCAGGAGCAGTCCGAGGGCTCGTCCTACGGCTCCGACGAGGGCTCGAGCGAGGGCGGTTCCTCCTACGGTGAGCAGTCCAACGAGGGCAGCTCCTACGGCGGCGGCGAGCAGTCCGAGGGTGGCCAGAGCGAGGGCGGCTTCGGCGGCCAGGAGCAGTCCGAGGGCTCTTCCTACGGCTCCGACGAGGGCTCGAACGAGGGCGGCTTCGGCGGCGAGCAGAGCCAGTCGCAGTACTGATCCAGCACTGCTGATCACACACGGATCGAGCGCCGGGCCCGCAAGGGACCCGGCGCTCGGCGCGTATGTCAGGCGACGATCAGGCGCGGTACGCCACCCACCCGTCGATCATGCGCTGCACCTGACCCGGCGTGAACTCGTCCATGCACGCGTCTTCGGTGTAGTCCATGAAGTTGTGGATCGGGTCGAGGCCCGGAGCGGTGCAGGTGTCGGAGCCCTCCGGGCAGCCGAAGGCCGGCGCGGCCTCGGCCGGGGTGTCGGCGACCTGGTCACCCTTGCCACGACAGCCACCCTGGAAGGTGTGGTAGAGGTGCAGCCAGTGGCCGACCTCGTGGGTTGCCGTGTCGCCCTCGTCGTACGGGGCCGCCGAGCCGCCCGGCAGCGACTCGCCAAGGATGACCACACCGTCCTGCGACCCGATGTTCTTGGTCGGGAAGGTCGCCCAGCCGAGCAGACCATCGTCGATCTCGCCGATGTAGACGTTGAGCGCGTTGTCACCGCCCTGGCGCAGGGACGACTTCATGTCCCGCTCCCCGGTCGAGCCGGAGATGATCGGGTACCAGGCCGGGTTGATCGTGGTCTCCTGGCCGGCCACCTCGAAGGAGAACGGCGTGCCGGCGTACGCCGCGTTGAGCACGTCGATCTGGGCGTCGATGTTCGCCTGCGGGACGGCGCCGGTGGTGGCGTTCTCCTGGATGACGTGGATGTAGGTCGGGATGGTCGTCGCGGCGAGGTTGGCGCTGCCGCCCTTCTTCCCCTGCGCGGCCAGCGCACTGGAGAGCGCCTTCTCCTTGGCGTCGGCCTGCTTAGCGGTCAGATGGTTCGTGTCGCGGACCTGCTTGGCCCCTTCGGCGACGCGGGCGGCGCCGACCTCGTGCGGGTCGAAGCAGGCATCTCCTCCTGCGGACGCCTGCATGGCGCCCGCTGGGGCCGCGGCTGCCAGGCCTGACGCCACGAGAACACCGAGTGCGCCCATCGCCGCTGCTCTGTTGACCAGCTTGGGAATCGACATGGGGGTATCCCTTCCTGAGACAAGTTGCCTCAGGCTAGAGCAGGAATACCCTCAGGGGGAGGGGTACTACGGAGAATTTGCTGTTCGTGCGGCAGCCAGCCGAACGATCATCCGCACGCCGGCGCAGCGGGCAGCGGAGCGGGAACGCCGACCGACGGCATGCCGAGCCCGACCGAAGCGGCCTCGGGCTCGGGGCGGCCCTGGCGCGCCTCCCAGGCGTCACCGGAACGGGTGCGGCGTACCTCGAGCACGGGGTTGTCGGCGACCAGGTGGTGCGGGGCCGCGTAGGTGACCTCGACCTTCACCATGTCGCCGGGACGTACGCCCTCGGCTCCGGCCGCGTTGAAGTGGACCAGCCGGTTGTCGGGAGCACGACCGGAGAGCCGGTGGGTCTCGGCATCCTTGCGGCCCTCGCCCTCGGCGACCATCAGCTCGAGCGTACGTCCGACGTTCTTCTTGTTCTCCTCGTAGGCGATCTCGTTGACGAGGTCGACGAGCCGGCCGTAGCGGTCCTTCACGACCTCGGGAGAGATCTGGTCGGGGAGATCGGCGGCGGGGGTGCCGGGACGCTTGGAGTACTGGAACGTGAAGGCGGAGGCGAAGCGCGACTCACGGACCACGTCGAGGGTGGCCTGGAAGTCCTCCTCGGTCTCCCCCGGAAAGCCGACGATGATGTCGGTGGTGATCGCCGCGTGCGGGATCGCCGCGCGGACCCGCTCGATGATGCCGAGGAACTTGGTCGACCGGTAGGAGCGGCGCATCACCTTGAGCACGCGGTCGGAACCCGACTGCAGCGGCATGTGCAGCGACGGCATCACGTTGGGCGTCTCGGCCATCGCCTCGATGACGTCGTCGGTGAACTCGGCCGGGTGCGGGCTGGTGAACCGGACCCGCTCCAGTCCCTCGATCTCCCCACAGGCGCGCAGCAGCTTCGAGAAGGCCTGCCGGTCGCCGAACTCGACGCCGTAGGCGTTGACGTTCTGGCCCAGCAGGGTCACCTCGGTGACACCCTCGGCGACCAGCGCCTCGATCTCGGCGAGGATCTCGCCCGGTCGTCGGTCTTTCTCCTTGCCGCGCAGGCTCGGGACGATGCAGAAGGTGCAGGTGTTGTTGCACCCCACGCTCACCGACACCCAGGCGGCATAGGCCGACTCGCGCTTGGTCGGCAGCGTGGACGGGAAGACCTCGAGGGACTCCAGGATCTCGACCTGGGCCTCCTCCTGCACCCGGGCCCGCTCGAGCAGCACCGGGAGCGAGCCGATGTTGTGCGTGCCGAACACCACGTCGACGTACGGCGCCTTCTTCGTGATCGTCGCGCGGTCCTTCTGCGCGAGGCAGCCACCGACGGCGATCTGGAGGTCGGGGTTGGCCTCCTTGATCGGGGCCAGGTGGGAGAGGTTGCCGTAGAGCTTGTTGTCGGCGTTCTCCCGGACCGCGCAGGTGTTGAAGACGACCACGTCGGCCTGCGTGCCCTCGGTCGCCTTCAGATAGCCAGCATCCTCCAGCAGCCCGGAGAGGCGCTCGGAGTCGTGGACGTTCATCTGGCACCCGTAGGTGCGGACTTCGTAGGTGCGCACCGCCGAAGCGGAGCCAGAGGCGATCGACGTAGTCATAGCGCCTTCAAGCGTACGACCGCAGGGGCCGCGTCGAGGAATCCAGCGCGGATGACCGGTGCAGCGGGCGTACCGAATCTTGTTGGTTATCTGGTTGTAACCGATCCCGGGGGCCAAGTCATAGATGTGCAATGCAGGATGTGGTTAGGTCTGCGGCATGACCGTGCTTGACACCGAACCCGCCAGCGCACCTTCGGGAGACGCCTTGGTGGTTCTTGACCATGTCGACAAGCACTATGGCGAGCTGCACGTGCTCCGGGACATCAACTTGGAGATCAAACGTGGCGAGGTCGTCGTGGTGATCGGGCCCTCGGGCTCGGGGAAGTCGACTCTCTGCCGCGCGATCAACCGCCTGGAGACGATCGACTCGGGCACGATCAAGCTCGACGGCAAGGAGCTGCCAGCAGAGGGCAAGGGCCTGGCCAAGCTGCGCGCCGAGGTCGGGATGGTCTTCCAGAGCTTCAACCTCTTCGCGCACAAGACGATCCTGCAGAACGTCACGCTGGGCCCGATGAAGGTGCGCAAGCTGAAGAAGTCCGCGGCTGAGGCCGAGGCCAAGAAGCTGCTCGACCGCGTCGGCGTGGGCGTCCAGGCGAGCAAGTACCCTGCGCAGCTCTCCGGTGGTCAGCAGCAGCGCGTCGCGATCGCCCGGGCGCTAGCGATGAAGCCGCAGGTGATGCTCTTCGACGAGCCCACCTCCGCGCTCGACCCGGAGATGGTCAAGGAGGTGCTCGACGTCATGGTCAGCCTCGCCAAGGAGGGCATGACCATGATCGTGGTCACCCACGAGATGGGTTTCGCCCGCGTCGCCGCCGACCGCGTCGTCTTCATGGCCGACGGCCAGATCGTCGAGTCCAACACCCCGAGCGAGTTCTTCGACAACCCGAAGTCCGAGCGCGCCAAGGACTTCCTCGGCAAGATCCTCAAGCACTGAAACGTACGTCTCGGGTGAGCCCTGGGCTCGCGAACCCTGCAACGCACCAACCCTTAATTCCAGAAGGTGGAAACGATGAAGTTCACGAAGATCGCCGCGACCCTGGGCGCTCTCGCGCTCACGGGCTCGCTCGCTGCCTGTGGTGGTAGCGACGACACCGGCTCCGACGCCGGCGGCGACAAGATCAAGATCGGCATCAAGTTCGACCAGCCGGGCCTCGGTTTCAAGGAGGCCGACGGTGACTACTCCGGCTTCGACGTCGACATGGCGGAGTACATCGCCGAGGGCCTGGGCTACGAGGACGACCAGATCGAGTGGGTCGAGGCCGTCTCCGCCAACCGCGAGACGTTCCTCAAGGACGGCACCGTCGACATGATCCTGGCGACCTACTCGATCACCGACGAGCGCAAGGCCGAGGTCGACTTCGCCGGCCCGTACTACATCGCCGGCCAGGACCTCCTGGTCGCCGCCGACAACACCGACATCACCGGCCCCGATTCGCTCGACGGCAAGAAGCTCTGCTCGGTGACCGGCTCGACCTCGGCCCAGAAGGTCAAGGACGAGTACTCCGAGGGCGTCCAGCTGCAGGAGTTCGACACCTACAGCAAGTGCGTCACCGCGATCGACGGCGGTCAGCTCGACGCGATGACCACCGACGACATCATCCTGGCGGGCTACGCCCAGCAGGACCCGGGCAAGTTCAAGATCGTCGGCGCCCCCTTCTCGGAGGAGAACTACGGCGTCGGTCTGCCCAAGGGCAGCGAGGACCGCGACAAGATCAACGACCTGATCGAGCAGGCCTTCGCGGACGGCGCTTGGGAAGAGGCGTTCAACGACAACCTCGGTGAGTCTGGGTACGAGCTGCCGGAGCCGCCGGCCGTCGACCGCTACTGAGCAAGCTTGACGTCATGCCGAGTCGGCGCAATCGGTCCGCTGCGAAGCGGCGACCGGATTGCGCCGGCTCGGCATGACAGACGCTTTCTGAACAATCCTGGAAGGACCCATGGATCTCTTCTCCGAGTACGGGTCAGCCATCCTGACCTCGTTCGGGCTGACTCTGCGGCTTGCCGTGTACAGCGGCATCTTCGCGCTCATCCTCGGCACCGTGCTCGCCGTGTTCCGGGTCTCCCCGGTGCCGGTGCTGCGGTTTGTCGGTTCGGCCGTCGTCTACACGTTCCGCAACACGCCGCTGACGCTGGTGATGTTCTTCGCGCTCTTCGGGCTCGCTTATCAACTGGGCTTCAACCCCGCACCTGACGACCTCTACGAGAACAACTTCCGTCTCGCGGTCCTGGCGCTGGGTATCTACACCTCGACGTTCGTGTGCGAGGTGCTCCGTTCCGGCATCAACACGGTGCCGCTCGGACAGGCCGAGGCGGCCCGTGCGATCGGGCTCACCTTCACCCAGAACCTCACTCACGTCGTTCTACCGCAGGCACTGCGCTCGGTGATCAACCCGCTGGCCAGCGTGCTGATCGCGATGACCAAGAACACCACCGTCGCCGTCACCATCGGTGTCGTCACCGCGACCGGCGTCAACGAGGCGTCGGGCCAGATGAAGACCATGATGGAGAACGAGTCCGACCAGATCCTGCTGATCTTCATCATCTTCGCGATCGGCTTCATGATCCTGACCCTGCCCATCGGCTTCGTCGCCAACTGGGCCTCCAAGCGATTCGCGGTGATCCGATAATGGCCGCCTCCGTTCTCTACGACGCCCCCGGCCCGCGCGCCAAGGCGCTCAACCGGGTCTATTCCGGTGTCGCGTTGGTGGCGCTCCTGGCCATCGCCTGGTTCGTCTGGGCGAAGTTCAAAGAGACCGGCCAGTGGGAGGCCGACAAGTGGACACCGTTCCTCGAGTCACCCGCCTGGGAGAACTTCCTCATCCCCGGCATCATCGGCACACTGAAGGCCTTCGCGGTCGGCTCGGTCCTCGCGCTCGTCTTCGGGTTCGTGTTCGCCGTCGGCCGGCTCTCCCAGAGCAAGCTCATCAGCCTGCCTTCGGCGGTGGTCATCGAGTTCTTCCGCTCCATCCCGATGCTCCTGCTGATGATGTTCATCTACTTCATGCAGGCGCCGCTCGGATTCGACACCAGCGTCTTCTGGGCGGTCGTCCTCGGCCTGATGCTCTACAACGGCTCCGTCCTCGCCGAGATCATCCGAGCCGGCGTCGGCGCGCTGCCCAAGGGGCAGACGGAGGCCGGTGTCGCGGTTGGGCTCACGGACGGGCAGGTGATGCGCGCGATCCTGCTGCCGCAGGCGGTGCGCTCCATGCTTCCGGCGATCATCGCCCAGCTGGTGGTGCTCCTCAAGGACACCGCTCTCGGCTACATCCTCGCCTACAGCGAACTGCTCAATCAGATCGTCAAGCTGGACGGCAACTTCGACAACCTGCTCCCGGCGGCGATCGTGGTCGCCGCGATCTACATCACCCTCAACACGATCCTCGGTCTGATCGCCAACTACGCCGAAGTCCGTACCCGGCGCGTGGGACACACCGCGGGACCGGTCGGTCACGCCGACGCGATCGACCCGGTCGCGGCCGAGGCCGAGCTCGTACAGAAGGGCAATGCCACTGGCAGCACCATGGGCAGCGCGACCGGCCTCTAGGCACGGCAGCCAGATGCCAACGGCCCGCTGCCTCGACCACAGATCCCTATTGCACGTCGGACGAGGCTCGCGAATTGGCCGAAGCCTGGGGCTCGGAGTTTGTCGACGCTGGCGACAGCGGCCATCTCAAC
>NZ_JBEXJF010000017.1:0-107128 GCF_040608935.1 Nocardioides sp. NPDC004968
ACCCGCGGTTTTTGTTTAATTGCCGGGTGTGTCATTTCATTACGGCTTCATTTCACCCCGATTCGGGGGGGGTGGGGGTACTTGCACCACTTCGCCCTGGGGGGGGGGGCGGTGGGGCGGCCCCCCCAACGTCACCAAGACCTACCCGGCTGCGAAGGGTCGCAACGAGGTCCACGCCGTGGTCGACGTCGACCTCGACATCGCCGCCGGTGACGTACAGGCGATCGTCGGCTACTCCGGGGCCGGCAAGTCCACCCTGGTCCGGCTGCTCAACGGCCTCGAGCCGGCCACTTCGGGCTCCATCCAGGTCGGCGGCACCGAGCTGGTCGGTCTGCACGAGCGCCAGCTGCGGCCGATCCGGCTGGGCATCGGGATGATCTTCCAGCAGTTCAACCTCTTCGAGTCGCGTACGGTCTGGGGCAACCTGGCCTACCCGCTGCAGATCGCCGGCGTCGACAAGGCCGAGCAGCAGCGCCGGATCTCCGAGCTGCTCCACTTCGTCGGGCTCCCCGACAAGGCCCACACCTACCCGCGCAACCTCTCGGGCGGACAGAAGCAGCGCGTCGGCATCGCCCGCGCGCTCACCACCAACCCCTCCCTGCTGCTCGCCGACGAGGCCACCAGCGCGCTCGACCCGGAGACCACCCACGAGGTGCTGCGCCTCCTGAAGAAGGTCAACGAGGAGTTCGGCACCACGATCGTGGCGATCACCCACGAGATGGAGGTCGTTCGCGAGCTCGCCGACCACGTCGCGGTCATGGAGAACGGACGCATCGTGGAGTCTGGTGCCGTCTACGACGTCTTCTCGGCACCTCGGCAGCCAGTCACCCGGCGCTTCGTCGGCACCGTCGTCGACGACGAGCCCGCCCCCGACGCGCTGGCGGCACTGCGGTCCCGCCATCCCGGCCGGTTCGTGAAGGTCGAGCTGCGCGAGGGCGGGCCCCGCCAGACCGACATCTTCGCGGTCCTCCTCGAGCGCGGGATCGCCTTCGAGCTCGTCTTCGGCGGCATCGAGGAGATCCAGGGCGCCACCTTCGGCAACCTGACGCTCGCCCTCGACGGTCCTACGACCTCGGTCGACGAGGCCGTACGCGAGCTGGCCGCCCTCGTCCCCGCCAAGGAGCTGTGATGCTGACCGCTCTCCCCACCGACACCCGCCTCGGCGAGCTGTGGCCGGACATCTGGCAGGCCACCGGCGAGACGCTGCTCATGGTCGCGCTGACGATGCTGATCGGCGGCACCCTGGGACTGCTGCTCGCGCTCGGCCTCTACCTGACCCGCAAGGGTGGGCTCTACGAGAACGTCACCGTCTCGGTCATCCTCAACGTACTGGTCAACTTCTTCCGGCCGATCCCGTTCATCATCTTCATCGCCGCCGTCCAGCCGGCCGCGCGGCTGGTCGTCGGCACCGGAATCGGCATGCCGGCGGTCGTGTTCTCGCTGATCCTCGCCGCGATGTTCGGCATCGCCCGGATCATCGAGCAGAACCTCGTGACCGTCCCGCCGGGAGTGATCGAAGCCGCCCGGGCGATGGGCGCGAGCCGTGCCCGGATCGCCGCCACCGTCGTCCTCCCCGAGGCGTTGGCGCCGATCATCCTCGGCTACACCTTCGCCTTCGTGGCGGTCGTCGACATGTCGGCGGTCGCCGGCCTGATCGCGGGTGGCGGTCTGGGCAGCTTCGCCCAGACCTTCGGCTACCGGCAGTACGACCCGACCGTCACCTGGGTCTGCGTGCTCATCCTGGTCGCGCTCGTGCAGGTCATCCAGCTGCTCGGCAACACGCTCTCGGCGCGGATCCTGCGCCGCTGAGGCTCGGCGACGACCCTCAGGCGCGAGCCAGGATCTCGCCGTGGAGGACGGAGAACCAACCGTCCTCCGCCTCAGCCCACGACCGCCACCCGTCCGCGACCCGGGCGAGGTCGGCCGTCGTGGCGTCTCCGGAGTCGATGAGCTGGCGAGCGACCGCCGAGTCGGTGAACCGGTCGGCCCACAGACCGCCCCACCAGGCCCGGTCCTCAGGGGTGGAGAAGCACCAGGTGCTCGAGGTGGCCACGATGTCGTCGAACCCGGCAGCGCGTGCCCAGGAGACCAGCCGCCGGCCCGCGTCGGGCTCACCGCCGTTGGCCCGCGCGGCGTGGCGGTAGAGGCGCAGCCACTCGGTCAGCTCGGCCGACTCCGGCCACCAGACGAAGGCCGCGTAGTCGCTGTCCCTTGCCGCGACGATGCCTCCGGGCTTCGTCACCCGTCGCATCTCCCGCAGCGCCTGCACCGGGTCCTTCACGTGCTGCAGCACCTGATGGGCGTGAACCACGTCGTACGCATCGTCCTCGATGCTCAGGGCGTGCACGTCCTCGACCCGGAAGTCGATGTTCGTGACTCCCCTGGCCTCGGCGGACTGCCGGGAGAGCTCGAGCTCTGGCTCCCCGATCTCCGTGGCGGTCACGTGAGCGACCCGGCCGGCGAGATCGAGCGTGATCGTCCCCGGCCCGGCACCCACGTCGAGCAGGCGCTGCTCAGGGCTCAGCCGAGGCAACAGGTACGCAGCGGAGTTCTCCGCCGTACGCCACCGGTGCGAGCGCAGGACCGACTCGTGATGGCCATGGGTGTAGGTCGACATGCATCGACTCTACGCGCGGAATCCCGAAAGATGAGACGGCAATATCGCTATACGGACATGCGCGGAAGCGTCGAGTCGGCGCACCCGAGCCGCCGTCGGGCCCAGAGCATCCCGCCCAGGAGCCCGCCGAGGAGCAGCGTGTTGAGCACGATCACCACGCCGGTCTCGAACGGCGCCGCGCCACCGCCCGGCCGCGCATCCTCGGGCGGCACCTCGTGACGGTCGAAGACGACCTGCCCCTGGTCGGAGGCCCGGGGTTCGTCGGCCCTTGCCGCGCTCAGCGCCGCGGAGGCGAGTACGACGGCAACCATTCCGGCGAGCAGAATCCGCAAGGTGCGACTCATCATGCTCACGAGCGTGCGCGCCGGGGCCGTCAGGAACCCGACGCAGACCGTCCCTACCGGCAACAACCCGGTGAACAATCAGGAGGTGTCGATCAGGTCGAGATCAGCCGGTTGAACACCCGGTTGGCCCAGCTCGGGGTGACTCCGGAGAGGCCGAGCAGGACGCGCGCCTTGGTGCCGACGCCGCGATGGACTCCACCGAGGAGACCGTGGCCGCTGGTCGCGGCGGCATAGACCGACTCCGCGACATCGTCGGGAGTGAGCGAGACCTTGAGCCGCCGCAGCGCCGGGAAGTCATGACCCCACACCATCGAGGTGTCGGCGAAGAGCGGCCACAGGGCCGTCACCGTGATCCCGTCGCCGGACCACTCCAGGTCGAGAGCCTCGGAGAGGCCGCGTACGGCGAACTTGGTGGCCGAGTAGATCGCCATGCCCGGCTGGCCGTAGATGGCCGAGGCGGAAGCGAGGTTGACGACGTGGGAACCGGGCCGCAGGAACGGGCGTGCGAGGTGGCACCCGTTGACCAGGCCTTTGACGTTGACGTCGATGATCGCCTGCTGCCGATCCAGCGGGAGCTCGGCGAACTTGCCGATCTGGATGATGCCGGCGTTGTTGACGAGTACGTCGAGGCTGCCGCCGCTCACGGCGACGAAGCCGTCCAGGGCGGTCTGCCAGGACCCGGCGTCGCGTACGTCGAGGGTTCCGGTGACCAGCTCGCCGGCGAGCGACTCGACCTCGGTCGTCAGCGATGCCAGGCCGTCGAGGTCGATGTCGTAGGCGCCGACCAGCCACCCCTCACGGGCGAAACGGAGCGCGGTCGCCCGGCCGATGCCGGCGGCAGCGCCGGTGATCAGTACGGATCTCGGCACGCCGCGGTCAGGCCCTGGCGAAGTCGTTGCTGGTGTCGAAGAACCAGACCGTCGAGTCGGTGCACACGATCCGGTCGAGCTTGCCGACCGCGACCTGTGAACGCGGCGTCTTGCCCGAGGCCAGCACCACGTCGTAGGCGTCGCTGGTCCGCAGCACCGACCACGGCTCGGACTCGGTGCCCTCTCCGGTGCTGATGATGCTGTCGAGTGCTGACTGGGCCAGGATCGACTCGCGTTGGGCCTGCTCGAGGTTGCCGAGGCCGCGCTGGGCGTCGGCGAGGGCGGCGTGGGCCGACGGGCTGAAGATCGCGCCGGGCATCAGCCCGTGTACGGCGGCGATCGCGCCGGCGTAGTCGCCGACCGACATCATCGGGGCGATCATCTCGGTGATCTCGAGATCGGGCCGGAAGTTAGGAGCCTCGAGGATCGCCTCACGTAGGGCTCTCAGCGACTCCGGGCTCGGTTCGCGAAGATAGACGTCGAGCAGCTCAGCGTACGTAGCCAACAGGGGTCCCCCTTGAATAACGGTCGCCGTGCACGGTAGCCAATAGCACGGCTACGTGGGGCGGTTGACAACGATTATGCGCCCTTTTGTGACTCGGAAGTTGCGCGGGCCGCGTGTTTCTAGCGCCAGCCGAGGTCTGGGGCTACGTGGGTCAGGATGCTCTCCAGGGCATGCGCGTTGTAGTCGACGCCGAGCTGGTTCGGCACCGTGAGCAGCAGCGTGTCCGCGACCTGGATCGCCTCGTCCGCGGCCAGCTCCTCGACCAGCACGTCGGGCTCCGCCGCGTATGAACGCCCGAAGATCGCGCGAGTCTGGTCGTCGATGTTGCCGATCTGGTCCTTGGTCTGCCGGTCGAGGCCTAAGTAGCGCCGGTCCTCGTCGTTGACGAGGGCGAAGATGGAGCGCGAGACCGATACGCGTGGCTCACGCACGTGGCCGGCCTCCTTCCAGGCTTCGCGGTAGGCCTCGATCTGCTCGCGCTGCTGGATGTGGAACGGCTTGCCGTTCTCGTCGTTCTTGAGGGTCGAGCTCTGCAGGTTCATCCCGAGCCCCGCGGCCCAGCGCGCGGTCGCGAGCGAGCTCGAACCCCACCAGATCCGATCGCGCAGGGTCTCGGAGTAGGGCTCGACGCGGAGCTTGCCGGGCGGGTTGGGAAACATCGGCCGCGGGTTGGGCTCGGCGAACTGCGCCCCCTCGATGATCTTGAGGTACGTCTCGGTGTGAGCACGGGCCATGTCAGCCTCGGAGGCGTTCTCGCCGGGGTCGTAGCCGAAGTAGCGCCACCCCTCGATCACCTGCTCGGGTGAGCCGCGGCTGATCCCGAGCTGCAGGCGCTCGCCGGAGATCAGGTCAGCCGCCGCCGAGTCCTCGGCCATGTAGAGCGGGTTCTCGTAGCGCATGTCGATGACACCGGTGCCGATCTCGATCTTCGAGGTGCGGGCGCCGACCGCGGACAGCAGCGGGAAGGGCGAGGCGTACTGGCGGGCGAAGTGGTGGACCCGGAAGTACGCACCGTCGACCCCCAGCTCCTCGGCGGCGACCGCCAGCTCGATCCCCTGGATCAGCGCGTCTCGTGCCGACTGCGTCTGCGAGTAGGGCGACGGTGTCCAGTGGCCGAAAGACAAGAATCCGATGTTCTTCACGACTAGTAGAACTCTCAACATCCCCTCGGGATTCCCTCAGAGCACCCGCAGGCGACGACCGGGTCGGGTGGCCCAGGGAGGCTGGGACCTTCGCCTCTGACTGTTCTGCACTCCGGAATCGGCTCGGAACTGACACCAGCTTGTCGGTGGTGACCTGCAGTTCCGCGTTCTGTTCTCATTCGACCAACAGGCGAGATCACCTTCGCATGCCCGGTAAAGCGGACGTCCACACGGCATCAACAGCAGCCCCTTATGAGTTTATCTATCGGTCGACCGAATAATCATATCGGTCGACTGACCAGGGAAAACAATGTCTCGGCGTGTTGTCCGAGCTCTTCCGAAGTCGCGGATTATCGTGTTACATATCAGGCAGCTTCACCCGATAAAGACCGACCAACATTCTCTGGGGGATGAATTAATTATGTGGGACACCGTTGAGGTGCAGAGCTTCACGCTTTCTCACGACATGCCGTGCCGCGACTGCGGTCACGCACGTCACCGCTTCTTGCCGTGCGACTCCGACTGCGACTGCCGCGCCCACGAGGTCGCGGAGCTACTGGAGGTCGCCGGCGCTCGCTGAACGACCTGGCGTCAGCTGTCTCGGGCGTCCAGAACGGTGACCACCGCAGTCGCGGTGGTCACCGTTCTTTTGTTCGAAGATTCTTCGGGATGGCGGAAGCAGATCGTCCGCAACCAGGAAGAGGATCGCTGCATGGACATCGTTCTTGTACCCGGCCTCTGGCTGGACGCCTCCTCATGGGACCTCGTCGTCCCCCATCTGACCGATGCCGGCCACACCCCGTGGCCGCTCACCCTGCCCGGCCTCGAGTCGGCCGAGACCGACCGATCCGGCGTGCACGTCGCCGACCAGGTCGCTGCCGTGGTGGCCGCCATCGACGAGTCAGCCGGGCAGGTGATCCTCGTCGGCCACTCGATGGGTTGTGCGGTGGCCGGTGCAGCCCTCGATGCTCGCGTCGACAAGGTCGCCGCCGTGGTCTACGTCGGCGGCTGGCCGGCCGAGCCGGGCATGATCCCGGCCAAGAACTTCCCCACCGACGGCGCCGACCTGCCGCCGGTGCCATGGGAGGAGTTCGACGAGGCCGACGTACGCGACCTGGACCGCGCCGCCTTCGAGGCGCTGCTGCGGCCCTCCCCCGCCAGCCTGACCTCCGAGCCGTTCGAGCTCAGCGACGAACGTCGCTACTCGGTCCCGGCGGCGTTCGTCTGCCCCGAATACACCGCCGCCGATCTGAAGGAGTGGATCGCCGACGGCACCGAATCGGTCGCCGCCATCCCGAAGCACAAGGACGCGACCTTCGTCGACCTGCCCACGGGGCACTGGCCGCAACTGACCAAGCCGGCCGAGCTCGCGGCCATCATCGGTCAGAGCACCGGCCGCAGCGGCCAGTAGTCGGCCCTCGGGTAGCGTCGAGAGCGTGCGTACTCGGCTCGCTGCCCTGACCGCCGTCACAGCCCTGGCGCTCGTCGCCGGCTGTGGTGGTGAGCCGTCCTCGGATCCGGCCCGCAGCCCGTCGGCGTCAGCACCTGTCCCGTCCTCGACGCCGGCCCCGTCACCGACGACGGTCCCTCTGGACGATGCGTCGGTGCCGCTGGCAGACCGCCTCACCCAGGCGATGGCGACGGTCGCCGCTGGAAAGCCAGGAGCCGAGGACGTACGCGAGGCCGCGCTGTTCGAGCAGACGACCGCCCGCGACCTCGCCCGCGGGTCGAAGGCGAAGGCCGACGACGTGCTGGGCGCGCTCGGCCGCGCCGACCGCGCCCAGCTCGCGTCAGACATCACCGCGGCACGCGAGCTCATGGTGATGACCGATCCCCAGCCCGAGCTCCCGGACTGGAAGATCCTGACGCCGCCGACGCCGGACGAGCTGCGCCCGCTCTACCGCAAGGCGCAGCAGGAGACCGGGACGCCGTGGGAGTACCTTGCCGCCGTCCATCTGGTCGAGACCCGCATGGGTCGCATCCGCGGCACCAGCACCGCGGGCGCCCAGGGCCCGATGCAGTTCCTGCCCCCGACCTTCGCCCAATACGGCGCTGGCGGCGACATCAACGACCCCGCCGACGCGATCATGGCCGCCGGCCGCATGCTCGCCAACAACGGCGCTCCCGGCGACATGGACGGCGCCCTGTGGTCCTACAACCACTCCGACCGCTACGTGGCGGCCGTCAGCGCCTACGCCGAGCAGATGAAACGGTCCCCCGCTGCGTACGACCTCTACTGGCACTGGCAGGTGCTCTACCGCCATCAGGACGGCACCATGCTCCTCCCCGAGGGCTACCCCCAGAAGAAGGCCGTACGCATCGCCGACTAGGGGCTGTTTCGGAATGTGGCGCCGAGCGCCGCGTCGTCCAGCGCGTACTCTCGCAAGGCGCCGCCTCGAAGGCATACCGGGTGTCTGTCGAGAGGCGGCAACGCCGCGAGAGTGCGTGCTGGGCGGCGCGGAGCCGGCGCCTCCACATTCCGAAACAGGCCCTAGTAGGGGCGCTCGACGGCGTACTGGACGAGGCTGACGTCCTCGCCGCGGTAGGTGTCGGAGCCGTGGCGGCCGGTCTCGATGAAGCCGGTCGCGTCGAAGAGCTTCTTGGCTCGGGTGTTGGTCTCGTGCGTCTCGGCCCAGATCCGGGTCAGGTCGAGGACGGAGAAGCCGTAGGTGAGCGCGGTCTTGATGGCCCGCTGGCCGAGGCCGTGGCCCCATCGAGAGCTGGGGCCGATGGCGATGCCGAGCTCTCGGGTGTCGGGGGCCAAACCGTGGATATCGGCGTAGCCGACGACCTCCTCGTCGAGCTCCACCGCGAGCCTGATCAGCTCGGGCGGCGGGGCATCGATCAACCGGCGCCAGTGGCGGAGGTGACCGTCGCGGTCGCGCTCCGGCCAGCCGTTGGCCACCCGGAACTCCTCATCGTGTGCCCAGTCGGCGAAGACGTGTTCGTCACCTGGTGACAGCGGGCGCAGGCGCATGGTGTCGGTGCGGGGCATCGGCCGAGTCTCTCAGATGAGGCTCTCGGCCGATCCCCCGCCCGGGATCGGCGTGGATCAGTAGGTGAGCTGGACCTTGGTCGCAAGCCGCTCGTCCATGAGGCGGTAGCCCTCGGCGGCCTCCGCGAACGGCAGCGCCTTGTCGAAGACCAGACCGGGGTTGATCGTGCCCTCCAGGGTCAGGCGCAGGAGGTCGGGGAGGTAGCGGCGTACCGGCGCCATCCCGCCCTTGAGGCCGACGTTGGTGCGGAAGAGCGCGTTGACCGGAAGGTTGACGTCGTGCGGGACCCCGACGAACCCGACGGTCGCACCCGGGCGAGCCACCTTGGAGGCCGTCTTGAAGGACTGGTCGGTGCCGACGCACTCCAGGACGTAGTCGGCCCCGACGCCGCCGGTGAGCTCGCGTACGGCCGCCTCGCCCTCCTTGCCGCGGGCGGCGACGATGTCGGTGGCGCCGAACTTCTTGGCGATCTCCTGGCGGGCCTCGTGGCGCGACATCGCCACGACCCGCTCGGCGCCGAGCCGGGCAGCAGCCAGCACGCCGCACAGACCGACCGCGCCGTCGCCGACCACGACCGCGGTGCCGCCCTTGGCTCCGTTGCCGAGGCCCGACATCACCGCGGCGTGCCAGCCGGTGGCCATCACGTCGGTGAGCGCCAGCAGGTCGGGGTACATCGACGGATCCGGCGTCTCGTCGAGCTTGACCAGCGAGCCGTCGGCCTGGTTGACCAGGGCGTACTCGCTCTGGCCGCTGACCGTGAAGCCGAGGTTCTCACAGACCGACTGGACTCCGGCCAGGCAGTGCGGGCAGGTGTTGTCGCAGTGGTCGAAGGGGACGATCACGAAGTCGCCGGCCTTGAAGTCGCGTACGTCGGCGCCGACCTCCTCGATGACGCCGATGCACTCGTGGCCGATGGTGCGGGGCTCGTCGATGTCGCCGTTGGAGCCACGGTAGTTCCACAGATCGGAGCCGCAGATGCAGGAGCCCACCACTTTGACGATTGCGTCGGTGGGCTTCGCCAGAGCAGGATCGGGTACCTGGGTGAAGCGGATGTCGCCCACCCCATGGATAGTCGTCGCGCGCATGGTGGCATCCTGTCACCCGGCGTACGAGATGTTGCACATGGTGGCCCTGCCGGAGCCGGAGCAACAGACCTGAAACGAAACGCCGACACTTCGCGGGGAATCCAGGCTTATCTCATATATGAGTTACGGTGGTGCACCATGACCGACGGATACAAAGGTCGTATCGGGAATCTGATTCGCGATGCGCGCAAGCACAAGGGCCTCACCCAGGCACAGCTCGCCGACCTGCTCAACACCAGTCAGAGCGCGATCAACCGCATCGAGCAGGGGCAACAGAACCTGTCGCTGGAGATGATCGCCCGGGTGGGTGCCGCTCTGGACTCCTCCCTCGTGGACATCGGCGCCGGCCCCACGCACCTGCGCGTCACCGGCCCGACGACGCTCTCGGGTGAGATCACGGTCAAGACCTCGAAGAACGCCGGGGTCGCCCTCCTGGTCGGCTCGCTCCTCAACCGGGGCCGTACGACGTTGCGCAAGGTCGCACGCATCGAAGAGGTCAACCGGATCATCGAGGTGCTCAACTCGATCGGCGTGCAGACCCGCTGGCTCAACGACGACAACGACCTCGAGATCGTGCCGCCGAAGGAGCTGCGCCTGGACGCCGTGGACGAGGCCGCCGCGCGCCGTACGCGCTCGGTGATCATGTTCCTCGGTCCGCTGCTGCACCGCTTGGACACGTTCGAGCTGCCCTACGCCGGCGGCTGCAACCTCGGCACCCGCACGATCGAGCCGCACATGTCGGCCCTGCGTCCCTTCGGGCTCGAGGTCAAGGCGACCGACGGCGCCTACCATGCAAGCGTCAACCGGGAGATCCAGCCGGGCCGCCCGATCGTCCTGACCGAGCGCGGCGACACCGTCACCGAGAACGCCCTCATGGCCGCCGCGCTGCACCCGGGCACCACGGTGATCCGCAACGCCTCGTCCAACTACATGGTCCAGGACCTCTGCTTCTACCTGCAGAAGCTGGGCGTCGAGGTCGAGGGCATCGGCACCACCACGCTGCGCGTCACCGGCCGCGAGGTCATCGACGTCGACGTCGACTACGCGCCGAGCGAGGACCCGATCGAGGCGATGTCGCTGCTGACCGCCGCGATCGTGACCGACTCCGAGATCACCATCAAGCGGGTCCCGATCGAGTTCATGGAGATCGAGCTGGCGACGCTGGAGGAGATGGGCCTCAACTACACCCTCTCCGAGGAGTACCTGGCGCTCAACGGCAAGACCCGGCTGGTCGACATCACCACCAAGCACTCGGTCCTGCACGCGCCGCTGGACAAGATCCACCCGCTCCCCTTCCCGGGCCTCAACATCGACAACCTGCCGTTCTTCGCCGCGATCGCCGCGGTGGCGCAGGGTCAGACGCTGCTGCACGACTGGGTCTACGACAACCGCGCGATCTACCTGACCGAGCTCAACAAGCTCGGCGGCAACGTCACGCTCATGGACCCGCACCGGGTGATGATCGAGGGGCCGACCCACTTCTCCGGCACCGAGATCGTCTGCCCGCCGGCCCTGCGTCCCGCCGTCGTCGTGCTGCTCGCGATGCTCGCCTCGAAGGGCACCTCGGTGCTCCGCTCGACCTACGTCATCGCCCGCGGCTACGAGGACCTCGCCGAGCGGCTCAACCAGCTCGGCGCGAACATCACCGCCTTCCGCGACATCTGAGTGAACTGAGCCTGCGGGCTCATGTGATCCGGGACTCACGGGTGGTTAGATGCTCCCCGTGAGGGAGCAGCAACGACGCGTACGCGCCTATGCGCACCGTGGTGGAGCGCTCCATCCCGACCTGGTCGGGATGGAGAACACCATGGAAGCGTTCCGGCATGCGGTGGAGCTCGGCTACACCCATCTCGAGACCGATGTGCACGTCACCCGCGACGGTGTCCTGCTGGCCTTCCACGATGAGGCGCTCGACCGGGTGACCGACGTCAGCGGCCTGATCGCGGAGATGACGTACGCCGAGGTGCAGGCCGCCCGGATCGGCGGTCTGCACGGGGTGCCGACGCTGGCGGCGCTCTTCGAGGCGTTCCCCGAGGTCACCTTCAACATCGACCTCAAGTCCGACGGCTCGGTCGGCGCGGTGGCCGAGCTGCTCGCCGCGACCGGCCACGAGGACAAGGTCATCGTCGGCTCGTTCTCGGTCCGGCGGCTGAAGGCGTTCCGCCGGTTGACCGAAGGGCGGGTGCGGACCTCGGCGCATCCGCGCGAGGTGCTGGCCTACCTGCTGGCGCCCACCACCGGGATCGCCAAGAGGCTCGTCGGGTCGCGGTTCGACGCCTTCCAGATCCCCCATCACCAGCGCCTTCGAGGTCCGCTGTCGATCCGGGTGGCATCTCGTGGTCTCGTCCGCCGCGCCCACAAGGCGGGCAAGGAAGTCCATGTGTGGACGGTCGACGACCCGGCCGAGATGGAGCGGTTGCTCAAGCGCGAGGTCGACGGGCTGATGACCGATCGCACCGACGTACTGAAAGCGTTCCTGGAGGAACGTGGGCTGTGGGAGGCTGTGCCGTCTCGGGTCGAGCCCGTCGACGAGGCCGAGTCCGATGCGAATGACGAGGAGCCCGAGAAGTGACCACATCAGCCGGGATCGGCGACTTCACGCCGGTCGAGCGGGCGCGGGAGCAGAAGGGCTGGTTCTTCACCGACTGGGCCGTCTCCGCCTTCCAGACGACGGTGGCCGGCGTGCTGTTCGCGCCCTACCTGATCGAGATCGCGAAGGCAGCCGCCGTCGACAACCGGATCGACGTGCTCGGGCTCTCGATCGCGCCCGGCGCACTGCCGTCGTTCATCATCACGTTCTCGACGATCCTGTCGGCGCTCGTCTACCCGCTGGTTGGCGCGATCGCCGACCGCACCTCGCGAAAGCCGGACCTGATGGCCGGATTCGCCTGGGCCGGCGCGCTCTGTGCGGCGCTGTTGTTCTTCATGACCGGGGACAACTGGTGGTTCGGCTCGATCATGTTCATCATCGCCAACCTGTGTGCGGGTGCGGCGGTCGTGGTCAGTGACTCGATCCTGCCGCTGATCTCGACCGAGGAGGAGCGCGACCGGGTCTCCTCCATCGGCTGGGCCTACGGGTACGCCGGTGGCGGGCTGCTGCTCGCGGTCAACTTCCTCCTGGTCACCTTCGCCGACCCGCTCGGGCTCGGGACGGCGCTGGCGGTGCGAATCTCGATGCTCTCGGCCGGGCTGTGGTGGGCGGGGTTCATCATCATCCCGTGGCGCCGGATCCGCCGGCGCGAGCCCGCCGACGTCGAGGACGTCTCCGGCGGTGTCGTGGCGCGCTCCTTCGGTCAGCTGTTCGTGACGCTCCGGGAGCTGCCGCAGTATCCGGTCGCACTGACCTTCCTGCTCGCGTACCTCTTCTTCAACGACGGCATCCAGACGGTGATCAGCTCGGCGTCGATCTACGGCGTCGAGGAGCTCGGATTCGAGACCGGCACGATGCTCGGCATCTATCTGCTGGTGCAGTTCGTCGCGGTCGGCGGGGCCATCTTCTTCGGCCGGCTGGCCAAGAGCTTCGGCGCCAAGCGGGTGATCCTCGGCGGTCTGGTCGGCTGGATGGTCATCGTCGTCGCGGCCTACTTCGTACCCGAGCAGACTCTGCTGCCGCTTCTGGTCGTCGCGGTCGGGATCGGTCTGGTGATGGGCGGCACCCAGGCGCTGGCCCGGTCCTACTTCTCGCTGTTCATCCCGGCCGGCAAGGAGGCGGAGTACTTCAGCCTCTACCACGCCATGGACCGCGGCACCTCCTGGCTCGGCACCCTGGTCTTCGGACTCGTCTACCAGATCACCGACTCCTACCGGCCGGCGATCCTGGCGCTGATCGCCTTCTTCGTCCTCGGTGGCGGGCTGCTCGCGTTGGTGAACACCGCGAAGGGCATCGAGCAGGCGGGCAACCGGGCGCCCGAACGGGTCTAGGACCATGCCTGGCGGCTGGCGGTTTCAAGACATCGGCCACTCAGGACTTTCTCAGGGAGATCCGCAGGTCAGGCGGGTCCTGTGTCGAACAACACGGCGAGAATCTCGACAATTCACGGAATCATCACCTCCTCTGTACCGTTGACGATGTGAAGAGGCCTGACCGGCCTGCGTTATGAGTCCGCAGACCGCCTCGCTCTTCAGCTCATTCAACGGGGGACGATCGACTCAGGAGGTGCTTCATGGCCGAGCGCACGTTGCGCGGCGCCCGACTGGGCGGACAAAGTTTTGAGGACGAACGCGGGATCGAGTTCGCGGGTCGTCAGCAGGTGGCCTACCGCTGCCCGCAGGGTCACGACTTCGAGATCACGATGTCGGACGAGGCCGAGGTTCCGGCCATCTGGGAGTGCCCGCGCTGCGGCATGGAAGCTCTCAACCTCTCCGGTGCCAAGCCGGAGGAGAAGGCCGAGAAGCCGGCGCGTACGCACTGGGACATGCTCCTGGAGCGGCGCTCGGAGAAGGAGCTCGAGGACATCCTCAAGGAGCGCCTCGACCTGCTTCGCGGTGGCGAGATCGGCCCGGCTCACCTGCACCGCAAGGGACCGGGGAAGAAGAAGGCCAACGCCTGACTTCTGACACAGCCAGATACGCCGATGGCGGCCTTCCAACTGGAAGGCCGCCATCGGCGTATCTCGGGCCAGATCGTCAGGCCAGGTTGTCCTTGTCGATGACCTCGCCGGTGACGATGTCGTCGTTGCGTGGCCTGGCTGCAGCACCGAACGTGGAGGGCATCGCGGCGGTCACCAAGCGCTTCTGCACGACCTTGGCCAGGATGCGGCGGAAGAACGGCCGCGTGAACGGCAGGATCAGCACGATTCCGAAGATGTCGGTCACGAACCCGGGGCTGAGCATCAGCGCGCCGCCGAGCAGGATCAGCGCGCCGTCGGCGATCTCGTTGGACGGGAGCTTGCCCGAGGACAGCGCCGTGGACAGCGCGGACCAGGCTCGGGAGCCCTCGCGGCGCATCAGCCAGGCACCGAAGATCGAGTCGGCGACCAGCAGCAGGATCGTCCACCACACGCCGATGACCTGGCCGACCTGGATGAGCACGAACAGCTCGGCCAGCGGCATCACCAGGAACAGCAGCACCAGCACCCAGGAGAACCGGCGGCGTCGCGTCGTCATCCACGGCCTCCCATGAAACGGTCCAGCCCGAATCGGCGCAGCAGGCGGAGCAGCTGGTCGCGGCGTTCGGACAGGCCCCAGCGGGTCACCCGGCGCATCGACTCGGCGGCGACCGCAGGGCTCATCTTCGACTCGCCCCGGACCCGCTCGATGAACTGGATCGGGACCTCCTTGACGGTCAGGCCGGCCCGCAGCGTACGCGTCACCATCTCGGTCTGGAAGACATAGCCGGTCGACTCGACGCTGTTCAGCTGCAGCTTCTCCAGCGTCGTACGCCGGAAGAGGCGGTAGCCCGCGGTGGCGTCGTGGACGCCGATGCCGAGCAGGAGCCGGACGTAGAAATTGCCGCCGACTGACAGCACGCGTCGCGACAGCGGCCAGTTGACCACCGAGCCGCCGCGGATCCAGCGGGCACCGATCACCAGGTCGGCGGAGGTGAGCGCCTCGAGCAGCAGGTGGAGCTCCTCGGGCTGGTGCGAGCCGTCGGCGTCCATCTCCCCCACGACGTCGTAGCCCTGCTCGAGGGCCCAGCCGAACCCGTGCAGATACGCAGCCCCCAGCCCGGCCTTCTCGGTGCGGTGCAGCACGTGGATCTGCTCGTCGTTGTCGGCCAGCTCGTTGGCGATCGTGCCGGTGCCGTCGGGTGATCCGTCATCGACGATCAGCACATCGACACGTGGCTGCGCCTTGCGTAGCCGCCCGACGATCCAGGCGAGGTTGTCCGCCTCGTTGTAGGTCGGGATGACCATCACCGCCCGGCCGATCTCGGTCCAGGGTGGAAGCTGCTCGTTCGTCACGTACGCCGGCCTTGTCAAGGAATGGGGGTGGAGATCACAGGATATCCGGCCGTTGGTCACATGCTCGAATGCCAATCAGCAGAGGCGCGGGAGCACCAAGACGATCTTCGGGCCGTTCCGATCCCTGCTGGAGACAGGGGGACGATCGTTGTCTAAGGGCGCCTTGGCCCTCCCGCGTTGCCCTCGCGGCCGTTGACCGCGCCCACGAAAACGCGTCGAAGGCATGCCTGGCTCGACACCCCCCGACCCGCTTCGTCGAGCGCCGGTCCGCCGACCGCAACTCTGCATGAGCGAACGTTGCCACCATCACCCGCTGGATCCGCAGAAGTCAACACGGCCCTGACCTGCGGAAACATATGTTTTCGCAGGTCAACCACAGCCTGTGGAGCGCGAGAAAGTGACGAATTATCGAGGAACTTCGGCGTGTCGCCTTCGCGTACTCGTTACGGCACTCATGGAACGACGACTGTACCGCGCGCGGAGGTGGCCAGGAGTGGCTCCCCCAGGATCTCAGCGGCCCCAGGATGGGCCTCGGTCGCGGCTCCTCGAGCCACGACGTACACGGCGAACTCCATCACCCGGGACCGGCTCCCGGCCTTGATCAGCTCGCAGGTGATCTCCAGGACGTCGCCGGCACGCACGGGTGCCTTGAACTGCACGTCGTCGTAGGAGGCGAACAGACCCTCGTCGCCGTCGGTGAGGATGCACATCTCGGTCGCGACGTCGCCGAACAGCCCCAGGCTGTAGGCCCCGTCGACGAGGTTCCCGGCGTAGTGGGCGTGGGAGTAGGGCACGTAGCGGCGGTGGACGACCTTGGTGCCGATCTCAGGGCCGATCTTGGGACTGCTCATGCCGCGGGCTCCTTCGAGGTGGTGCGGTGGACGAGGTAGGAGGCGACCTCGGCAGGGGTGGTGCCGCGGCCGAAGATGCGGTCGACGCCGAGCTCGGAAGTCATCGACTCGTCGAATCGTGGACCGCCGGCGACCAGGAGCGGCCGCTCCCCCGCCGGATAGGCCTCACGGAACGCCGCCGACATCTCCCGGGTGTTGAGCAGGTGCGCGTCACGCTGGGTGACGACCTGGGAGACGAGCACGGCGTCGGCGCGCCGGGTGACGGCAGCCTCGACCAGGGACGGCACCGAGACCTGGGCGCCGAGGTTCACGACCTCGATCTCCTTGTAGTACTCCAGCCCCTTCTCCCCCGCGAACCCCTTGATGTTGAGGATCGCGTCGATCCCGACGGTGTGGGCGTCGGTGCCGATGCAGGCGCCGACGACGACCATCGGGCGCCGCAGCGTCTCCTTGATCACCGCGTTGGCCTCCTTCGGCGTCAGCAGCGGGAAGTCACGCTCGACGACCTGCACCTTGTCGGTGTCGACGAGATGGTTCACCTGCCCGTAGACGACGAAGAAGGTGAAGTCGTCGCCCATCGGCTTGGAGTGGACGACCATCGCCGGCTCCATGCCCATCTTGTTGGCCAGCTGCAGCGCGGCGCCGTCGGCGACCTTGCTGTGCTTGATCGGCAACGTGAAGGAGAGCTGCACCATCCCGTCGCCCGTGGTGTCGCCGTACGGCCTGATGATGGTCATTCCTCGCCCTCCAGAATGGTGCTCGCGGGGTTGTAGTACGCCTCGGACTTCACGGCCACGCCCTCGAGTCCCTTACCGGCGTCGGCCGGGCGCTTCATCAGGCCGAAGGTGCCGTCCGCGATCGCGTCGAGGAGCCCGTTGGGCTCGTCGATGATCTTCCCGAGCAGGTCGATCGACTCCCCCAGGACCTCGCGCGCCCGGTTGGCGATGAACCCGTCGGGGGCCGGGTGGAAGTCCTCGCCGAGGCGTCCGGCCGCGTCCATGACGTACCGGACGTTCTGCAGGGCCAGGTCGCGGTCGGAGATCCACGGCGTCACCACCGCCTCGGTCATCATCCCGACCAGCAGGATGCCCTGGTCGGTCATCGCGCCGGCCAGGTTGAAGAACCCGTCGAGCAGGTAGCCCTTGAAGATGTCGCCGGTCATGTGCCGGGTCGGGGGCATCCACTTCAGCGGGGCGTCCGGGAAGATCGTCTTCGCCAGCAGCGCGTGCGCGAGCTCGAGACGGAACGAGTCCGGTACGTCGGGATTGATCTCGAACGCGTGGCCCAGACCCAGCTGCCAGTCCTCGAGACCAGCCTCCTTGGCGAAGTACTCGTTGAGCAGCTGCGAGGTGGTCACCGTGTGCGCCGCCTCGACCGCGTCGGCGGTGGTGAGGTAGTTGTCCTCGCCGGTGTTGATGATGATCCCCGCCCGCGCGTGGATCTGGCGCGAGAGCCGCTGGTCGACGAACGTACGCACCGGGTTGATGTCGCGGAACAGGATCCCGTACATCGAGTCGTTGAGCATCATGTCGAGACGCTCCATGCCCGCCAGCGCGGCGATCTCGGGCATGCACAGGCCGCTCGCGTAGTTGGTGAGCCGCACGTAGCGGCCGAGCTCACGGCTCGTCTCATCGAGCGCGGCCCGCATCAGCCGGAAGTTCTCCTGGGTCGCGTACGTCCCGGCGAACCCCTCCCGGGTCGCGCCCTCGGGCACGTAGTCGAGCAGCGACTGGCCGGTCGAGCGGATCACCGCGATGATGTCGGCGCCCTCGCGTGCGGCCGCCTGCGCCTGCGGGATGTCCTCGTAGATGTCACCGGTCGCGACGATCAGGTAGATCCACGGCTTGCGAGGTGCGTCGCCGATCTCGGCGATCATCCGCTCGCGCGCCACCCGGCTGGCGTCGAGGCGCGCGATGCCGACCCCGACCGCCTCGCGGGCGTGCTTCGCGGCCAGCTCGGCCTCGGCACCCTCGGGCAGGTGGAAGGTCACCTGACCGGCGGCAGCTTCCTCGGCGAGCCGCGAGAGATCGTTGCCGTGGGCGGCCAGCGCCTGCCACACCGGCAGCGCGACGCCGTGCTCCAGCCCGATGTCGGCGCGCACCGCGTCGACCAGGTGGTTCACCCACGGGGTGCCGTCCGGGTCGGCGCCGGAGAGCCCGGCCAGCCGCAGCGTGGCTCGCTCGACGGCGACCGTGGTGTGCTTCTTGGCCATCTCGACAATCGGGTCGCCGACCTTGGCGGCCAGCGCGCGGGCCTGGGCGATCGTGCGTGGGTCCAGTTCGAGTCTCACAGTTCCAGTCTTCCTTCGAACAGTGCCCGGACCCCGGCATTGGCGCGGAGAAGATCCAGGGCGTAGGCGGCGTGTCCGGGGACGTAGCCGTTGCCGACGAGCATCGTGACGTCGGCGGCGAGGCCCTCGGCGCCGAGCGCGGCGGCGGAGAAGGAGGTGGCCATCGAGAAGAAGACGACGGTGCCCCGGTCGGCGGTGGCGAGGATGGCTCCGCCCTCGCAGCCGGGCACATCCACGCACACCACGGTGACGTCGGCGGGCCCGCCAGCCTTGGCGACCGCGTCGCGCAGCGCCACCGGGTTGCGGGCGTCGGCGATCACGACCTCGTCGGCCAAACCCGCCTCGCGCAGGCGTTCGGCCTCGGGTTCGGTCGGGACGATGCCGATCAGGTGGCCGGCTCCCGCGTCGCGGGCCGCGGCCAGCGACAGCGATCCTGACTTGCCGCCGCCACCGATCACCGCGACGACGCCACCTGCGTAGCGCTCCGAGACGACTCGCCGGGTCAGTGCCGGGGCACCGCACACGTCCATCACCGACAGCGCGAGCTCGGGGGCGAGGTCGTCGGGCAGGACGGCTGCGATCGAGCGGCCGAAGAGGATGGCGTAGCCGTCGCAGGGCACCTGCTCGGAGTCACCGCCCCAGCCGGCGAGCCCGTCCTCGATCACCAACGGCGTCAGGGTCAGCGACACCAGCGTCGCGACCCGGTCCCCGACCTTCAGCCCCAGCGGTGACTCAGGTCCGACCTCCTCGACGACACCGACGAGCATGCCGCCCGACCCGGTCACCGGGTTCTGCATCTTGCCGCGCTCGGCGACGATGTCGAGCACCTCGCGGCGCACGGCCTCTCCGTCGCCGTCGTGCACGGACTCGAGCTGCCGGAACGAGGCGGCGTCCAGGTTCAGACGCTCCACCCGGATCCGCACCTCGTCGGGCCACAAGGTCTTGCGGGTGTCGAGTCTCCGGGCGGCCTGGGGCAGCGGCAACGAGCCGCTCACCGGCTCATCGAGCACTCGGTGCAGGCCTGTCGGGTCAGAAGTGGTCATCGTCGTACGCCTCCTTGCGTCCATCTCACGGCGGACCCTACCAGCGGTCGCGGGAAGAATTGCGGCCGATGGTTGCAGATGCCGCAGGATCTCCCGCTATGGTGGAGAACATGACGGCAACCATCGAGCCTACGACCCGAGACGGACAGCCCTACGCCTACCAGCGCGTAGAGCTGGTCGAACCCGACTGGACCCGGTTCCCAGGCTGGGCCGACATCACCGACGAGCAGTGGCGCGACGTGCAGTGGCAGCGCGTCAACTGCATCAAGAACGTCCGCCAGATGCGCGCCTTGATGGGCGACCTCCTCGACGAGCGGTTCTACGCCGACCTCGAGCGCGACATGGCCGAGCGGGCGACGATGTCGATGCTGGTGCCGCCGCAGATGGTCAACACGATGGTGCCCTCGGGCGCGTCGGCCGGCGAAGAGTTCACCGCGGCGTTCTACGCAGACCCGATCCGGCACTACATGATCCCGGTCTTCTCCGACCGCCGCACCGACTGGCCGTCACACCCGCAGGCGAGCCGTGACTCGCTGCACGAGCACGACATGTGGGTCGCCGAGGGGCTGACCCACCGCTACCCGACGAAGGTGCTCGCCGAGCTGCTCTCCACCTGCCCGCAGTACTGCGGCCACTGCACCCGGATGGACCTGGTCGGCAACTCGACCCCGGTCATCGACAAGCTCAAGCTCACCGGCAAGCCGGTCGACCGCCACGAGGCGATGCTCGAGTACCTCCGCAACACCCCGCAGGTGCGCGATGTGGTCGTCTCCGGCGGCGACGTCGCCAACCTGCCCTGGCCGCGGCTGGAGGACTTCCTCACCAAGCTGATGGCGATCGACAACATCCGGGACATCCGGCTGGCCACCAAGGGCCTGATCGGTCTCCCCCAGCACTGGCTCCAGGAGCCGCTCCTGGAGGGGATGAACCGGGTGACCACCATCGCCCGCGAGCGCGGCGTCTCGCTGGCGATCCACACCCACGCCAACCACGCCAACTCGGTCACGCCGCTGGTCGCCGAGGCGTCCAAGGCGCTGCTGGCGGCCGGGGTTCGCGACGTACGCAACCAGGGCGTGCTGCTGGCCGGTGTCAACGCCGACAGCCACAGCCTGCTCGACCTGAGCTTCCGCCTGCTCGACGGCGCGCAGATCATGCCCTACTACTTCTACATGTGCGACATGATCCCGTTCAGCGAGCACTGGCGGGTCTCGGTCGCCGACGCGCAGCGGCTGCAGCACGACATCATGGGCTACCTGCCCGGGTTCGCCACCCCGCGCATCGTGTGCGACGTACCTTTCGTCGGCAAGCGCTGGGTCCACCAGATCGCCGACTACGACACCGAGCGCGGCATCTCCTACTGGACCAAGAACTACCGCACCTCGATCGAGGCGTCGGACTCCGAGGCGCTGACCAGGACCTACGAGTACTACGACCCGATCCACACCCTGCCCGAGTCGGGCCAGGAGTGGTGGCGTACGCACGGGGAGTGACCCGAGCGTGACTGGGACCCGGCGCTGTGGCGCCGGGTCTCAGTGCGTCATGGTGGGGCGGTTCTCGTAGTAGGTGTACATCGCGATCGTGGTGCGCGTGGACACGTTGGCGACCGAGCGGATCCGGCCGAGCAGCTCCTCGAGCGCCTCGGGCGTGGCGACGCGCACCTTGAGCATGTAGGACTCGACACCGGCGATGGACCAGCAGGCCTCGACCTCGTGGAGGTCGGCCACCCGCTCAGGGGTGTCGTCGGGCTGGGAGGGGTCCATGGGCTGCACCGCCACGAACGCGGTCAGCGGCACGCCGATCGCGGCGTAGTTGACGGTGGCCCCGTAGCCGGTGATGAGACCACGCTGCTCGAGCCGCTTGACGCGCTGATGCACCGCCGAGGTCGACAGGCCGGTCGCCTTGCCCAGGTCTGTGTAGGACATCCGACCGTCCTCCGCGAGAAGTTGGAGGATTTTACGGTCGGTGGCCTCGATCTCAGCTGCAGTCACGGCGACAGCGTACCCACAACAGCAATATCTCCGCCGTAACGTCCAAAAAAGTGGTTGCTGTGGAAAGATTTCCGGTCGCCGCGTTCGACAACAGCCGGGCGCCAGAGTCTCATCGCGGCCGGCGGCGCGTACCGATTCACGGATCAGGCTCACGCTCTGTGTCAGCGGATAGTGTGCACAGCGTGGCTGAACCTCGAATGCTCCTGCTGGACACCGCGTCGCTCTACTTCCGCGCCTTCTTCGGCGTACCCGACATCCGAGCCGAGGACGGCACTCCGGTCAACGCCGTCCGCGGCCTGCTGGAGTTCATCTCCCGGCTGGTCAACGACTACTCCCCCACCGACCTGGTGTGCTGCTGGGACAACGACTGGCGCCCGCAGTGGCGGGTCGACCTGATCCCCTCCTACAAGGCGCACCGGGTGGTCGAGGAGCTCGAGACCGCCCCCGACGTCGAGGAGGTGCCCGACCCGCTGCAGGTCCAGGTGCCGATCATCCGCGAGGTGCTCGCCGCGGCCGGGATCTGCGTCATCGGCGCCGACGGCTACGAGGCCGACGACGTGATCGGCACCCTCGCGACCGACGCCGGGATGCCAGTCGATGTCGTCACCGGCGACCGCGACCTCTTCCAGCTCGTCGATGACGCTGCCGGCGTACGCATCCTCTACCCGACCCGGGGCGTGAGCGACCCGGATCTGGTCGACGAGAAGTGGGTGCTCGCCAAGTACGGCATCAGCGCCGCGCAGTACGCCGACTTCGCCACGATGCGTGGCGACACCTCCGACGGGCTGCCGGGGGTGAAGGGCGTCGGCGAGAAGACCGCCGCCAAGCTGCTCGAGCAGTACGGGGACCTCGAGGGGATCGTGGCCGCCGTCGCCGACCCGACCACGCCGATCACCAAGGCGCAGCGGCAGAAGTTCATCGACGCCGTCGAGTATCTGGCGGTCGCGCCGAAGGTCGTGGCGGTCGCTCGGGACATCCCGCTGGACCGCACCGGCACCGCTCTGCCGAGCGCTCCGGCCGACCCGGCACGCCTGCACGAGCTCGCCGCGACCTACAACCTCGCCTCCCCCGTTGCCCGCCTGGAAGCCGCGCTCGCGCGGGTGTGACACAGGTCTCCACAACTCCATTCAGAAAGTTTGTAGAAACGGCATCATCAGCCGCGTACGTCTCCGTCTCCTTGGCAAGACCACCAAGAAGGAGCGGACGAATGAGCGACATCAAGCACCCGGCAGTGCAGCAGGACATCAAGATCTCGTGCCTCGACCCGTGGGGCCGGACCGTGGAGGTGCCGACGACCCTCGGCTACCGCGAGAACGACCCGTACGCAGTGAGCCTGACCTTCCACTCCGGCGCCGGTGACGTCGAGTGGGTCGTGTCCCGCACGCTGATGCTGCAGGGCCTGGCCGCCCCCGCCGGTGAGGGCGACGTGAAGATCTACCCCAGCATCGACGAGGACGCGAAGGCCGTCGCCGTCTTCGACTTCAGCTCCCCCGACGGCCGCCTGATCGCGACCGCCGACTCGCGCGAGGTGCAGACGTTCCTCGGCAAGTCCTTCTCGGCCGTCCCGGTCGGCTCCGAGAGCCAGCACCTGGATCTCGACGCGCTGATCGCAGACCTGCTGGGCAGCTCGTTCGACGCTGAGTAGGCACTCCGCCCGCCTGCTCATTCGTTCACGAACCCTCCCGTCCCGGATTCTCCGGGGCTGGAGGGTTCGTTCTTTCGCTGGCCGGAAGCAATTCCTCGCCGTTGCCACGTCAACTGTGGTAGTGATGTGCGTCACCCGCATCCTCTCGGAGGTCACAGTGCTGCCAGCTTTCCTTTCTCGCGAGCGAACCGTGGCCGGCCCCGGCTTCAGTCGCTGGCTCATCCCGCCCGCCGCCCTCGCCGTCCACCTCTGCATCGGCCAGGTGTACGCCACCAGCGTCTACAAGACTGCCCTGGTCGAGCACTTCGACACGAGCCAGACCGCGATCGGGGTGATCTTCTCGATCGCGATCGTGATGCTCGGCCTCTCGGCCGCGGTGATGGGCACCTGGGTCGACCGCAACGGACCGCGGGCGGCGATGACCGCGGCCGCGATCTTCTGGTCCTCCGGCTTCTTCGTCGGCGCCCTCGGCATCGGCACCGGCCAGCTGTGGCTGGTCTACCTCGGCTACGGCGTCATCGGCGGCATCGGACTCGGGATCGGCTACATCTCCCCCGTCTCCACGCTGATCAAATGGTTCCCGGACCGCCCGGGCCTGGCCACCGGCATGGCGATCATGGGCTTCGGCGGAGGCGCGATGATCGCCAGCCCGCTGAGCGGCCGGCTGCTCGCGCTCTACGACCCGTCCTACACCGGTGACGCCAGCACCGTCCCCGACGGCCATGCGGTGATGATGCTGTTCCTCACCCTCGGTGTCGTCTACCTGGTCTTCATGTCCTTCGGCGCAGCCACTGTCCGCGTACCACCGGAGGGCTGGACGCCGGCGGGCTGGGACCCGGCCAGTGTGAAGCAGAAGAAGCTCGTCACCACGGCGAGCGTCTCGGCGAACAACGCGATCAGGACCCGGTCGTTCTGGCTGGTGTGGATCGTCCTCTTCTGCAACGTCACCGCCGGCATCGGCATCCTCGAGCAAGCGGCCCCGATGATCCAGGACTTCTTCCGCACCGACGGAGTCTCCTCCGTCAGCGCGGTCGCGGCCGGCGGCTTCGTCGGGCTGCTCTCCATCGCCAACATGAGCGGCCGGTTCATCTGGTCCTCGACCTCCGACGTCATCGGCCGCAAGCCGATCTACATGATGTATCTCGGGGTCGGACTGGTGCTCTATCTCCTCCTGGCGACCATCGGCGACACCTCGATGGCACTGTTCGTGCTGCTCGCCGTCGTGATCCTGTCCTTCTACGGCGGCGGCTTCGCCACCGTCCCCGCCTACCTGCGCGACCTCTTCGGCACCTTCCAGGTCGGCGCCATCCACGGCCGGCTGCTGACCGCCTGGTCGGCCGCCGGCATCGCCGGGCCGCTCATCATCAACGCCTTCCTCGACGCGCAGGGTGAACCCGGCACGCTCACCGCGGCCGCCTACCGGCCCGCGCTGCTGACCATGGTCGGCGTCCTCGCGGTCGGCTTCATCGCCAACCTGCTGGTGCACCAGGTCCCCGACCGGTTCCACGAGCCGAAGCCCGCCGACTCCACCGAGACCGAGAGGAGCGCAGCATGAAGGCCAAGATCGCAGGTGCCTGGGCTCTGGTTGGGATCCCGCTGGCCTACGGAGTCATCGAGACCCTGCGCCGCGCGGCACAGCTCTTCACGGGCTGAGCTCGGCGTCAGGCAGGTCAGAGGCCGAGCAGGCTCGGCTCGTTCGTACGCCACGCCTCCTGCGCCGCCCGGGTGACCGGGCCGTGCGGGAGGGTGCGCGTGCCCCACTCGGTCACAGCCTGGACGTCGCGCAGGCTGGAGGTGAGGAAGACCTCCGAGGCGTACTCCTCGACCTCGGCCAGCGGCTCGTCGGTCTCTTCCGCGCCGAACCACTCCAGCACCAGGGCGCGGGTGATCCCGGCCAGCGGGCCGCTGGAGAGCCTCGGAGTCTTGAGTGCGCCGTCGAGCACGTAGAAGATGTTGCTCCCGGTGCCCTCGCACAGATCGCCCACGGTGTTGGCGAAGATCGCCTCGCTGGCCCCGTGCTTGCGGGCCTCGGCGAGGGCGATGACGTTTTCGGCGTACGACGTCGTCTTCAGGCCGGTCGTCGCACCGTGCTCGTTGCGGCGCCACGGCACGCTGACGACCTTGGTCTCGGTCGGGTTGGGCTCCGCGTCCTCGAGGCCGATGATGATCGTGGGCGCCACGTCCGCACGCCCGGACCCGAACGGGGCCGGCCCGCCCGTGACGGTGATCCGCAGCCGTCCGTACGCAGTCGGCGCCGCGCCCAGCACTGCCTCCACACCCTTGGTGATGAGCGAGCGGTCGGGGGTGGGTAGACCGAGGCCGCTCGCGGAGCGCTCGAGGCGGTCGAGGTGGAGGGCGAGCGCGAACGGCTGGTCCTTGATCACCTTGAGCGTCTCGAAGACGCCGTCGCCGACCACCAGACCGTGGTCTCTGATGGAGACCGCCGGGGCGGCCGGGTTGTCGAGAAGCTGACCATCGATCCACGCGCGCATGCGGCAACTCTAAAACGTCCCTGGTCAGAGCCGGGAAAGCGCGCCGGTGTGGTCGTCGAGATGACAGGTGAATGACACGCAGGTGACCCCGGATTTGGCCTCGGGCAGCGGCTCCGATAATGTTCTTCTCGTCGCCAAGGGCACGGGAAACCGGGTCCGAAGCAGCAAGCGGACGTAGCTCAGTTGGTAGAGCGCAACCTTGCCAAGGTTGAGGTCGCGAGTTCGAGCCTCGTCGTCCGCTCGGAGTAGGTCTCCACCGGAGGCATTGCCTCCAGCGGTGGGTTGGCCGAGAGGCGAGGCAACGGACTGCAAATCCGTGTACACGGGTTCAAATCCCGTACCCACCTCGAAGCACCACCCTGATATAAACTGAATAACCCCGGACGATTGGCGCAGCGGTAGCGCGCTTCCTTGACACGGAAGAGGTCACTGGTTCAAACCCAGTATCGTCCACCACGCGAATTCGGCCCTTGACCTGCATGAACATGGTCAAGGGCCGCTTCGATTTTCAAGCCCCGTGGGACTCACGTGGGACTAGATTCGGCATGAATTTTACGTTCTGGGTCCGTCATTGCTGACAGAGCGCTGAGACGAGCCGCCGATGTTGCCGCCGGCGGGGAAGCCGCGGAAGTTCGTTGTCGGGCACCTGAGCTGAGGCCGGTCCGCCCTGTCCACCTGCGCGTCTTTCACTGACAAGCCCAATTCTTCGGCAAGCGCCAGGATGGTGCGACTGATCTCCTCGTCGACATCGTCGTCTCTATCCCCTGTCGGGAAATTGGCGACCGCCAGGAGTTCACTAGCGGGATCAGAATGATCGAGTAACTCAGCCACGGCACGAGCTCGCTGCATGCTTTCACGCAAGTGCGCGAGCGGCTCGGCGAGATCCCAGCCGAGGAGCGCAAGCGTGCACAGGACGGCCGACGGGATCGAGGATTGCATGAGCTGCACCGGTCATCGCCGAGATCTGCCACGCACCGACGGACTCGGGGAGTTCAGACCGGATGGCAGTGAAGAGCGGGATTAGCTCATCTATCCGCATATTGTTCCACGCCCACCACGACGGTCGACCGATTGCCAAGCGCGACCGCGCCCGGTTCCCAAACTTCCAACCGGGCGAGACGGAAGACGTCGCCGAATGCAAAGTGGAGATCGACAATGCGGTCGGCCGCCAACGCGCGGTTCCGCATCGCCGCCTTCTCGACGACGTCTGCTATCCGTCTCTCGTGGCGGAGGCCGCAGCCGCTTCGCTGATCGCCGTGACCAGTCCTGGCGTTCCAAACGCATCCACTCCGACGGAGCCCGCAAGCCGACGAACTGCCAAATCATCCGACCACAACGATCGGCCCATCGCGTGGGCGAGCTCAGGCCGTGAAGGCCTTGCGGATGACCTGGACTGCCTGCTCGATCGCGCCCGTGGATGCGGCCGAACTACGCAGCGGGTTGAGCATCATGAAGTCGTGGATCGTCGCGTTGTATCGGACGGTCGTCGTGCGTACGCCTGCCTCGATGAGGCGGCGGGCGTAAGCCTCACCCTCGTCGCGCAGCACGTCGTTCTCGTCGACGACGACGAACGCCTCGGGTAGGCCGGCGAGCTCCTCGAGCGTCGCCCTCAGCGGCGATGCCGTGATCTCGCCGCGCGTGTCCTCGTCGGGAAGATAGGCGTTCCAGAACCACGCCATCGACTTGGCGAGCAGGAACGGGCCGTCGGCGAACTCGACGTAGCTGTCGGTTTCCTGTGCCGCGTCGGTGACCGGGTAGTAGAGCGACTGGTGGCAGAAGGTCACGTCGCCGCGCTGTTTGGCCATGATCGCCACGGCCGCAGCCATGTTGCCCCCGACGGAGTCACCGGCGACTGCGATGCGAGTCGCGTCGATGCCCTCTCCGGCGCCACGGGAAGTGATCCACTGCGCAGTGGCGTAGGCCTGCTCGATCGCGACCGGGTAGCGGGCCTCGGGCGAGCGGTCGTACTCGACGAACACCACCGCGGCGTCGACGCCGGTGGCGAGGTCGCGAACCAGCCGGTCGTGGGTTCCAGCGTTGCCGAGCACCCAGCCGCCGCCGTGGATATAGAGGATCGCGGGGAGCGCCCCCGTGCTGCCAACCGGCTTGACGATGCGGACACGGACGTCGCCGACCGGCGCCGGGACCGAGATCCACTTCTCGTCGACGTCGGGCATGTCGATGGGCTGTGCCTGCACGTCATCGAGGACCTTGCGGGCTTCCTCAGGCGTCATCTCGTAGAAGTACGGCGGCTGCGCGGTGGCGTCAGTCAGTCGCTGAGCTTCGGGCTCCAAGTAGTGCTTGTTCATCATGGTTCCCTTCCATGTGTGGCGAGTTGGGGGTCAGCCGGTGGCGCGGACGGCGTCGGTGACTGATGCGAGTGACGGAGTTCGGATCGGCGACCGAGAGCACCGAGTCCGGACCGGCGGGTGATTGTCCTGTTCTCGGGAGGTGGCTGATCCAGACAATGAGTACGACCGGACAGCCGTGCTGCGCGTGACACAGACCTCGGGGTCAGCGTTCCCAAGGGTGGTGAAGGCAACCGACCGACGCGAGCTTCTCGTGCCACGTAAGTCCGCAGGGCGGCGGAGTGATGTCTCGGTTGTCACAGAACGTCCAGGTGCGCGGTCAACTAGACATGAAGATCGTCATCGCCGGCGGTGCCGGACGCATCGGATCGCGCATAGCTCGGGCGCTGGACGACCAGGGGTACTCGGTCGTCGTCGCCTCGCCACGTCACGGCATCGATGCCCTCACTGGTCTCGGTCTCGCTGAGGCGTTCGCAAACGCGGACGTGGTCATCGACACCATGAACCTCCCCGCTGCAATCCCCTACTCGGAGGCCGAGAAATTCTTCGGCACTGCCACGACCAATCTGTTGCGCGCCGGGGAGGCAGCGGGCGTCAAACACCACCTGCTGCTGTCCGTCCTAGGCGTCGACCGCGTGAACAGCCACTACTTCCGCGGAAAGCAGGAGCAGGAGCGTCTGGTTCGCGACCACGGTGGTCCGTTCAGCATCGTGAGGTCTACGAGCGTGCTCGAGGCACTGAGGTACAGCGTGCTCACGGATCCGGAACTGGGGGCCCCGCGCGTCCCGAACCTGACCCTCCAGCCAGTCGCCGCCCTCGACCTGGCTCGCGTGGTCGCCCGCACCATCGCCGCCGCTCCCCGGCACGGATTGATCGAAGTCGCCGGCCCGGAGACGCTCCCCCTCCCCGAGCTGGCCACGCGGATGATGCGAGCCAATGGCGACCTACGCCACGTGGTCGTGGACCACACCGCCGAGTATCTGGGCACAGTCTTCGAACCCGGCGACACTGCCCTGCTCCCGGATCTCAGGGTCGGCACAACCTCGGTGGACGAATGGCTCGTTCGCCTAGCGGCGTGAGCGAACGACCCCACCACAGCCACTCATCCCAGGAAGGTCGGGACGCAGCGCCAGCCGTACTCGTGTGGTGCAGCACCTGCGAGACCATGCAGCCTGCCTGCTGTCACGGTGATCGGCAGTTCGTAGTCGGCGGAGGAGGGTGACGAGCGGGTCCAGTCGCTCTCTGCTTCCGGCCTGCCGGACCCACGTCTCGGTCCGCCCCGGTGAAACCCGGTGAGTCTCGCCCTTACCTGCGACTCGACCCTCGCTCCGCCACCCTCAGCGACCGGGCTTCCCGGCCGGATGTGACGTCACGCCGGGGTCCGCGGCTCGGTCGAGAAGGTAGAGGAACGTCGCAGCGAGACGAACACACCTTGCGTGTCGTCGCGGTAGGAGCAACGGCCAACCGCCACTGTGGCGGTCCTCATCACCGCGCTCAGTTCAGGAGTCATCACCGGAACGGTCCGGCCGGACCAGGAGGACTTGAACATGTGGGACATCCCGGAAACCACCAGGCATCCGCACCTGTCACACGATCCCCCGTGCCCCCGATGCGGACACGCGAGCCACACATACCTGCCGTGCAGCGAGACATGCGGTTGTATCCCGCCCCCGGTACCCGGCTCGTTGGCCGCAGCCGCATGAAGCACCTGCCACCATCGTCCGCTTCGGGACAGACATCTGGTCGTCAGTCCCTGGGCTTCCACGACCACCCTGCCCGCCCGCTGGGAACCGGCGTGATCGGGCTCATGTCCGCCGGTCGTCACAACGCATCTACGCACCCGGTCGAAAGAGTGGAACAGAGCGGAAAGGCGATGCCGATGACAACGATCTTGATCACCTGTCCCCGATGCCTCACCGACATCACTGTGCGCCTGGGCAGCGTGGTGCTGCGCGTCGATGTCGCCGCGACGGCCCGCGGCGAGCTGATCTATGAATGCCCGGAGTGCGAGAGGCCGAGTGTCAGCGACGTCGGCAGCGAGCTGCTGTGCAACCTGCTCCTGGCAGGCGCGCGACCGCTCATCCTCGGTGAGCCGGCCCCCGAGGACGCACCTCCCCCGAGGCCGCCTTTCACGGATGACGACCTGGTGACGTGGCGTCGGCGGCTCTCCTGGGTCATCTCGGTGACCCCCTGGGAATAGACCTTCCGAACCGGGGGCGACCGACGCCCTGTCGTCACCCGCGCCCGCGCGTACGGGGGAAACCTCAGTCGCTGTGAATGCGGCTCCCGACCGGAGCAGTGGTCTCGACGATCGGCGCCTCGACCGGCCGGCGACGGGCGTCGGGGAACCAGACCTGCCCCTGGTGCCGGAAACCGTAGCCCGGCTGCTGCACCGAGCGCAGCGAGACGATGTCGCGGCCGAGTACCGCCGCCAGCAGCCAGACCGAGAGCACCCGCAGCTTCCGCTCCCAGGTGGGGATCACCATGACGTGGTAGGCCCGGTGGATCAGCCAGGCCGGGAAGCCCTTGATCAAGAACGGGCCGCTCTGGAAGACGCCCCAGCCGAGCCCGAGCGTCGCGATAACCCCGAGATTGGCATGCCGGTACGGCCGCGTACGACGCCCGCGCAGCGAGGCGGTGATGTTCTTGGCGAGCCGCTTGGCCTGGCGTACGGCATGCTGGGCGTTCGGCGGGGTGACCGCCTTGCCGCCGACGACCAGGTCCGGCACGGCCGCCGCGTCACCTGCCGCCCACGCGCCCGCGACCGGCGCGGCCTCGGTGCCGACCTGCAGGTCCGGCCGCACCTCGATGAAGCCGCGAGCGGTCGTCGGCAGGTCGGTCCGGTTGGCGATCACGGGGGTGGCTGTGAGCCCGACCGCCCAGATGACCAGCCCGGACTCGAAGCTCTCCCCGCTCGCGAGTTCGACGACGCTGTCGGAGACGGAGGTCGCCGTCGTGTTCAGGTGCACGTGCGCGCCCCTGGCGCGCAGCTTGCGCGTGACCCAGGCGCTCACGTCCGGCGTGACCTCGGGAAGGATCCGGTCGGACGCCTCGACGAGGTGAAAGCGGAGCTCGTTGCGCGCGATGCCGTAGCGGCGACCGACGACGGCTCGCGCCAGGCCGAGAAGCTCGCCGAAACCCTCGACCCCGGCGAACCCGCCACCGACAACGGTCACAGTCAGCAACCTCTCTCGGTCGGGCCCCGACGGAAGGTTCGCGGCGATGTCGAGCGAGGTCAGCATCGTGTCGCGGATCGCGACCGCCTCCTCGATCC
Organism: Nocardioides sp. NPDC004968; assembly: GCF_040608935.1. Classification (NCBI taxonomy): domain Bacteria; kingdom Bacillati; phylum Actinomycetota; class Actinomycetes; order Propionibacteriales; family Nocardioidaceae; genus Nocardioides; species Nocardioides sp. NPDC004968. The sequence goes on from NZ_JBEXJF010000017.1 coordinate 31,354, forward strand.
TCTTCAGCCCGATCGCCTCATCGGGGATGCCGGGCACCGGGAACGTACGCGTGATGCTGCCCGTCGTGACGACCACCTCGTCGTACTCCAGCGGAGTCTCCCCACCACCGATGAGGTGCACCTGGAGGGTGCGGTGGGCGTGGTCGATCGAGGTCACCGCTCCGCTCACCACATGCGTACGCCGTAGGTGCCGGCGCAGGGAGACGACGGCATGGCGGGCCTCGACCGACCCGGCGGCGACCTCCGGGAGGAACGGCTGGTAGGTCATGTACGGAAGCGGGTCGACGACGGTGACGACCGCCTCACCGCGCCGCAGGTGCTTCTCCAGCTTCCTCGCCGTGTAGAAGCCGGCATATCCGCCGCCGACGATGACGATGCGCGCGGGCCTGCCGGCCGCCGCCTGGTTGACAGTGTCCATACGCTTGCGACCGGGCAGCGGCCGCCGATGTGACAGGCCAAACCAGAAACTCAGCGCTGCGACATCGCCTGCACGAACGTCTCGTACGTCGTCGTGCCGAGCTCGGCACGCTCGCCAGGCACGAGCGTGCCGTCGGCGAGCACCTGGCCGAAGTACGGCGCCTGCGGGTCGGTGACGACCCGCCTCAGGTCACCGACCCTCTTCAGCGCCGCGGCGACGAACTCGTCGAAGCGGTAGCGCTGCGGCCCACCGATCTCGACGACCCCGTTGACCGGGCTGCCCGCCGCGGTACGCCCCACGAGCCGCGCGACGTCTTCGGAGGCGATCGGCTGGAAGCCGACCGGCGGGAGATGCACCTCGTCCCCGACGGTGGCCGAGTCGGCGATCGCCTTGCCGAACTCGAAGAACTGGGTCGCCCGCACGATCGAGTACGCCACGTCCGACTTCTCCACCAGCGCCTCCTGCGCAACCTTGGCCCGCAGGTAGCCACTGTCCGGCGCCCGGTCGCACCCGACGATCGATAGCGCGACGTGGTGTCTGACCCCCGCCTTCTTCTCGGCGGCGACCTGGTTCTCGGTTGAGGTGGTGAAGAACCGCATCACGTCCTCATCCGCGAACGAGGGTGAGTTCGACACGTCGACCACGACGTCGGCGCCCTCGAGCGCCACGTCGAGACCCTCACCAGTAATGACGTTGCAGCCCGTCTCGAGCGAGGCTGCGACAGCGTCGTGCCCGTGCTCGCCCAGCAGCTTGACGACCTTCGAGCCCACGAGCCCGCTTCCACCGATGACCACGATCCTCATCGCGCATCACTCCTTCGTTGTCGTGTGGATACCTTTCCTGCCCGTTCCGTTCGGACAGGCAGGTCACTCGATACGACCGACCCGTGTCGCTCGGCGTGACATCGTCACGAACCGAGCCCCCACCCGGTCGAAGGAGCACACGCCACGTGAGGAGTGGCCACGGACATCGAGGGGACACCATGCGCGCGGAGGAGCGACGGATCACGACGAGCGTGCTCGTCATCGGCACCGGAGGAGCCGGCCTGCGGGCCGCGATCGAGCTGGCCGAGCACGGGGTGGACGTGCTGGCGCTCGGCAAACGGCCCCGCCTGGACGCGCACACGTCCCTCGCGGCCGGCGGCATCAACGCCGCGCTCGGCACGATGGACTCGGCCGACAGCTGGCAGCAGCACGCGGCCGACACCATCAAGGAAAGCTACTACCTCGCCGACCCACGCACCGTCGAGGTCGTCACCCGCGGCGCCGAGCAGGCCATCGGCGACCTCGTCCGCTTCGGCATGCAGCTCGCCCGCGAGGACGACGGCCGGATCTCGCAGCGCTTCTTCGGCGCCCACAAGTACCGGCGGACCGCCTTCGCCGGGGACTACACCGGCCTGGAGATCCAGCGGGCGCTCATCGGCCGGGCCGAGCAGCTGCAGATCCCGATCCTGGACAGCCTGTACGTCACCCGCATCCTGACCGACGACAACACCGTCTCCGGCGCATACGGCTTCGACCTCGTCGACGGCACCCGATACCTCATCCACGCCGACGCCGTGATCCTGGCCGCCGGCGGGCACACCAGGATCTGGAGGCATACGTCCTCGCGACGCGACGAGAACACCGGCGACTCCTTCCGGCTCGCCGCCGACGCGGGCGCACGGCTGCGCGATGCCGAACTGGTGCAGTTCCACCCCTCGGGCATCCTCGAGCCGGAGAACGCGGCCGGCACGCTGGTCTCGGAGGCGGCCCGCGGCGAGGGCGGGGTGCTACGCAACGCACTCGGCGAGCGGTACATGGAGCGCTACGACCCCAAGCGGATGGAGCTCTCCACGCGTGACCGGGTCGCGCTCGCCGGGTTCACCGAAATCAAGGAGGGCCGTGGTACGCCGCAAGGTGGGGTCTGGCTCGACGTCTCCCACCTGTCCCGCGAGACCATCATGACCCGCCTGCCCCGGCTCCGCCAGCAGATGCTTGAGCTGCAGATGCTCGACATCACCGCCGAGCCGATGGAGGTCGCCCCGACCGCCCACTACTCGATGGGCGGAGTCTGGGTGCGCCACGAGGACCACGGCACCGGCGTCGACGGCCTGTACGCCATCGGCGAAGCCTCCAGCGGGCTTCATGGGGCCAACCGGCTCGGCGGCAACTCGCTGGTCGAGCTGCTGGTCTACGGCCGGATCGTCGGGCGGGCCGCCGCTGCGTACTCTGCCGGTCTGGTGGTCCACCGGCGCTCGCACGAAGCCGAGGGCCAGGCGCGCGAGGAGATCCGTGGGCTGCTGGCCGCCGACGGCCGGGAGAACGTACGCGCCCTGCAGCGGGCCGTCCGCAACACCATGACAGAGCATGCGGGCGTGGTCCGCGACGAGACCGGCCTGAAGCAGGGACTGCAGGGCATCGACGAGATCGAGGGCCGGGCGGCGTCGCTCGGCATATACCCCGACATCGCCGGGTTCGCCGGCCTCGCCCACGCCTTCGACCTCAAGGCCTCGCTGCTGGCCGCGCGTGCGACCCTGGCTTCGGCGCTCGAACGGCGCGAGACCCGCGGATGCCACAACCGCAGCGACTACCCGGCGACGGACCCAGCGTTCCAGGTCAACCTGGTCTGGTCGCCGGCCGACGGCGTCGTCCGTGAGCCGATCGCCGCCGTGCCCGATGAGATCTCTCAGCTGATCGTCGACGTCTCCAGCATCGGCAAGCTGGTGGAGTGAGCCCGGAGAGATGATGACCACGACGACACCCGACGAACGGGCCGCCACCCCGACCACCAAGACCGTCGTCCGCTCCCGCCGGCACCGGCTGCGGTACGCGGAGACATACGGTCGCCTCGCCCACCGGGCGGTCCCGAACCTATGGGCTGCACTCTTCGCAGCGATCTCCGCGGCCTGCCTCGTGGTCCTGGCGTTCACCGGCATCCTGCTGACGGTGGCCTACGACCCCTCGGTCGAGCCCGTCATCTACCAAGGCAGCTATGCCCCGTTGCGCGGTGTGGAGGTCTCCCGGGCGTACGACTCGATGCTCCACTACTCGCTCGAGGTCAACGGCGGGCTGCTCGTCCGGCAGACCCATCACTGGGCGGCTCTCGTGCTGCCAGCGTCGCTGATGCTGCAGATCGGGACCGCGTTCTTCACCGGCGCGTTCCGGCGACCGCGCCGGCTCGCGTGGGTACTGCTGGTCGCGACCTTCCTCCTCGCCCTCGGCGCCGGCTGGAGCGGCTACGGGCTCCCCGACGACGCGCTCTCCGGGACCGGGCTGCGGATTTTCGAGGGCATCCTGATCGGGACGCCGTTCCTCGGCAGCTGGCTGACCCTGCTGATCTTCGGCGGCGAGTTCCCCAGCGACGTGGTGCCGCGCCTGTACTGGCTACACGCCGTCGTGATCCCCGTGCTGCTCGCAGTCGTGCTGTCCCTCCGGCTGCGTCTCGTCCGGCGTACCCGACCTGCCCAGCTTCCCGGCCGTGGGCGCACCGCGAACAACCTGGTCGGCCTGCCCTGGCCTGCCGTCGCCGCCCGAGTAACCGGGACGTTCCTGCTCACCTGCGGTCTGCTGGTGGCCATGGGTGGGCTGCTCACGGTCGCTCCGATCTGGCGCTATGGCCCGGCGAGCCCGACCAGTGCCTCGGCCGGCAGCCAGCCCGACTGGTACACCGCCTGGCTCGACGGGTCGCTCCGGCTCGTGCCGCCCAGCTGGGACTTCTCCTGGCTGGGCCACACCTGGGCACTCTCAGTGCTTGTCCCCGAGCTGGTCGCGGCGGCGTTCCTCGGTGCGCTGATGCTCTACCCGCTGATCGAGGAGCGGGTCACCGGCGACCGGACTGTGCACCACCTCCTCGACCGGCCACGGGACCGCCCTCGGCGTACCGGCCTGGGCGTCGCGGGGTTCGTCTTCTTCGGGATCCTGTGGCTCTCGGCGAGCACGGACATCGGCGCCACGATCTTTCACGTCAGCTTCGAGACCCAGGTGTACGCGCTGCGGACCGCCCTTGTCCTCGGGCCCGTCCTCGCCTACGTGGTCACGGTCGCGATGTGCCGCGAGCTCCGGGCGCGCCAGCGCGAGTCCGTCAGGTACGGCTATGAGACCGGCCGGCTCATACGGGGTCCCGACGGGGGCTACACCGAGGTCCACGCACCGTTGAGCCCGGACGTACGGACCTCGGTGGCTGCCTCAGCCCGCCTGATCCGGAGATCCGACGAGGAAGTGCAGCCATGAGCCTCGACCTGACCCGGTGCCCCGACTGCGACGCACCCGCTGAAGTGGAGTGGCGCGCGGTCATGGAGAGCACCGACGGGCCGGTCGAGCATGCCCGGCTGCGGTGCCTTCACGGGCACTGGTACCTATTGCCCGTGGCATCGCTGGCCGACCGCGCGTACCTCGAGCGGTAGAAGAAGGAAGCCCATCACTCGTCGCCTCGGTCTATTATCAGGTCCGGAGGGGGATAGTGGCACCTGTAGATTCGAGCGGTTTGCTGGGGCGGCGAGAAGAGTGTCATGCCCTGGACGACCTCGTGTCGGGGGTCAAGGCTGGTCGTAGCGCAAGCATGGTTCTCCGCGGGGAAGCGGGGATTGGGAAGACCGAGCTCTTGCAGTACCTTCTCGAGCATTCATCGGGGTGCAGGACGCTGACCGCTACCGGCGTCCAGTCGGAGATGGAGCTCTCTTATGCCGGCCTCCACCAACTGTGCGGACCCTTGCTCACGGGGCTGCATCGCCTTCCCGAGCCCCAGGCGAACGCACTCGCCACGGCCTTTGGCCTGCGCACGGGCGATGTCCCCGACCGATTCCTGGTCGGCCTCGCCGCACTGGGTCTGCTCGCGGCCGCCGCGGAGAAGCAGCCTCTGATCTGCATCGTCGACGACACGCAGTGGATGGACCAGGCATCGGCGCTCACACTCGCTTTTGTTGCACGCCGGCTGCTCGCAGAATCTGTTCTGATCGTCTTCGCCGTCCGTCACAAAGCACTCGACGAGGTTCTCGCCGGTCTCCCGGAGCTGACGGTCACGGGCCTCCCCAGAAGCGCAGCACGTCAACTGCTCGACTCGGTCGTTCCCGGACGCTTGGACCACGCCGTGCGCGACCGCATCCTGGCCGAGGCCCGTGGCAATCCGCTGGCCCTCCTCGAGTTGCCCTACGGGTTGACCGCGGCCGAGCTCACCGAAGGAGTCGGAAAAGCTGACGCGCGGCCCGTGCGGGGTCAGATCGAACAAGGATTCCACCGCCGTGTGGAATCTCTTCCGGATGACACTCGGCGGATCCTCGTCACAGCGGCCGCTGATCCGGTGGGCGACGCGGCATTGCTGCGGCGTGCTGCCGAGCGCCTAGGGGTCGATCTCCACTCTGCGCTGTCGCATGGCGACGCGGCGGAACTGGTTGCCGTCGGCACGAACGTGCGGTTTCGGCACCCACTCGTGCGTTCAGCGGTCTACCGGACCGCCTCCGTGACTGACCGGCAGGAGGCGCATCGGGTGCTCGCTGAGTCGACCGACATGGACGTCGATCCCGATCGCCGAGCGTGGCATCGTGCCCAGGCCTCGCCTGGCCCGGACGAGGACGTAGCCATTGAGTTGGAACGATCGGCAGCGCGGGCTCGGGCACGCGGTGGAGTTGCGGCGATGGCCGCCTTCCTGGAGACCGCGACGACGCTGACGCCCGATCCCGGACGGCGATCGCAGCGCGCGCTGGATGCAGCGCAAGCCAAGATCCACGCCGGTGCCTTCGAGGAGGCCGCCGCTCTTCTGAGGATCGCAGAGGCCGGCCCGTACGACGATTTCAGGGACGCACGCACGAACTTGCTCAACGCCCAGATCGCGTTGGCCCACGGGCGTGGTAACGAGGCCACTCCCCTGCTGCTCTCCGCTGCCCGGCAGTTCGATCGGTTCGACGTCGTGCTGGCCCGTGAGACCTACCTCGAGGCCGTGTCCGCCGCGATCTTCGCCGGCAGCCTGGCGCACAACCCCAGCGGGCGCGCAGTCGGCATGGCGGCACGCGCCGCTCCGCTCTCAGATGGGTCGCTCGCTCCTGACCTGCTGCTGGACGCACTTGCGACGCGTCTCGCTGATGGCTACTCAGCCTCGATGCCGAGCGTTTCGGCAGTCCTCAAAATCCTCAGCGAGGAAGACACCTCCACTCAGCAATCGCAACGCTGGTTGCTGCTCGCAGGGATCCTCGCTGCTGACCTCTGGGACCTCGGGCGCTGGCACGCTGTCGCGGCACGACACGTCGCGATCACCCGCGACACCGGTGCACTCAGCGAGCTTCCTCTTGCTCTCGACTCATGCGCTGTCACTCACGTCTTCGCCGGGGAGCTGGCAACCGCGTCGTTGCTCATCGATGAGGTGGCGACGGTGAGTGCGGCCATCGGAGGCAACCAACCGCCATTCGGCATGCTTGCGCTCGCCGCCATTCGTGGCCGCGAAGGCGAGGCACGCGCACTCATCGAGGGGACCGTCGAGGGTGCGACCGCGTTGGGCCAGGGACTCGGCGTCACCGTCGCGCGATACCACCACTCGGTGCTCTGCAACGGTCTCGCGCAGTACGAGGAGGCAGCCTCTGCGGCCCGAGCGGCCGCCGCGCAGCCGCAGGACTACGGCGCACCGCGCTGGGCCTTGGCCGAACTGGTCGAGGCGTCCGCACGAACAGGCGCAACACAGGTGGCCAACGAGGCGCTCGAGGAGCTCATTGCTGCGACCCAGACCAGCGGTACGGAATGGGCGCTCGGTGTCGAAGCGAGCTCCCGCGCACTCCTCAGCAAAGGGCCACTGGCGGAAGGCCTCTACCGAGAAGGGATCGAGAGGCTCTCGCGGACCGACGTCCGGGTCGGCCTGGCGCGCACGCACCTCTTGTACGGCGAGTGGCTGCACCGGGAGGATCGCCGCGGAGACGCCCGCACGCAACTCGGCAAGGCTTACGAGCTACTGACGCAGTTCGGCGCGGAAGCATTCGCTGAACGCGCTCGTCGCGAGCTCAAAGCCACGGGGGCCACGGTTCGCAAACGGTCTGCGGTCCGTCGAACCGACCTCACCGCTCAAGAGGAGCAGATAGCTCGCTTAGCAGGCGAAGGCCTCAGCAACCCCGAGATCGGTGCCCGGCTCTTCCTCAGCCCTCACACGATCGAATGGCACCTCCGTAAGGTCTACTCCAAGCTCGGCATCTCCTCGCGCAGAGAGATCGCCCCCGCGCTTCCCAAGACGGCGTCGACCTCGGCCTAGCCTCCACCGGCCTACGGCTGCCGCGATGGGCACCCGGCGGTGAGCAGTGCTCGTCACGATCGCCATGGCTGCGCGGTCGGTTCAACAACCTCTATCCAGAAAGAGGAACCGATGAGCCTCACCATCCGGTCGAATCGCCGCGTCCCCTCCCCGCGCCAGCTGCCCACCCGTACTGCCGCTGCCCGAATGTGCGGGAGCGCATGGTGAGCACTGCATTGCGTATCGGGGTAGAGGCTCGGCTGCGTCAGCACGTCGAACGGATCGCGCTGGCCCACCCACCTATCGATGTCGCGTCGGTCGACTTCACCGTGCGAGATCCGACTGCGCTCCGTGGCCGCTATGGCCCGGTCCTTGCGTACATGGCGCGCGTAGAGCTCGAGGTCGAGCGCAACGTGCTCGAGCTCGAGACGCTGATCCCGAACCCGCCCGAGATCGACCGGCACTTCTACCAGGACGTGTGGCACCCGCAGGAGGAACGGCACGGGCAGATCCTCGATGAGCTCCACCGCCACCTCGGTGGCGTCCCCGAACCGGCCGACCTGACGTCGGTCAGCGTCAAGCTCAAGGTGCTGGGAGCTCTCGGCCACCTCGAATCCATGCAGGACGTCAGCCGCATGCTGTACTACATGACCGGCATGGCCACCGAACGCTCCGCGGTCCTGGCCTACAACCTCCTCCACGACGGGGTGCTCGAGCTCGGGGAGGACGCGGTCGCCCGCACCGTCCTGGCACCGATTCGACGCCAGGAACCCGGCCACTACGCCTTCTATCTGATGTCTGCGCGCGGCCTGTGGAACGAGCTGTCGCCTTGGCAGCGCTGGCTGACCCGCCGGATGCGTAGCCAATCGTTCTCGCCCGTGGGTGTGAGCAACGATGTGCAGCGGGCGCGGTTCGGCGACGTGATCGGGCGACTCGGCATCGACCGTGACCTCGACGGATTCGCTGCCCAGGTCATCCGCGCCGAGCGTGAGCTCCTCTGGGCCCGCGACCACGGGTTGCCGGTGCCTGAGTACGTCACCCGGGCGTTCCGTGAGGCTGTTGTCGTCGCGCATGCAGTAGGCGAGAACGAGACCGACGGTGGCTCCGCTCCCGCCGCGGCACCCGGGGCTCCGTCGTCAACGGCATCTACCTGAGATCGGCGACTGCGCAATCATGCTGGAGGACTGGGAGCGACGAGAGCTGGCGCGGATCCTCACTCCGCCGCGGCGGCTCGAACGTTGGTGGCTGGCGTTCCGCCGGCACTTCTACTCGCGAGCGAACGGCAGCTGACTGTGCGCCGGGTGATGTGCGCCCGCCCGGTGGACGAGGCGAACCGGACGGCAACGCCGCTGGAGCTGCTGTTCGACCTCACCTTCGTCGCCGCGGTCGCCCAGCTCGCGGCCCGGCTCGCGCACGCGACGGTCGACGGCCACGCGCCGTCGGCCGTCGGCCCGTTCCTGATGGTCTTCTTCGCCATCTGGTGGGCCTGGATGAACTTCACCTGGTTCGCCTCCGCCTACGACACCGACGACGTGACCTACCGGCTCGCGACCTTCGTCCAGATGGCCGGCGTCCTCACGCTCGCCGCCGGCACCGGCCGCGCCTTCGACGAGGGCGTCTACACCGCCGTCACCCTCGGGTACGCGATCATGCGGGTCGGACTGCTGGGCCTGTGGATCCGCGCCGCGATCGAGCACTCGGCCGGCCGAGGGACCGCGCTGCGCTACGCCGGCGGCTTGGCCGTGCTGACCGTACTGTGGCTGGGCCGGCTCGGGCTCGATGGCCGAGCCGCGGTGGCGACGTTCCTAGTGCTGGCCGTCCTCGAGCTCCTGGTGCCTATCTGGGCCGAGCTGCGCGGTCCGACCAGCTGGCACCCGCACCACATCGCGGAGCGCTACTCACTGTTCACCATCCTCCTGCTCGGCGAGAGCGTGTTCGCCGGGACGACCGCGGTGGTTGCGGTCGTCGAGGATTCCGCAGGTCCAGCGCTGCTCGCCGTGTCGACGGCCAGCCTCGTGATCGTCGCGGATCTGTGGTGGCTCTACTTCGCCGTCCCGGCTGGTGCAGGCCTCGAGGGGCGGCGGCAGTGGTCATTCGTGTGGGGTTACGGTCACTACCTTCCTTTCGCTGCTCTCGCCGCGCTCGGGGCAGGATTGGAGGTCGCTGTCGCCGCCAGTGTCGGGCACGCAGGCCACCTCAGCGTCCACGGCGCCGTGGCCGCGGTCGGGATCCCGGTCACCGTGGTCATCGTGATGGTCGAGGTCCTACGCGTGCCCGCAGGGACGGCGCGGTTCCGACCATCGACGGTCGTGGCACTCCTGGCCCTCGCCGCCGTTGTGGTCGTCGCGGACCGGGTCGGTCTCGTCGCCGGCATCTGTCTGGTTGCGCTCACCGTGACGGCCGCTGTCACTGCGGACTCCATGGCGTCGACGGAACCCAGCGACCTCGCGAAGCGCTGAAGACCTGAGCTTGACGGAACCCCTCACATGGCACCTGCCGTCGCGACGCGAGCCGGCGGCGGGGTGGCGGCGGGGTGGCGGACGGGTCGGGCGTGGGCGCGCCGGAGAGGTGCCGACTATTCCCTTGGGTCGTCGCTTGTCGGAACGATCTCGCGTAGCTGGAGCAGATCGTGGACGTTGAGCTTGGCGAACGCCTGCTGCAGGTGAAACTCGACGGTCTGCACGCTGAGGAAGAGTTCGGCCGCTATCGCTTGGCTGGTGAGGCTGCGGGCGGCGCGCTGCGCGATCTGGAGCTCTTGTGGTGTCAGTGTGACGACCAATCCGGAGTTGTAGGAGGGTACGGCAAGCCCGGACGATGTGAGCGCTCGTCCTGCCCGTGCGGCGAAGGCGTCCGCGTGCATGGCGGTGAACTGGCGGTGTGCGGTGCGGAGCTCATCCTCGGCGTCGATGCTGCGCCCGGGCCGTTGCAGCAGCCATTCGCCGTAGAGAAGGTGGGTACGCGCCACCTGAATCTCGATCCCCGCCTGGGAGAGGTCGTACCGGGCTTGCTGGAACTTCTCCTCGGCCTGGTGGCCGGCGGCGACGAGAGCCTCGCAGCGGGCTTGGATGCCGTGGGCCCAGGCGGTGTCGGCGGGTCGGGTGTGCTCGGCCAGCTGGTGGAGCGAACCTGTAGCCGCGGCTCGGTCTCCAACTCGGGCCGCCGCCTCGATGTGCTCGGCCAGCGACCAGCCGGTGAAGTTGAACTCGTCGTGTTCGAACCCGTCTCGGGTCGCCTCCATGGCGAGGTCGTAGCGGCTCAGCCCGTTGTAGAGAACTCCCGAGGCGTAGCCCATGACGCCGCGGAGCGAGAGCTCCCCGTGCAGCATCCCGCCGTCTCGGCCCTCATCGACCAACCGCAGCACATGGTCTTCCTCGCCGCGCCAAGCGGCAACGATGAGGGCCGCGTCGGTATAGGGCGCGGTTCCGGTCGCGGCGCTGATGGAGTCGGCTTCGGCGACGAGTGCGGCCGCGGTGGCGACATTGCCGCAATGCAGGTGCGCGCCGGCCGAGCACATGAGCTCCACAGGCAGGATGCTCAGGTCGCCGACGACGCGAGCAAGGCGAGTAGCCCGACTCGACAGTCGCGCCCATGCTGGGAAGTCCCACAGGTGGTGGATGAAGGTCTGCTGGGCCAGCGGCGCCAGCATGAGCCACTGGGTGGTGGCGTCGTCGCCTCGAGGGGTCTCTGCCGCGAACGGGGCCAGCGCGCGGCGTACGGCCACGACGCCATGGTGGGGGAAGTCGGTGAAAAGCGTCGACAGCCCATCGAGAAGGAGGTCGGTTGGCGTCACCGGCCGGCCGACCACGTGATGACGCGCTGAGGCGGCGACCGCGTGTGCGCCGCCCGAACCCTGGACGTGCCCGGCGAGCGCCGTTGCGCTCAGCGCCTCCAGATAGGTCTGCCGGGCAGCAGACTGCACTGCGGAGGCCATGGCGCTACTCGGGGCGACTTCCACGGCGGCAAGCTGTTCGGCCGCGTGCACCAGCAGGAGGGCCCCGGCCTCAGGAGCGCTGCGGAGTGCGAGGAGCGCGCGAGCGCGCAAGCGTGCGAGTCGTGCCTGCTCGGTGTTCTCGAGCCTGCACGTGGTGGCCACGGCGATCAGCCCGGCTGCCTCGTCGAGTGCGTTGGTGGAGAGATGCCCCTCCGCTGCTGCGAGCGCGCGGGTACCTCGTCGGGACGAGTCTGGGGTCATCGCGGCGGCGTGCGTGAGCAGGCGTGCGGCGCCACCCGGGTCGCCGCGACGCCGGGCACGTTCTGCAGACTCCTCGAGCGCGGCGGCGATCTCTTCGTCGGGGCCAGGGGCGGCGCAAGCGGCATGCCATGTCCGGTGATCCGCCTGCGCTGGGTCGCTGGCCCGGGACAGGGCCGCGTGTGCTGTACGGCGGTGGCCTGGACTGGCCCGGGTGTAGACCGCCGAGGCTGCCAGCGGGTGGACGAACCGCAGCTCGCTGTTTGGGAGGACGAGGCCCGCGGATTCGGCCGGGCCCAGGTCCCACGGGAGGTCAAGTACAGCTGCGGCTCGCCGAAGCACGGCCGGGGTGGCCGCCGGATCAGCCGAGGCCAGTAGGACCAGCATCCGCGCTGCCGACGGCAATGTCTCCCATCGGAGCGCGTAGTGCTCCCACACTCGATTCAAGCAAGGACATGCGGGACGAGTGTCATCGCGATGGAGGGGCTCGGACGCCCACGGGCGGGCGTTCGCGATTGCCTCAGTGCGAGCGAACAGCGGCTCGAGAAGCTGTCCCACGGAGGTGGGGCCCGTGTCGCTGTCAGTCTGGATCTGGGGAAGGTCGAGCAAAGGGAACGCACCTGCGGGTTCGCGGACCGTGAAGGCGATCGTGATGGGTTCTGCCAGGACGGTGCGCGCGACGAACGCAAGCACGTCGAGGGAGGCGTCGTCGACCTGCTCAGCGTTCTCGACGAGCACCAACACGGCGTCGCCGGCGGTGCGTGGCGTGAGCAAGGTGAGGACGGCGAGGCCGAGGTGGACAGAATTCGGAGCGGGGTTGTTCGCAAGCGGTCCGATCACGTGCTGGAGGACGTCGCGCTGAGCCTGCGGAAGGTCGCCGATCCGGGTGAGCAGCGGAGCGCACACTCGTCGCAGGCCTGCGAAGGCGACGTTCCGTTCGGAAGGCGTACCGCGGACGCGAATCACGGTTGTGCCTCGGGCCGCACGTCCTGCGAGCTCGTGAAGCAACCTGGCCAGGTGTGCCTGTGACGTGCCCCGAAGTACCCAGCCCGGGGCGCGTTGTCCGGTCACGGGAACGACGCGGCGGTTCAACCCGCTTCGTCGATGACCAGACATGACAGACCCCTCGGCGTGGCCACCGGCTCAAGCGGCGTCGGCCGCAGCGCAGACGGCGAGCGCCTCGATGATCGTCTCGGCGACCTCGTCGGGACACGAGACCGCGACTGCGTGCGAGGCGCCCTCGACCTCGCGGAAACCGCGCGCGTCGGCGCGGACGGCCAGGTCGCGCTGCACGGCGACCGGGATGTTGCGGTCCAGCTCGGCCAGGACGAACCAGGACGGCACGGTCCGCCATGCAGGAGTGCTGGTGGGCAAGCCCTCGCGGAGGGCGTACTCAGTCACGGGCCGCTGAGTGCGGGCCATCTTCCCTGCGACTGGGAGGGGAAGATCGGCAGCGAACTGCCCCGGGTACGCGTCGATGCGGATGGCAAGCTCGTTGCCGCCGGTGCTGACCGGGTAGGCGGTGAGCGCCTCGCCGAGGGTGCTGCCCGGGTGAAGGGTGGAGATCTGGAAGGCGCTTTCGCCGGAGTCGGGTGCGAACGCAGCGACGTAGACGAGCCCGATGACGTTCGGGTTGTCGGCGCCGGCCTCGGTGATCACCATGCCGCCGTAGGAGTGGCCGACCAGCAGCACGGGTCCGTCGAGGCCGGCGATGACGTCGCGGAGGTAGGCGGCGTCATCGGTGACACTGCGAAGCGGGTTCGCGGCGGCGATGACGTCGACGCCGGCGCCGTGCAGGCTCTCGATGACGCCGTTCCAGCTTGTGGACTCGGCGAACGCGCCGTGCACGAGGACGACTGTCGGGGCTTTGTCACTCATGAGGATTCTCCTGTCAGGTGCAGATTTGAGCCTGGTCACGCGGCGCGGGAGCGCCGTAGGTCCGTTCCAGGCAGTGGATGGGTCTATGGGGACGACCGGACGGCGGCCCGCGGTGTGACAACGGGCGGCACGAGCGGACCTGAGTGAGCGGTGTCGCGTGGTCGACCGACAGGCGGCCAGCTGACGTGACGAGACCACCGCACGCTCATGCAGGCCCTCTGTGTAGTCCGCCGTCACGGTCACGCGGGGGTGGGCTGTCTGGTCGGTGGGCCATGAACAGAACCATCGAAACTCCGCGGCTCGAGCTGCGGCCCTGGACAACTGAGGACCTCGAAGGCGCCCGTTCGATCTACGCGGCACCTGCGGTGACCCGATGGCTGCCTCCAGTCACCGTGGTCGGGGCTTCAGACGGCTTGGAGACGCTGCTGGCCACGTGGGTCGCGGCCGACAGTGCGAGTGCGGGATGTCTGGGGCGCTGGGCTGTGCACCTGCGCTCAAGCCCCGAAGTCGTGGGCGGTCTGTCCCTGCAGCCGGCTCCACACGCGAGCGAGAGCGTGGCGATCGCGTGGGCGCTGGCTCCTGGCGAATGGGGGAACGGGTACGCCACGGAGGCCGCCGACGCGTTGGTCCGCTGGGCGATGCACGAGGGCGGCGTCCAGGAGGTGTTCGCGATCGTCCAGCCCGGCAACGTGCGCGCACTCGGAACCGTCGTGCGGATCGGCATGGAGTGGGTCATCGACCTCGACCAGCCGGCAGGAGAGCCTTACCGCGTCTACCGGATCAGGCACGGTGACCTGGACTGGGAAGACTGAATCGGCGACCCCGGGCGTGCTGACCCGGCCCGGCCACGGCCCCGGTCCGTAGTCATTCCGTGGTCTCGGTCGTGACCACGGAATGACTACGGACTCTCCGTGGCGCGGAGGGTCACCGGGGCGGCGGAGGGTGAGCACATCGCAGCCTTGAGTCGACCAAGAACGGGAGTCCACGATGTCCGCACCTAGCCTGGAGACGACAGATACCGAGCCCTGCGAGGGTGTCACCGAGGAGCTCGACCATGCATTGGGCGTCTTCCTCTCGCAGCGGGTGAGCCTGTACGGCATCGCCCTTCGTGTCACCGGCGACCCTTCGCTCGCCGAGGACGTGGTCCAGGAGGCGTGGCTGCGGTGGCAGCGCACGGATCGGGACGAGATCAGGAACCCCGCAGCGTTCTTGACCACGACCACGACCCGCCTGGCGATCAACGTGGTCCAGTCAGCTCCGTATCGCCACGAGACGCCCATGGACGCCCCGGAGACCGCGAGGGGTGACCTCGGCGAAGACCCCACCTTCCGGGTCGAACAGGCATTGGCGGTCAAGGAAACCCTGCGCGTGCTGATGGCGCGATTGAGCCCGGCCGAGCTCGCGGCGTACGTTCTGCGCAAAGGATTCGACTACCCCTACGACGAGATCGCACACCTGCTGCGGACAACCGCGACGAATGCGCGCCAATTGGCGCACCGCGCGCAGCACCGGGTCCAAGTCGGCGCGGACCGACCCGTCGCTGCAGATCTCCACCGGCGTCTGACCGACGCGTTCTTGGCGGCCGTCCGTCTGGGCGATGTGTCGCCCTTGGCGGAGCTTTTCGCTCAGCACGCGGCATTCACGATCCAGCGGAAACGCCGGCGGACGTACCGGCCACCCGAGGCCGCCCTGCAGCGGTCCGCCTGAACAGAGGAGGACGATCATGAACCCCGAACCCAACCCGCTGCATGTCGAGATCGACGTGGAGATCACCGAGGTCGAGGCGAGCGCCGACCTCGAGGGTGATGACGAACCGGGGCGTGCCGCCTACGAGACCCGCCTGCACAGCCTTCACGACGCCGTGGTGGCGTTCGAGAAGACCGAGTCCTCGGCGAAGTCCCCCGCGGAGTCATCGGCGGAGCTCGAGCACTCGGACGGGAGAAGCGCCGCAGAGGGCACTACTCGCGGAAGTTGATGCTGCGGTGCGTGCCGTCGCACAGTGGCTTGTTGCCCGATTGTCCGCAGCGGCACAGCATGACCCGATTCCGGGTCTCGCACGGTTGACCGTCCGCGCGAAGAATGGGGATGCCGCCCGTGACCCACAGGGCACTGGCCAGGCCGTGCTCTTCCTCGATCACCGAGACCGCCACCGGCAGGTCGGGCTCGATCGCTTCTGCGTCGGGTTGGAGGGCGTAGGTGTACGAGCCGGAGGGGCACCGGTCGACCATCCACATGACGTGGGCACGGGCGTCGGAGTCGGTGGTGTCGGGCAGCCAGTCGTCGAGCTGCTTGGCCCGCCCGACGCAGAACGCGGCGTGCATGCACAGGCTTCCGACGCGGCGTATCGAGATGCCTTCGCCTTCTTGACTCCACATCCGGTCGGTGTAGCTGCCGGTCTTGGCGGTCTCGGTGCCGTCGAAGCTGGTGCGGGCGTGGGAACCGTCGCAGAACGGCTTTGCGCCCGACCGGCCGCACCGGCACAGCGCGTAGGTCTCCTCGGTGGCGATCGTTTCGGTGCGGTGCCAGTCGAGAGAGTCGTCGTTCTCCGGGGCGACGACCTTCACCTTCCGTCGGAGCGGGATCTGGCCGTACAGCAAGTACGGACCGTCAGGCAGGACCTCGATGCGGCGGGAGTCTCCGCTGCGCCATCGCCGGTCGGCGGGGAAGACGTACTCGAACGTCGGGCCGGAGCCGATTTCGAACAACGCGAGTGCCTGGGCGCGCAGTCCATACATCTCGCCGGTCGCGACCGGCAGCAGCCGGGGGCTGCCGTTGAAGGCGCGCTCCAGGAGATGAAGGAGTGCAGAGTAGGTGTGGTTGAACTCTTCCTGCGCGACCCGCACGGCGCTGCCCGGCGGATGGTCGGTGGTGCGTGGGTTGCTCGGCATGGTGTGGACGCCGTCCCAGTCGATGTGGATCGGGTCGCCGGTGGGCCCGGTGGTGGGGGTGTCGCCCCGCCGGAATCGTCGGCCGGTCTTCAGTTCAACGAAGCGGTAGTAGTGGCCGACCTCGTCTCGTTCGGGGTGGAACATGTCCTGGTCGCCGTCCCACACGTCGTGGTGTGCGGTGCCTTCGCCCTGTTCGACGATCTCGTCGAGTGCCTGGAGTGCGGTGGGGAGGTCGGTGACGGCGACGATCCGGCCGGCGCCGCCGTAGAACTGCTGGTCCGTGGCTTGTCGGGCTGGCCTCCCAGTGAAGACGGCTGCCTCCCCCAGACGGCTGCAGAGGGTCAGGAGGCCGGAACGGATGGCGGCGTAGAACTGCCCGATGGTCTCGTAGCCGTCGCTTTCGGCCGGCGCGGCGACTGGCGACGGCTGTTCGATTCGTAGGAACAGCTCCAGTGCCTCTCGTCCGAATGACACGAGCGACACCGCGAAGGAGCGGTCGCCGTGCGGGAGCGTCGTGGGGTACCCGGGCAACATCCGCGGCGCGTCGATGAGCGGGGCGCCACCGACGGCGTTGAGCAAGTTCGCGGCGAGGGTGAGGTGGAGCATCTCCTCGACGAAGACGCTGGTGACGACTTCGACCGCTTCGGGATTTCGGGCCGGATCGAGCGAGTAGAGGGCGCACAAGTACGGCGGGAGCGTGGAATGCTCCAGTTCAACGGCCCACTGGAGATGTTCACGTAGGTCGTCGACGGTGTCGATGGGAGAGATGTTGGGCATACCGATGTGACCGAGCTGGAGCCGGGCACGTGACATCCGCCCCCGGCCGTTCCAGGGCAACGCCTTCAAGACCTCACGACGAGCAGAACCCGGCGCCCCGGACGCGAGTGCTCGCGCGCGTCCGGGACGCCGGCCGGTCTGAGACCGGGTGGTGGTCAGGAGGCGGCTGCTCGCTCGATGATGCGGGCGACAACGCCGGGGTTCGTCATGAGGCCGACGTGTCCGGCGTTGTACTCGGTGACCTTCGACCCGGCGCGCTCGGCCATCGTGCGCTGAACGCTGGCGGGGATGATCTCGTCCTGAGTGCCGATCAGGGTCCAGGACGGGATCGTTGCCCAGGCGGGTTCGGCCGACGGCTCGTTGAGGGCGGTGAGCGTGGCAGGCCGCTGTGTCGCGTGGACGAGGGTCTTGTGGACACCGTCGAGCCCGGTGGCGAACGAGGTGAACACGGTGGACCGCTTCAGGTAGACCTCGGTGTCCGGCGTGGGTGGAAGGGTGGCGGGAACGAAGTCGAAGATCGTGGTCGGATCTGCGGACAGTGCGGAGTCGGGTCCGGCGAGCTGGACGACGCTCTCGCCGGCGTCGGGCTGGAACGCGTTGATGTAGACCAGCGCCTCGACGTTCGGGGCACCGGTGGCGGCGTTGGTGATGACGGCGCCGCCGTAGGAGTGCCCGACCAGGACGACAGGACCCGGGATGGTGTCGAGGAACGCCCGGACCGAGGCGGCGTCGCCGGACAGCGACCGGAGCGGGTTCGGCAGCGCGCGAACCTTGTACCCGTCGCTGTGCAGCGTGGTGATGACGCGTGTCCAGCTTGCCGCGTCGGCCCAGGAGCCGTGGACCAGGACGACGGTCGGCCTCGCGGCCGAGGGGTGGTTCGTGGGAATGCTGTGCGCCGGAGCAAGGCCAGCGGTCAGGAGTGCGAGCACCGACAACAGCAGCGCAACGGTGCGCGGGTACGTCGATGACCGCGACGTTCGAGCGGTGGGGTTCGTCATGTGAATGTCCTTTTCAAGAGCGTGGGACCACTTCGGGTTGCCGGCACACGCCCCGAACTGCGTCCGAGAAGGACCATGGCGGCGGGGTGCTGCCCGGAGAGGAGCCGACAGGGGTGCCGACTCCCTGAGTTGACCGAACGCAGGCCGTGCCCGTGACAACCAGTGGTCTGCAGGGTTCGCGGAGGCCCGGTCAGCAGGCTCGCCCTGACGGGGGTGCTGGTGGTCATGCTCGCTCACTCCGAAGAGTCACGTAGAAGTCGCGGACGATGGCGACGATGAGGTCCGTGGTGCGGGCCAGGTACGTCCGCCCGTCGGGCAACCGTGCGTCCGGGCTGATGTAGCTGTGCGGTCCGACGTGGGAAGAAGGGTCCAGCCAGTGAACGGTGACCTTACCGTCGCGGACGGCTCTGTTCCACGGGCTTGGACGCCACAGACGCCAACGCGGCGGGAACAGCCACGCGCTGACCGGCTCGATCCGGTCGCGTCGACTGGTGATCTGGTGGAAGTGGGTGATGCCAGCGAGGTCGTTCGCGCCATTGTGGAACCCACCGATCACGACGAGCAGGACCGGCGGTGCGAGGAGGTCCGCGCGTAGCCGGTCGACGGCGCCCGTGGCGACTTGAGCGCCGCCGCTGTAGCTGAGGAGCACGATGGGGATGCCGCTGCCGGGCCGGTAGCCGGCGAGCTGGAGCTGGGCGGCGATCTGGGTGCCGACGGCCCTGTTGTAGAAGGGGCGGTAGCGCCGGTCGGCCGCGACGAAGATCTGCATCACGTTGTGCAGGAACAGCAGGATCCCAGCGCGGCGACGGATGAACTTCCAAGCCCGTCGGTCGGCGAGCGGATGGCTCAACGGGGAGTACGGCTGTACTTGACCGAGTATCCGGAGCTCGGGTGCGGCATCGATGAGGGCGCGGACGAGCTGGCCACCATCACGGCTGTCGGCGAACCGGCGCTTTCCGATGCCGTCGAGGTAGACCAGGTAGCCATCCGGGGGGCGATCAGGATGGGCGCCGCGGGCGTAGGGCATCCCTTCGGTCAGCTTCGACGCGGGCGTGCGGAGCCCGATGCTGTAGGCCAGCACCTCATGGCGCGCAAGGAGGGCTTCGACGACGAGGGCGATCCCCACCAGAAGGACCCACGGCAGCAGCCCGCTCATGCGGCCGCCGCTTGGGTTCGCGGGGTGACGGCCCACGCGACGCCCCACCGAATCGCGGTGACCGCGCCAGTGAGGCCGATGCCGGCGACGGCGACGCACATCAGCGCGGGCCACCATCCGATGTCGGACTCGGCGTGCAGGACTTGAGCGAGGCGAATGCCGACGCCGGTGATCAAGAGCGTGTGAAGGAACGGACCGATGAGCGGGAGCGCAAGGATGGCTGCGAGCAGCAGCGGCGCGACCATACGCGACGTCCATTCGATCGCGACCTCGCCGCCGAGGCGGGATGCAAGCAGTTCGGACACCCACGGCCAGGACGTGAAGACCGCGGCTTCGACGAGCGCACCGGTGGCGAGCGAGATGACGACGAACCACTCGGAGGCACCCGGTCGGCGAGACACCACCGGCAGCAACCGGCCGACGGCCTCGGACAGGCCGGAGAGCAGCAGGAGGACGGCAACGACCGACATCGGCTCACACCACCGCCTGGAGTTGATGCTCGAGTTCGTCCGCAGCTCGGACATATCCGCCGGCGCGGACTTGCGCCGAGCGAAGTTCGGCGGTGGCGACACGGAACCGGTCCTCGACCAGCACACGTTGGACCGCGGTTCGGACTACTCCCCCGGCCAGATCGGCAGGACTGACTGCGATGCCCGCGCCGAGGTCAGCGACCCGCGCCGCGACCATGGGCTGGTCGGCCCCCTGCGGGATGACGACGAGGGGGACGCCATGAAGAAGAGCCTCGTTGACGCTGTTCATCCCCCCATGGGTGACGAATGCCGCAGCGCGGGACAGCACCTCCAGTTGCGGGACGGTACGGCGGACGATGACGTTCGCCGGGAGGGCCCCGATTCGGTCGGGGTCGGTCTGCCCGGTTGAGACGACGACGGATCCGCCGAGGGGAGCGAGCTCGAGTGCAAGCCCTCGCAGGATGGCCGGATCGGCGCCGAAGACGGTGCCGAGTGACAGGTAGAGCACCGGATCCTCGAGACGTTCAACAGCAAAGGTGTTGTCGATGGGGCGTGCGCCGATGCTGGGCCCGACGAACCGATAACTGTGGCCGAACAGGTCGGCGTGCGGCTGGAACTCCGGTGAGGTGAACACCAGGTTGAGAGTCTGGGTCAGGTTGCCGAGGTCAACGACGGGGATGCCGAGGATGTCGTAGCGGCGCAGCGCCCATCGGGCCTTGAGGAGATCGCGCAACGCGCCCGGTGCCGTGAAGGCGTCGCGGAGGGCGTGGGTGGCCTCAGTCGGGCTGGGAATGTCGAATCCGAAGGCGAACGTGGTGAACGACGAGACCGCCGGCACGTCGAGCTCGCGGGCGGCCACCGCACCCCACAGACACGCGGAGTCGTGGACGATCAGGTCCGGTTCGATCTCGCGGAGGTCGCGGATGACGCCGGGAAGGAAGTTGACGGCCATGGTTGCTAGGCCGGCGACGAGGCCCAACGGCGTGGGCGGGTCCGGGAGCGGGTGGTCGGGACCGTCGTAGTGGTGGACGGTCGCGCCTGCGGCGCGGATCTGGTCAGCGAAGGCGGGTGCGGTGTGGTAGCTGACCGCGTGCCCGCGCCGTGCCAGTTCGGCCACCAACGGCAGTGTCGGGTTGACCCGGCCATGCATGGAGATGTTGAGGAACGAGATGGTGCTCATCGGGCCCTTTCGGTGGTCGTGTACAGACCGGGCCCGTCGACGCGGAAATCGTCCAGGAACCGGCAGGCGGTCTCGTACGCGGTGCGGATGAGCCGCTGTGAGTGGTCGAAGTCCCACGCGGCGGGCCAGGCCTCGATCCCGGTAGGCAGGACCACGGTCGGGACTGCGGTGGCGACTTCGCGCAGGTCGCGTCGTACCTGGTCCTGGACGCGCAAACGATAGGCGCGGAGCGCGACCGCGGTCGCGCTCCGACCGGGCAGGGCGCCGTCCAGGGGCCAAGCGCCAGCAGTCAGGACGAGCACGCTGGCGGCACCGGCCAGTCGGGCAGCACGCACCGGGACGCAGGAGACGACGCCGCCGTCGACGAGGGTGCGACCATCGCGTTCGACGGGCGGCAGAATACCGGGGATGGCGGTGCTCGCCAGCAGCGCGGTCGTGAGGTTCCCGTGGTCGAGCAGCACCTCGTCTCCGGTGGCGAGGTCGGTGGCGACCGCGATGAACGGGACGGGGACCTGCTCGATGCGCGCGGGGACATCGGCGCGGTCAATGAGTCGGCGCAGTCCGCGGTCGCCGCACACGCTTCTTCGGGCCGGGAGGTAGCCGACGGGGAACACGTCACGGCGTGACAGGCCGATCCACACGTCCTGAAGCCGCCGAGCGGCGTCGTGCGGGTGCGCTGCTGCGACGGCACCAGTGAGCGCACCAACGGACGTGCCGACGATGAGGTCGGGGACGAAACCCCGCTGTTCGAGAGCGTGGCCGACGCCAGCGTGAGCGGCTCCTAGGACGCCTCCACCGCTGACGACGACGGCGACCGGCCGGGGGAGGTCATCCAGGCTCGATCGCGGTGGGCGATCGACGGAGACTGCGGATCGAGCAGTCGGCGCGGGCATCTCGCTGTGGTTGGCGTCCATGCGCATCACTTCCTGTCGGCCTCGATGGTCGTCATGAGGTTCGACCGATCTGCGCGTCACCGTGTGACAGACAGCGGGGAACGTTGCAGACCGGAGGCGGTACACCGAGGAGACATCGCCCTTCATCAGGGCCATCACGGGGCCACCTGGCTCATCGGGACCCTTCAAAAGAACGAATCAAATAATTCAACGGCGTTGAATGCAACGATGTTGATACCTTGGCGCCGTGTCTGTCAACAACCCGCGGGGCGCGGGAACTCGCAAGCCGGGCCGTAGAGCGCAGGTCTCCCCCGGCGAGAGCCGCGATCGCATCCGAAGGGCAGCGTTGATCCTGTTCGCGGAGCGCGGATTCGCTGCGACGACGATCAGGTCGGTCGCACAAGACGCCGACGTCGACCCGGCTCTGGTGATGCACTTCTTCGGCTCCAAGGAGCAGCTGTTCGAGGCGTGCGTCGAGTGGCCCTTCGACCCGGACGAGCGAATCGCAGCCGTCGTTGCCGGCGGCTTGGAAGGCGCCGGTGAGCAGCTCGTCAGACTCTTCCTGGAGACATGGGACGCCGACGAAGGACGTAACCCGATCGTCGCGCTCATGCGAAGCGCTCTGGGGCAGCAGGCCTCAGAGCACATGCTGCGGGACTTTCTCCAAGTTCGCCTGCTTGTGCCGCTGATCGAGGCGTTCGAGATCGACGATGCCGAGCTGCGGGCCGGCCTCATCGCCTCGCAGCTCCTCGGGCTCGGTGCCGCCAGGTATCTGCTTCGCTTCGATCGGCTCGCCACCCTTCCGCCCGATGACGTGGTCAGGTGGGTGTCGCCGACGATTCAGCGCTACTTCGTCCACCCGATTCCCCACCGATAGATCAGACTGCTTCTCACCGGGATCGAGACTCCGAGCGCGCACGTACCCGCGAGCCGTGGGTGACGGTGGCTGTCCGACGCCACCGTGCTCGCTCGCACCAGCGAGCACGCCGGGCGTCTGCCAACCCTCCCTGCACGAGAGCGACTCAGCCCCTGACGTGCGCATGTCACATTCGCGCTCCGCGCGGGGTCGTACAGAGGCAGAGAGCCGAGAATGAAGGAGTTGACATGCGCATCGCAGTAGCTGGTGGAACTGGGGTGCTTGGCCGGCACGTCGTGGATGTGGCGCGTGCGCGCGGTCACGACGCCGTCGTCTTCGCACGCGGGCAGGGTGTGGATCTGGTGGCCGGAACCGGACTGACCGCCGCACTCGACGGAGTCGAGGTGGTCGTGGACGTGACCTCGATCCCCACCCAGTCCGCCCGAGAGTCGGACACGTTCTACAAGACGGTCACACGCAACCTCCTCGCAGCAGAGAGAGCCGCTGGCGTCGCGCACCACCTCGCGCTGTCCATCGTCGGTGCCGCCGAAGCCCCCTACGGTTACTACTCGGGCAAAGCACTTCAGGAACGACTGATCCCGCAGAGCGACGTGCCGTGGACGATCCAGCGAGCCACCCAGTTCCACGAGATCGCCGGGCAGATCATCGAACGGCTGCGGCGCGGCCCCTTCCTGATCGCTCCGTTGATGCGCTGCCAACCGGTGTCGGCCCGGGAAGTCGCAGGGCGCCTCATCGACCTCGCCGAGGCCGGACCCGCCGGACGAGTCCCCGACTTCGGTGGCCCGCAGGACGAGCAGATGGTCGACATGGTGCGGGCCCTCAAGGCCGCGACCGGCATGAAGGGTTGGGTCGTTCCGGTGCCCCTGCCGGGGGCGCTGGGACGGGCACTGCGCGACGGCACTCTGATCCCTGGACCCGGCGCAGACCACGGCACAGAGACGTTCGGTGCCTGGCTGCGGTCGGGAGCAGCTTCTGCCTTCGGTCCTCGGATACCGTGATGATGCTGAATAGCTGCCTGATGGCTCAAGGCGACCTCGGGCCACCGCCCCGCTCGGGTGGGTGGCGGAGATGAGGGCGTGGACGAGGTCGCTGGTCATCGTCATGGGCGCCCTCACCGGCACGATCGGCCTCTGGGCGGGGTTCTGGCCCAAGTCCTTTTACGAGCACGGGCCGATCCCGTTGCTGGACACGGGTTGGGTGGCAATGCTGCCGCCATACAACGAACACTTGGTCCGTGACTACGGCTTCATGAACCTTGCCGTCACCGTGATCTCCGTCGTTGCGGCGATCGTCATGAGCCCGCTGATCGTGCGGACCGCGGCCACCGCGGTGATCACGTTCGGCCTCCCGCACATGCTCTTCCACTCCTTCCATCTCGAGCACATGAGCACCGCAGACGCCATCCTCCTCACGACGACCAACTCATTGCTGACCATCCTCCTGCCTGCGACAGTCTTCGCAATGGCCGGTCAGCTTCATCCAGCGGGGACTCAGCGGCAGTTCCTCCGCAACGTCACCTAACCCAGGAGGCCCGCAACCCCCGTCGCTGCTCGCGAGGAGTCCGTGGCTGCGGCCCGGAAGTACGGTCCCGTGCGGCGAGGGTCTTGTTCGCGAGGGTCTGGGTGGTCGGTGTTCTGCGGTGCGCGCGGGCCGAGAGGCGTAGCCGATCGGGCGGTTCGAGATCGGGTGTATCCTCCCGGGAGGAGGCGGCCGGTGACACCCCTAGGTCCAAGTGCAGGCCTGATCGGGCGGGTGGATGAGTGTCAGGCTCTTGACAACCTGGTGGCGGGTGCAAGGGCTGGTCGCAGTGCGTCCTTGGTCCTTCGCGGAGCGGCGGGGATAGGCAAGACCGAGCTTTTGAAGCACCTTGTTCGGAGCTCCTCCGACTTCCGGGTCTTGCGGGCTTCGGGCGTTGAGTCCGAGATGGAACTGTCGTACGCCGGTCTGCATCAGCTCTGCGTGCCCCTGCTCACTGACCTGGACCGCCTTCCCGAGCCTCAGGCCAAGGCCCTTGCCACAGCATTTGGCATGCGCGCGGGACCGGCGCCCGACCAGTTCTTCGTCGCGCTGGCGGCGTTGAGCCTGCTCGCCGAGGCGGCGTCGAACCGACCCCTCGTCTGCCTGATCGACGACGCGCAGTGGCTGGATCAGGCCTCGGCACTCACCTTGGGATTCGTCGCCCGTCGGCTGTTGGCGGAGTCCGTCGTGCTGGTCTTCGCGGGTCGTGACTCCGGCCCCGCCGGGGTGCTTACCGGCCTGCCAGAGCTGCATGTCAAGCGCCTCTCCGATCACGACGCCCGATCCCTCCTCGACTCGGTCATTCCCGGCCCGTTCCACCCGCGTGTGCACGACCGCCTCCTGGCCGAGGCGGACGGCAATCCGCTGGCGCTGCTCGAGCTTCCGCGCAGCCTCACCGTTGCCGAGCTCACGGGCGGGCTCGTCGGTGCCGAGGCGCGCCCCTTGCCCATCAAGCTCGAGGAAGGGTTTCAACGCCGGATCGAGTCCCTCCCCGCGGACGCTCGACTAGTCCTGTCCATCGCCGCCGCCGAGCCGTTCGGTGACGCAACGTTGCTACGCCGCGCAGCCGAGCGCATCGGGATCGACATCGAGGCCGCCATGGATCACGCCGACGTCTCTGGACTGATTACGTTGGGCACTCAGGTCCGGTTCCGACACCCACTAGTTCGGTCGGCGGTGTACCGGGCGGCATCCGCGAGCGATCGCCGAGCGGCGCATCGGGTACTCGCCGAGTCGATCGACCCAGATGCCTACCTCGACCTTCGCGCCTGGCACTCGGCACAGGCGGCTACGGGGCCTGACGAAGGAGTGGCCTCGGAACTCCAGCGTTCGGCGGAACGGGCCCAGGCACGGGGCAGCATTGCCTCAGTGGCGGCGTTCCTCGAGAGAGCAACGGCGCTGACGCCCGATCCCGCCGAGCGTGCCCGGCGCGCCCTGGACGCCGCACAGGCCAAGCTCCAGTCCGGCGAGTTCGACACCGCGGCCGATCTTCTCGCCATCGCCGAGTCCGGTCCGCCCGACGAGGTCCGGCTAGCCCTGGCCCACCGGCTTCGCGCTCAGATCGCGTTCGTCCAGAATCGGGGCGACGAAGCACCACCTCTGTTGCTCGCCGCCGCGCGCCGGCTCGAGCAGACCGACCTCGCGCTGGCGCGCGACACCTATCTGGAGGCCGTCCTGGCCGCGGTCTTCGCTGGTCCTCTAGCGCGTGGACCGGGCATCCGCGAGGTGATCGCCGCCGCCCGATCTGCGCCTCGGCCTGAAGCACCGGAACTTCCTGACGATCTCTTGCAGGCCCTTGCCGTGAGCATGGCAGATGGCTACCCAGCTGCCGCAGACATCAAGAAGCGCGTCCTCCAGGCGTTTCGCGACGAGGACGCTCCGGACCAACGCTCATTGCGCTGGCTGTGGCTGGCCGAGGTGGTGGCGTCTGACCTGTGGGACGACCATAGCTGGCAGCTCCTGGCGACACGACACGTGTCGATCACCCGCAACGCCGGAGCGCTTACAGAGCTGCCGCACGCGCTTGACTCCCGGAGCTTCGTCCACATCATGGCCGGAGAGCTGGCGGCCGGTGCGGCTCTCATCGGTGAGGTGGACATGGTGAGTGAGGCGATCGGCAGTCAGACGGCACGCGTGCAACCGCTCGTCCTGGCGTCCTTCCGGGGCCGCGAGCGGGAGGCTCGCTCCCTCATCGACACCATGATGAGCGAGGCGGTGCCGCGCGGCCAGGGTGCCGCGGTTGTAGTAACGCATTGGGCCCGGGCGGTGCTCTGCAACGGTCTCGCGCTCTATGAGGAAGCGATGGCGGCCGCTGGGGAGGCAGCGGCTTCGCAGGAACAGTTCGGGGTGGCGAGGTGGGCCTTGCCGGAGTTGGTCGAGGCGGCCGTGTACAGCAACGCCCGCGATCTCGCGTCCGACACGTTGGAGCAGCTCTCGCAGGTCGCCCGGGCCAGCGGAACCGAGTGGGCGCTCGGCCTCGAGGCGCGGTCGCGTGCGCTGCTCAGTCCGGATGCTCAAGCGGAGCAGCTGTACCTCGAGGCCATCGAGCGCCTGGGTCGGACCCTGGCTCGCGTAGACCTCGCTCGCGCGCATCTCACGTACGGCGAGTGGCTCAGGCGCGAGGGCCGTCGCACGGATGCCCGGGCCCAGCTGACCACGGCGCACGAGATGCTTACCCAGTTCGGGCTCGAGGCCTTTGCCAGACGCGCCGAGCGCGAGCTCCGGGCGGCCGGGGCAACCGTTCGGCATAAGCGAACCATCGCTTCGAAGGTGGCCCTGACCACGCAGGAGGAGCAGATCGCGCGGCTCGCCGGCGAGGGGCTGACGAACCCCGAGATCGGCGCGCGGCTGTTCCTCAGCCCCCACACGGTGGAGTGGCACCTGCGCAAGGTGTTCCAGAAGCTCGGCATCTCCTCACGCAGGGAGATCTCCGCAAAGTTGCCCCATGACAGCTCGGCAACCACGGCCTGATCTGCGGCTTTCCTGCCTCCGCCTACTCGGACAGCCTCCCGTCAGCGGACGACATGTGCATGGACGCAGCGACGTCGTAACCTCGTCAGGTAAGTACGCGCCGTGCATTCGTGCCTTGTGATCCTAAGCGTCGCGGACCACGGCCGCGACCTTGGGCGTTGACGGGATCCACGCGGATTGCGGTGCTGAGCCTGGCGCATGGACGATCACAGTGGCCCTGCGCTGGGCGGTCAGTGCTTGGCGTCGCTCGGCGTGCTCTGCTTCGGTTCGAGGGCTCGGCCCGAGCGGGAGATCACTGGTGATCCCATAGCGGTCTCGATAGGCCGCGACGGTAGCGACTGAGGTCAGCCATTCGCGTCGTGCGGCCGGCGTGGTCGGCGGGTCTCCGAGGCGACGGAGCCAGGCTGGGGCGGCGAGCATGGCCGCTTCGGCGAGCTCGACGGCACGGTCCTCGATGAGATCTCTGCGCTGGTCGAGCGCTTCTCTCATCTCCGGGGCCATCGCGCCTGCGGCCTCGGGGATCAGGCCGGCCATGAAGGTCGGGGACGTTGCGGCCGACGTCTGTCTCACGCCACCTGTGGCTACCGAGAGGCGAAGTCGGTGTTGCAGGACGGCCCCGATGTCGTCAGCGTCGCTCAGGTCGCGTCGGGAGACCAGGTTTGGGAGTAAGCGGTCGACGTTGTGGCCGCATGCTTCGGCTCGGCGTAGGGCTGCGGCCAGAGGGCCGAAGGAATCACTTGTGATGACGCACTCCGTTTGGGTCTCGTCGAGGCCGGAGGATCGTAGGAGGGCTTCCCAGCGTGGGCGTTGGGCTACGGCGGCGATGGTGTCGTACTCGGCGGCGAGCTGGGCGATGGAGGTCCACGCCTCCTGTTCGGCTGCGATGGTCTGGTGGGCGGAGAGCTCGACACCGGAGCGCTGGAGGATGCCGAAGAGAACCGTTTGGGCATTGACGTCCTCTCCCTCTGGCGGACTGATGTGCGTCTCGTCGGGCTGGTCCAGGGAGACGTAGACGTTGTTGGATTCGCGGCCTCGGGTCATGGAGACGTACAGGCCCTCCTTGGTCGTCTTGGAAGAGATGAGGACGTGGGCGGTGTCGACCGTGATGCCTTGGGCGCGGTGGGCGGTGATGGCGTAGCCGAGGTCCACGTGCTCGGCGACGTACGCGGAAGGGAGGGTGATCTTGGCGGCGCGCCCCCTGCGGCGGGAGACGGTAATGCTGCCATCCGTGTTGACCTTGTCGATGCGCCAGCGGTCACCGTTGCGTACCCAGTCGCAGCGCAGGGTGCGGAGGTGGCGGTCGTTGCGGCGGGTGATGATCAGGTCGCCGACCGAGGCCGGCTCACCGCTGGCGAGGATGATCTCGCGCGATGGCGTTGTCTGACCGGTGAGGATGCGTTCGGCTCGTGCGCGGGCGTTGAGGGCGTGCATGGTCTCGGTCGAATCGGCGACCAGGATGGTGGCCAGGCCGTTGGTCTGGTCGCTGATCCACGCGGCGTATGCGGCCTCGAACATGTCCTCGCTCGTGCCGTCGCGGAGCCGATCGTGGCGAGCGTAGGCGGGGGTGGCTTCGAGGCGGCCTGCGCGCAGGTCGAGGCTCGCGGCCCGTTCCCAGTCCTGGGTGAACCGGTGGATCTCGGTAAGCTCCGCGACATCGGTTCGAGCCGCGATGAGGAGGGCGAACGCGCCGCCTGCGTCGACGGATTGGAGCTGAGCCCAGTCACCGACGAGCAGCACTTTGGCGCCGGCGGTCGCAGCGATGCCGGTGATCTGATCCAAGGTGTTGGTATCCGCGAGGGTGGCCTCGTCGATGATCACCAGCTGGCCGGTACGGAAGACCCTGAGACCCGCGGAGTAGTCATGGAGCCACTTCGCGGTGTTCTCACAGGGGAGGCCGAGGTCGCCGGCCAGCACCTCCGCCGCGGCGGCTGATGGGGCGAGCCCGACGACACTGTGACGACCGTGCTCCCGCGTCCAGGCGAGGAGTAGTGCATGCATGGTGGTGGTCTTCCCTGCCCCCACCGGGCCGACCAGCAGATCGACCTGGCGGCGGGAGGTCGCGATCGCGGCAACCGCCTCAGCCTGACTGCGCGTCAAGCGGTGGCCATCACTGCACCGCCGGGTTGCAGTAGCGACCGATGAGAGGCTCACCACCGGAGCGCTGAGGTCGTTCGCCCGGTCCAGGAGGCGAGCCTCGGCAGCCATCACGCTGGCCGCGGAGTAGATCACACCATGGCGAGGACGGAAGACCGAGGTGCCATCCTCGCGCCGGAACTGGGCCGGACCCACGGCGGGCCCTGGTGGTGTAAGCGCCACAGAGCTCCTCTCCGCGGACTCGACCACTCGCGCGACCACCACCTCCCGCTCGCGTGCACTCTTGAACCGCAGGTGCATGGTCTGATGGGAAGCCTCGGCCCACAGGTTCCACCGACGCCAGGTCGCCCGCTTCCTCGCGACCTCCGCCACGACGGCAGCACCCATCTCCTCCATAACGCCGGCCGGGATCTGGTCGGCGGACGTAAACCTTGGCGTGCCGGTTGAGATCACCGACCGTGCCCAGCCGGTCGCGTCGCGATCCAGGAGACAGGCCGCCCGGTGACGCCACTCTGCGGTCAGGTCTTTGATCAGTTGCACAGACTCCGTAGGTCCGCGATCGGCCGCCGACGTACCGCTCGACTTTTGAGGGAGCATGCGTGTGACCTGCGACGACGCAGCTTGCTCCCCCATTCGCCCGTAGGGAGCGCCGCCTGGGAGGTAAGCATCCCGGTAGCCGACTCAGTCGATCATCGAGCACGTGAACAGGTGCTGCCATGGTCGTCATAGGTGTCGGATGCCGAGGTCGGCACCCCAGCCCTCTCGGCCGAGACAGGCCAGGCCCCTATGCCGAGGCGAAGGTTCTGCCCGAGGTCAGACACTTCGTAGGCGTCGGCGATGTCGTGGGCATTGATGCGTTGGGGTGGAGAGTACGGTTCCGGGGACTCACCGGAACCGTAGTCGGTCGTCGAGGAGACTCGTGGGTTGATGAGGTTCATCATCGACGCCGACACCGACCAGGACGTGGGACAGCCGTGCTGAGCATTGACGCTCAGGAACTGATCAACGCCGTCGCAATGGCGATGCGGCACGAGATCATTGCAACGAGTCTCCGCGTCAGTTGACACACCATCCGAGTTCAACGGAGGCGTTGAATGAAGTCTTTGGCGCCATCGTACGCGACGCCATCGCCGTCGATTTACGATGCACTGACCCGGCCGGTGAACAACGCACCGACCCGGCGCGCCAAGGCGGCGGACACTAGCGCACCACTCGACGCCCTACCGGTGATGGGCATACCGCTTGGTCTTGTCGAAGAGATCTTCGGCGAGCTTTCGAGTGGCCGCATGGTCACTCGCAGCGATTTCCAGCAGAGTCTTGTCGTTCGGGGTCCCGACGTCGTGAACAGCCATCGCAGTCGATGAGAAGGAGTTGTGGATCGCCGTCGCGAGGTCACGAGCAATGCCGGACACCTCAGCATCAGGATGACCCGCAGCCAGGACCTGAAGCTGTAGACGAAGCTCTCCGTGTCGCCATTTGAGGTCAGGAAGCTCCTTAGTGCGTTGACCAGGATCTGCGGTCCCGGCTCCAGCGAGGCGGCGCGGATCAGCGCTGGCGAGATAGTCGAGGACGGCACCTACGACGGGCCCATCGCGTTGCTGTTGCTCGTGCCGTTGATTTCGGGCCTGCGAACGTAGCGACATCCATGTGCTGAGCCATGATCCGGCGAAACCTCCGGCCCCACTGACAACAGCAACCGCGAGGACGAACCAAGCCGAGTCTGTCATCGGAGGTCCTCCTCAACCCGACACAGGAGACAAGTCGCTTTGCACGCGACAAACTCGAACGCTAGGTGTCAGCCCGTACCAGGCGATCGCTGCGTCGACGGCATCCCCTGATTTGGATACGGGCGGATAAACGCCGCTCAGTTGAACACACTGGGAACCCGTCGCCGGCCAGGCTCTAGTGAACGGTCACGGTCGCTCGGGCGTCGCCAACAACGTCGAAAAGACACGGGCGATCGCCTCGAGCCCAATGATGGACATGTCAAAGTGTCCTCTTGGTTCGCCTCCATGCCAGCG
Source organism: Nocardioides sp. NPDC004968 (assembly GCF_040608935.1). Lineage (NCBI taxonomy): Bacteria > Bacillati > Actinomycetota > Actinomycetes > Propionibacteriales > Nocardioidaceae > Nocardioides > Nocardioides sp. NPDC004968. Next base: position 62,866 of record NZ_JBEXJF010000017.1, read on the forward strand.
GCACGCAATCTGTCGATGTCAATGGCGCTTACCCACCTTTTCCCTGGTGCTCCACCCGCCTGACTGATAGTGAAGCGTTCAGGAAGCCTTCGTGATGTGGCGGCCAACCTCGGCGGGAGCAGGCACGTAGTCGTCCCCTCCGATCTCCCACTCAGCCCCATCGCGAGCGCGGTGGGGACCGTCGTGGAGGTCACGCAACGAGCAGTCCTTGACCGTCACCACACCGTCGATCCGCACGCGCAGGTAACGCTCGCAGAAGAACGACCGATAGTAGGGATCGGGCGGATTCCGAAAGCCCTTGCCGTCCGCGGCGATCGCCGCGCAGCGAGGGCACTGGTTCTCGCGCGCAGGGTCGTCGGCAGGCACAAACTCCTCGCCTAGGACGGCACGCATGTGCATCCAACCGCACGCCGCAGTCGGGCCGCTGTCCATTGGTCCCCCGAAGAAGTGGACCGCCCCGGGCACGACCTCGCCGCCCCACGGGTCACCGTCTCGCGTTCCGGCCGCGTCGATCGCGTGGACGAGGCCCGGATCGGGCAGGAGCATAGAAACGCGATTGCGCATCGCGTCGCGACCTCCGGTGATGCGAGCATGGGCGATCCGCATGATGTGTGGCTTGAGTTGACGATCCCGCCGGGCGGAGATCGACGCATCATCCGCCTCACCCGCGAAGCCGGGCGCGGCTGCCGGTCGCTTGGCGCGGATCTTGTCGCCCCACTCACTGTCCAACCGATAAACGATAACTGCCGACAACCGCGTGTCTGGCTTGGCGTTGCGGAATCCGATCTTCGCCAGCAGCCCCACCACCAACGTGGTCGAACACTGGTATCGGGCGGCTACCTCGTGAACGGTCAGCATGAACATCACCTCGAACGTGTGTTCCCAGCGTAGGGTCGGCCGTCGACGCCCTGCGGACGGCGCGCCGAGGCGGAGACGGTCCGGCGCTATGTCTGACGGCTCTCGGGATCGCGGTGCGCGGCACTGGGATGTGCCTGCGAGCGACCCACCGATGCAACGAGTTCGTCCATCATCAAACGAACTCTTCGGGCGTCAGAAAGACTGAGTCTCCCAACTCGTAGCGGTGCGGATCCTGCACGTGCTCGCATTCCCGGACGTATCAATCGCGTCTGGTGGACGATGTCATTGCGGAGACTTCGCGCAGTTCTTCGCCGACATCAGCGGTGACCGCAGCGCACCTCTCAGGTAGTGACACATGCCGTTGAGGAGCATCATGGGCCAGATTCCGACCGTACCTGTGGAGAACCCGTATCTCAGCCTTGCTGACGCCGCCGACCATGTCGGTCAGTCCGTCAAGACCCTGCGGCGGCGCATTGCTGCCGGGACGCTTCCCGCCTACCGGTTCGGTCCTCGCTGCATCCGCGTGCGGTTGTCCGATCTCGAGGCGTCCGCGCGTCCGATTCCAAGCTCACGTTCATGAGTCAGACTCGGCAGCCACATCGACGTCGAATCCGGCGAGCTTCGAAAGTCTGGATGCCAGTTCCTGCATCCGATCCTGGCTGGCGTGCTGATAGCGCAACGCCGCCTGCGGGGTCGTGTGCCCAGCCAGGTTCATGAGTTCTGCCAGTGTCGCTCCTGCAACCGCCGCGCTGGTGAGTCCAGTGTGCCGGAGGTCGTGAAAGTGCAGATTCGGCCGCCCCGCGGCGACCCGTGCCTCGTACCAGCCATGCCCGATTCGCTTCACCTGCCCCTTCCGCGGCCCCTTCTTGTGGAAGGTCGTGGCCCGGCCATAGAACGACGACGGCGTGAGGTGATTGTCGTCTTTGCCTGGGAACAACAGGCCCTCGGAGCCTGGCCGGGAGTGCGTCAGCAAGTGATGCCGGACGCCCGGAAGGAGGTGCGGCGGGATCGGTACGTCGCGTACACCGGCGTCGGTCTTCGGCGGGCCGATGATGCAGCCCGGCGGGCAGCCACAGGGCCGAGTGTCGTTGGGCAGATCCTCGGGCACGTTCCGAACCAGGACGACGCCTCGGCGGACCTTGATCACCTTTGTGCGCGTGTCGATGTCCTTGCGACGGAGTTCGGTGAGCTCGCCGAACCGGAGACCGGTCCAGGCCCCGAGTTGGACCATCAACATCCGCCGTTCGGGGACCGCGGCAGCGAGGGCGGCCAGTTCGTCGTTGTCGACTGGGTCCACGTCGTGAGTGGCCTTCGCCATTCCGCCGCCGCGGACCTTCGCGGGGTTGGCGCCCTGGATCAGGTTGCGATCGATTGCCGTGTTCAGGATGGTGCGGAACAGCCCGTACGCACGGGCGCGCGTTGTTGGGCGGCCAGGTGCAGTGCGCTCAAACCACGTGTCGACGTTCTCAGGGGTAATCTCCCGCAGCGGCGTATCCGCGAATGTCGGCAGGATGTGCAGGCGGAGGAGGTCTTCGTAGTCATCACGGGTAGTAGGCGCCAGCGGCCGGCCCTTCACCTTCCTCGTCCGGAGCCACTGGGGAGCGTACTCACCAAAGGTCAACGGCGCTTGCGCCCGGGCTGCCTTGCGGTGGGCGGGCGGAGTCCATCGGCCCTCGGAGATGAGCCGCCGTTCGTCGAGCAGCCACGCCTCGGCGTCCAGGCGCGAATCGAAGGTGTTCGGCGCGTTGTGTCGCATTGGCTTCACATGCCCGGACTTCGTCGCCATCGTGCGGCCGTCAGGGTCGCCGTAGTAGGCGCGAAAGCGCTTGGATGGCAGTTTCTCGATGCTGCCAAAGCCTCGCTTGTCATTCTTCGCCATAGTCAGACTCACCCCGTCGGTCAAGGCGCGAGGCGTGGATTCGTGGGACTAACGTGGGACTAGATCGGCCAGATATGGCTCTCCATGTCCACTCGTGTCCACATCAGCGCTTCGCGTTCATGCAGGTCAACCGTATGTTTTCTAAGGTGTGTCCGCACCTCCGCCGAGGTGCGCGAGAGAGGTTCAAACCCAGTATCGTCCACCGAGAAGCCGGCCCTGAACTGCTGAGACGCAGTTCAGGGCCGGTTCGATTTCTAGCCCACTCGAGTGCCGCCTGCCCGTCGCTGCGGATCGTGGGGTCAGCCGAGGTTCCGGTCCTCTCGACCTAGACTCCGTATCTGCGCGAAACTTTCATCGGGACTCGAAAAGATCCGGTCGCCAACCCTCGAACTTAGAATCGAGGTCACCTCGCCGGATATCGGCCAGGGCTGCGGCGTAGCCAACCTCGATCGCCTGCGTGAACGCTTCAATCAACTCGGTCGGCGCATTGAGGTAGCCACTGCCCGAGGCCAGATTTGCGGCAGCCTCCGACGCCGCACGGACGTCTTCGTCATGCACACTCGCCCTGTAGAGGTCGTTGACCGCCTGTACGAAATTGTCGAGGTGTTCCCGCGGTGTTGCATCCATGAGGACAATGCTGCCGAGGCGGCGCAACGATGGCCGCCAGGCTCACCGGCCCACGCGAAAGCAATCGCGGAATCGGAGCCGGCACCCCGGGCCGTTCAGGCGCGCCACGACACAACGGGGCTACGGCCGCAGGCCGGCCATGGCGGCGAAGTGGGCCCTACCGCCGACCTGTCGCCCGCTGGGTGGCGTCGACGATCGCGCCCCACGGCAGTTTCTGGTCCGGAGGCATCTGGCGGGGCGGGTGGAGAGGCCAGACGTCGGGGCCTTCGATGAGGTCGACACCGGCGCTGCGTAGGGCTGCCACGTGGGAGGGCCAGGCGGGGTGCCCGGCGTGGGCGGCGTTGATGAGCGGGAAGAGCACGACCGGAACGGTGGTGAGGTTTTCGGTGACGACGGTGAGGGCCTGGTTGTCGGCCAGGCCCAGGGCGATCTTGGCGGTGGAGTTGAAGGTCGCGGGGGCGACGACGATGGCGTCGAGCTGCGCCGGGTGCGTGCGCGGCTCCCACGGGAGGCGGCTCGGTCCCCGTACGGGGAACCCAGTCAGCGCCTCGATCCGGTCGGCCTCGCCGTTCGCGCGCAGCCAGGTGAATGCTGTCGGCGTCAGGGTCACCGGGACCTGGTGGCCGGCATCGACCAGCGGGGTGATCAGCTCGTCGCAGAGTTGCTCCACGCCGCCTGCAGCGCAGGCGATGACTCCGATGATGGCCACGCCGAGAGCGTACGCGACGTGATCAGTCGATCAGGCCGGCCTCACGCGCCATCCGGACGGCGTGGACGCGGTTGTTGGCGTTGAGCTTGCGGGTGGCGCTCTTGAGGTAGGACTTCACCGTGCTCTCCACGATCCCGAGGGCCTCGGCGGCCTGCCGGTTGCTGTTCCCGAGCGCCACCTGGCGCAGGACGTCGAGCTCGCGGGCGGCCAGGCGTACGGCCGGAGCGAGCTGAGCCGGCTGCTTCTCCCCTGGTGCGGCGGTGAGCCGTAGGACCATGGCCTCGAGGCGGCTGCGGACCTCGGGGTCGACCACCTGGCCGGCCAGATCGGTGAGCTCGGCCGCCATCTCCCGGCGTTCGGCGAGGTCGCGCTTCGCGGCCGCCTCGTCCGGGCGAGGAGCCCGGCTCGGCGCAGGCGCCAGCCGGGAGAGCCGGTTGCGGACCTCGTCGTCGATCAGGATCTCGCGCTCGAGGGTGCGGATCAGCGGACGCAGCCCGTCGAACCAGACGCCGCCGAGACCGAGCCGCGAGCGGGAGGCGAGGTAGATGAGCATCCGCGGGGCCCGGTCGACCATGATCGGCAGGGCGGCGACGGTCTGGATCTGCTCCTGAGCGACGGCGGTGTCGTAGAGGTGGGTGATCCCGCGAGCGGTGTAGTAGTGGTCGACGGAGCCGGGCTGACGGGTCTGCAGGGTCTTGCCGCCCAGGCCCTCCCCGTTGACGACCCGCAGGCCGCGCAGCGAGACGCCCTTCGCGCCACAGGTCGCGGTGATGTCGATAGCCGTGCCGTCACCGCGCACCGGGCCACCGAAGGCGAGGTCCAGCCCCGACGCGGTCCGGAAGGAGGCCAGCGTCTGGGCGATCCGGGACCCGTCGTACGGCGCCTCTGGGGCGATGGCGGTGGTGCTCATGACGTTGAGCGTAAGTGACGACCATCACAGGCAACAAGAGGCGTACCCCCTCTTTCGAGGGCACTCGTCCGGGGGTATCGGACAGATGGTGACGGTCCCACACTCGGTTCACCAATCCGAGTAGGAGGCACGATCATGGCCCAAATCGCGGCTGACCGAGCCGAGGTCGACGGGCGCACCATGCGCCGCGTCGCGACGGCGTCACTGACCGGCACCACCATCGAGTTCTACGACTTCCTCATCTACGGGCTCGCGGCAGCCCTCGTCTTCAATGCCGTCTTCTTCCCGTCCATGGGCGGCCCCGAGGGCACCTTGGCCTCGATCGCGACCTTCGGCGTCGCGTTCGTCTTCCGACCATTGGGAGCGATCCTCTTCGGCCACTACGGCGACCGGATCGGCCGCAAGGCCACACTGATCACCACCCTGATGATCATGGGCACCTCGACCTTCGCGATCGGCCTGCTCCCGAGCGTGGAGTCGATCGGCAAGGGCGCGGTGGTGATCCTCGTTCTGCTGCGCGCACTGCAGGGCATCGCGCTCGGCGGAGAGTGGGCGGGCGCCGCACTCCTCACCACCGAGTACGCCGCCCGCGGCCAGCGCGGGCGCTACAGCATGTTCCCGCAGCTCGGCCCCAGCCTGGGGCTGATCCTCGCCGCCGCAGCCATGCTCACCACCTTCCGCCTGATGGAGCCCGCGGCGTTCGCGGCCTGGGGCTGGCGGATCCCGTTCCTGGCCAGCGCCGTCCTCATCGCGGTCGGCCTCTGGGTCCGGCTGAAGATCGCCGAGACGCCGTCGTTCAAGAAGGTCCAGTCGGCAGGCACCCGCAGCGCCCTGCCGTTCGTCGGCTGCATCCGTGACCAGTGGCGGCAGGTGCTGCTCAGCGGCGGCATCATGGCGGTCGTCTTCGGCGCCTTCTACACCGGCGCCAGCTTCATGGTCGCGCACGCGGTCGGCACCCTCGGCCTGAGCATGAGTCAGGCCCTGCTCGGCGTCATCGTCGCGGCGTTCGCGATGAGCGTGACGGTGATCGCCTCCGCGTGGCTCTCCGACGTCCTCGGCCGCCGTGTGGTCCTGCTCATCGGCGCCGCCTTCGGCCTCGTCGCCGGCCCGCTGTCCTTCGCCATCATGGAGCCCGGCAGCTTCGCGAGCTTCGCCCTCGGCAACAGCCTGATGCTGTGCGTACTCGGTCTCAACTACGGTCCGATCGCGGCATTCCTGCCAGAGATGTTCCAGGCGAAGTACCGCTACACGGGAGCCGGTCTGGGCTACAACATCGCGGGCATCCTCGGCGGCGCCGTCCCGCTGGTCATCGCCGAGGACCTGCTGGCCCGGTGGGGCACCGACGGCATCGCGTACTTCCTCAGCGCCCTGGCCGTGCTGAGCATCGGCTGCCTGCTGGTGGCCAAGGAGACCAGCCACGTGGAGCTCGACGCGGAGCCCGCACTCGCCTGATCCGGCACCGCTCACCCTCCTTCGGGGGTGTGGCTGCCACCGTGGTCTCGGTCATGCTCGCGGCATGACCGAGACCTCATCCATCACCGCTTCGTCGGCCCGTGGCGACATCGACGTTCCGCTGCTCGAGGAGACGATCGGAGCCAACTTCGAGCGCACCGTCGCCCGCCACGGAGACCGTGAGGCGCTCGTCGAGATCGCCACCGGACGACGCTGGACCTACGCCGAGCTGGATGCCGACGTGGACGCCCTCGCGGTCGGCCTCCGGAAGGCCGGCATCGGCAAGGGTGACCGCGTCGGCATCTGGGCTCCCAACTGCGCCGAGTGGACGATGGTCCAGTTCGCCACGGCCAAGATCGGCGCGATCCTGGTCAACATCAACCCCGCCTACCGCACCCACGAGCTCGCCTACGCGCTCAACCAGTCCGGGGTGCGGCTGCTGATCAGCGCGACGGAGTTCAAGAGCAGCGACTACGTCTCGCTCGTCGGCGAGGTGGCAGGCGACTGCGGCGCGCTGGAACAGACCGTCTTCCTGGGTACGCCGCAGTGGGATGCGCTGCTGGCCGCCGGCCGTGGTGAGCGCCTGGCCGACCACGTCGACTACACGCTCGACCCGAACGACGCGATCAACATCCAGTACACCTCCGGGACCACGGGCTTCCCGAAGGGCGCGACGCTGTCGCACCGCAACATCTTGAACAACGGCTTCTTCGTCACCGAGACGATCCACTTCACCGAGCAGGACCGGCTCTGTATCCCGGTGCCCTTCTACCACTGCTTCGGCATGGTGATGGCCAACCTCGGCTGCACCACCCACGGCGCGACGATGGTCATCCCCGGCCCCGGCTTCGACCCGGCCGCGACCCTGCAGACGGTCCAGGACGAGAGGTGCACGGCGCTGTACGGTGTGCCGACGATGTTCATCGCGATGCAGAACGACCCGGGGTTCGCCTCCTACGACCTCTCGACGCTGCGTACCGGGATCATGGCCGGCGCTCTGTGCCCGATCGAGGTCATGAAGCGATGCGTCAGCGAGATGCACATGAGCGAGGTCGCGATCGCGTACGGGATGACCGAGACCTCGCCGGTCTCCTGCCAGACGCGCACCGACGACGACCTCGAGCGGCGTACCGAGACGATCGGCCGGGCCGCCCCGCACGTCGAGATCAAGATCGTCGACCCGGCCACGGGCGAAGTGGTCCCGCGCGGCACGGCGGGCGAGTTCTGCACCCGCGGCTACTCGGTGATGCTGGGCTACTGGGACGATGAGACGAAGACGGCCGACGCGATCGACGCCGACGGCTGGATGCACACCGGCGACCTGGCCGTGATGCGCGAGGACGGCTACTGCGTGGTGGTGGGCAGGATCAAGGACATGGTGATCCGTGGTGGCGAGAACATCTACCCGCGCGAGATCGAGGAGTTCCTCTTCACCCATCCCGACATCGCCGAGGCGCAGGTCGTGGGCGTCCCGGACGAGAGGTACGGCGAAGAGCTCTGCGCCTGGATCCGGATGCGACCCGGCGCCGAGCCGCTGGACGCCGAGGCCGTCCGCGCCTTCGCCAGCGGCAAGCTCGCCCACTACAAGGCACCGCGCTACGTGCTGCTCGTCGAGGAGTTCCCGATGACCGTGACCGGCAAGGTCCGCAAGATCGACATGCGCGAGCAGAGCGTCGCTCTGCTCGGGCTCTGAGCCGCCGATGAGCTACTGGCATCGGACCGGTCCATGCACCTTCACGCCGACCGAGCACGTCGGCGGCGCCTGGGACCTGGACACACAGCACATCGCCACTCTGCTCGGCGTGCTCGCCCACGAGGTCGAAAGGGACCGCGACGCCCGCCGCGCCGACGGGCTCCAGATCACCCGGATCGGCTACGACATCCTCGGCACCGTCCCGCTCGAGCCGGTCGACGTCGAGGTCACCGTGCTCCGCGCCGGGCGCACCATCGAGCTCGTCGAGGCTAGGGCCTGCCATGCCGGCCGGCCCGTCGTGCTCCTGCGTGCCTGGCTGACCGCCGGCTACCCGACCGCGGAGCTCGAGGGCACCAGGCACCTGCCGATGTCCGCACCGGACGAGGTGCCGGCTTGGGACATGACCACGCTGTGGGACGGGGGCTTCATCGCTTCGGTCGAGGTGCGGCGCCATGACCTCGGCCCGGGGCGGGCGCAGTCCTGGGTGCGTACGGCTCACCCCCTCGTCGCCGACGAGGAGGTGAGCCGGCTGGCGCAGGTCGCCGGGCTGCTCGACATCACCAACGGCGTTGCCGTTCGGGTCGACCCGAAGGTCGTCAGCTTTCCCAACCTCGACCTGAACGCGCACCTGTTCCGTGCTCCTGCTCCCGGGTGGTTGGGGCTCGACACGACCGTCTCGTTCGGCCCGGAGGGCGCCGGCGTGACCACGTCCGTGCTCCATGACGAGCAGGGCGCCTTCGGCGTCAGTACGCAGTGCCTGACGGTCCGTCCCTGACGGCTCAGCTGGCGGCTCAGGACTGACGGGAGAAGAAGTCCTCGTAGCGGTGCTCCCCCGGTGGCCGCTGGTCGACGACCTCCTGCTCGCGGCTCCGGAGCTCGACGCGCCGGATCTTGCCCGAGATCGTCTTGGGCAGGTCGAAGAACTCCAGGCGCCGCACCCGCAGGTAGGGCGGCAGGTGGTCGCGGGCGAACTCGAGGATGGCCCGGGCGGTCTCGGCGGTCGGCTCGTGGCCGGCGGTGAGGGAGACGTACGCCTTGGGGACCGCGAGCCGCACCGGGTCCGGGGCCGGCACGACCGCCGCCTCGGCCACCGCGGGATGCTCGATCAGGACCGACTCCAGCTCGAAGGGCGAGACCTTGTAGTCGGAGGCCTTGAAGACGTCGTCGGTGCGGCCGACGTAGGTGATGTAGCCCTCCTCGTCGCGGCTGGCGACGTCGCCGGTGTGGAAGAAGCCACCGCGCATCGCCTCAGCGGTGCGCTTCTCGTCATCACGGTATTCGGTCATCAGCGTGGCGGGTCGCGCCGAGAGATCCAGGCCCAGATCGAGGCACAGCTCGCCCTCCCCCGGCCCCTCGATCACGGCCCCCTCGATCGGGTCGACCAGCACGACCGGGACACCGGGCAGCGGCCGGCCCATCGAGCCCGGACGTACCGGCTGGCCAGGGCTGTTGGCGACCGTCGCGGTCATCTCGGTCTGCCCGAAGCCGTCGCGGATGGTGAGGCCCCATGCCTGCTGGACCTGGCTGATCACCTCGGGGTTGAGCGGCTCACCGGCACTGATCGCCTCGCGCAGCGAGCCACAGCCACCGGAGAGGTCGGCCTGGATGAGCATCCGCCACACCGTCGGCGGAGCGCACATGCTGGTGACGTGCTCCTCGCGGATCCGCTGCAGCAGCGTGGCCGCCTCGAAGCGCGCGTAGTTGAGGACGAAGACGGTCGCGCCGGCGAGCCAGGGAGCGAAGAAGTTCGACCAGGCGTGCTTGGCCCACCCGGGGCTGGAGATGTTCATGTGGACGTCGCCGGGGCGCAGACCGAGCCAGTACATCGTCGACAGGTGTCCCACCGGGTAGGTGTAGTGGGTGTGCTCGACCAGCTTCGGGCGGCTGGTGGTGCCGCTGGTGAAGTAGAGGAGCAGCGCGTCGGTGGTGGCGTTGCCGGGGTGCTCGAGCGGCTCATGGCTCTCCGCGGCGGCCGCGGCGTAGCCGTTCCAGCCCTCCCGCTCCCCCACGCCGACCCCGACGCCGATCCGCACGTAGTCGCCGGGGACGCCGTCGAACTTGTCCGCGTCCTCGGCGTTGCACACCACCGCGCGGGCCCGGCCCCGGGCGAGCCGGTCGACCAGCTCGGCGGTGCCGACAGCGGTCGTCGTCGGCATCAGTACCGCGCCGACCTTCATCGCCGCGAGCATCGTCTCCCACAGCTCGACCTGGTTGCCCAGCATGACGACCACGCTGTCTCCCACCCCGACACCGAGGCGCCGAAGGTAGCGGGCCACCGCGCCCGAGCGACGCGCCAGCTCGTCGAAGGAGTACGCAGCCCGCGACCCGTCCGACTCGGCGATGACCAGCGCTGGAGCGTCGTTGCCCCGAGCCATCGGGTCGAACCAGTCGTGGGCGAAGTTGAAGCTCGCCCCGACGTCGGGCCAGCGGAAGGTGTCGAGCGCCTCGGCGTAGTCCAGGCGCTGGGCGATCAGCGCGTCCCGGGCGGCGAGCAGGGCGTCGGTCGAGGTCGATCGGGTCATGGCGGTCATCATCGTCGCGAGGCTGACACCTGCCCTACCCCCGGAAGAGGGGGCTAAGGCTTCAGTCCACCGACGATCACGGTCGGCTCGACGTCGACGGGGAAGTTCACGCTGCTCGCGATGAAGCAGTCCAGGTGGGCCTGGTGGTGGGCGGAGGTCGCCGCCTCGATCATGGAAGCGTCTGCGACGGTGACGACCGGGTGGAGCACGGCGCGGGTGAACCGGCCGCCGGTGCCCTGTGTCTCCATGGTGGCGGTCGCGGCGTCGTGGTAGTCGATGACGACCACGCCCACCGTCACCGCCTGGTGGAGGTAGGACAGCATGTGGCACTGCGCCAGCGAGGTCAGCAGCAGCTGCTCGGGGTTGTGCCGGCTCGCGTCGCCGCGGAAGGTCGGATCGGCGGAGCCCAGGATGTCGGGCAGGCCCTCGATGCGTACGACGTGGTCTCGGGCGTAGTCGCGGTAGCCGCTCGTCCCGGTGCCGCGGTTGCCCGTCCACTCCACCGAGACCGTGTAGTCATGGGTCAGAGCCATGCGCACACCTTAGTGCCGGTGTCACCCAGGACGGGTGACGCGTCACTCCGCCCGCGAACGCATCCTGAGGACTCAGTCGTACGACGAATCGAGAGATCCATGGGGAAAGCCAGGTGGCGTCCGATCTGGACCTTCAGCGGCCTGCTGGTCGCCTACTACGCTTTTCCTCTGCGGTGGACAGACTCGGTGCTGGCCGTCGGCACGAGCTTGCTGGTCACAGTGGGGGCACTTTCACTCGTCGGGACGGTGATGGTCAAAGAGCTCGGCTCCGTCCGCAGGGGTGGACCGGGACGCAGCCTGCGGGTGCTGGCCATGTTGCTGATCGTGCTGGTGATGGCGTCATCGCTGACCTTCTTCCTGCTCGACCAGATTCGTCCTGACGAGATCACCGGCCTGGATACGCGCACCGATGCCCTCTACTTCACCTTGAGCACGATGACGACGGTCGGGTACGGCGATGTCCACGCCGAGGGTCAGATCGCGCGGGCGATGGTGTGCGTGATGATCGTCTTCAACATCGTGGTGGTGGCCTCGCTCGTCAGGGCCCAGACCCGTTCCCAGACTCCGCCCGCTCCACCGAGACCGTGAAGTCAGTGGTCGTGGTCGGCGGGGTGCAGCTGGGTGCCGGTCACACCGCAGTGCGCGCAGGTCTCGATTTGCACCCGATGCTCGTCGGGCTCGGAGCCGGCGGCGAGCGGGCCGCGTACGAACACCGCGGAGAGTGCCGCGCCGAGGATCAGGAGGGCGGCGTTGATGACCATCGCCATGCCATAGCCCTCGTCGAAGGTCTGCGGGTCGGTGTAGTCGGCGCCGGCGATCCCGACCGCCGCCGGGATGACCGCGACGGCCAGCAGCCCGGCGGTCCGGGCCACCGCGTTGTTGACACCCGAGGCGATCCCGGCATGCCGGTCGTCAGCGGCATCGAGCACGGTGGCGGTCAGCGGCGAGACCAGCAGCGTCAGCCCGATGGCGAAGAGCAGGACAGGCGCCAGCACGTCACCGACGTACGACGCCTCCGGGCCGATCTGCCCCATCCAGAGGGCGCCGCCGGCCGCTAGCAGCGGCCCGAGGGTCATCGGCAGGCGCGGACCGATGCGCTGCGCCAGCGCGCCGGCACGCGACGAGAAGAGCAGCATCACCACGGTGACCGGCAGCAGCGCGGATCCCGCGGCGATGGGCGACCAGCCGCTGACGACCTGGAGCTGCAGGACGAGGAACACGAAGATGACGCCGAGCGCCGCGTACACGAGCAGGGTGACGGCGTTGGCCGCGCTGAACTGGGGATTGCGGAACAGCTCGAGCGGGACCAACGGGTGGGTGGAGCGGGCCTCGACGACGACGAAGGCGACCAGGCATGCGATGCCGGCTGCGGCGGTCAGCGCCACCGAGCCGTTGAACCCGACGTCGCCCGCCCGGGTCAGCCCGAAGGTGAGTACGCCGAGCCCGGCCGCGGCGAGCAGGGTGCCGGTCAGGTCGAGCCGGCCGGCGGCGTCCGGGTCTCGGCTCTCCGGGACGTGGCGCAGGGCGACGATGACGATGAGCACCGCGACGGGCACGTTGATGAGGAAGACCAGCCTCCAGTCGATCTCGACCAGCCAGCCGCCGACGAGCGGTCCGACCGCAGCCGCGATGCCGCTGAGACCCGACCAGGCGCCCACGGCCGCGGACCGGTCGTCGACATGGAACGACGCGGCGATGATCGCCAGGCTCCCCGGTGTCAGCAGCGCGCCGCCGACCCCCTGCAGCGCCCGCGCGGCGATCAGCAGCTCGATGTTGGGAGCGAGCCCGCACAGCAGTGACGCGACGGCGAACCACACCACGCCGATGAGGAAGACCCGGCGCCGTCCGAAGCGGTCGCCGAGGGAACCGCCGAGGAGGATCAGGGACGCGAGGCTCAGGGTGTAGGCGTTGACCGTCCACTGCAGACCGGAGAAGCTCGCGTCGAGGTCGTCGCCGATACGGCCGAGGGCGACGTTGACGACGGTCGAGTCGAGCATCGCCAGGCCAGAGCCCAGCACGGTCGTCGCCAGCACCCAGCGGCCGCGGGCGGTACCCAGCCGGAGAGGAGCCCGATCACTCGTGGATTCCTTCATGATCGGGCTCCTCCCTCGATGACAGAGACGCGGTGCGAGCAGTATCCCAGTCAGGGGGCGGTCAGGGCTGGTCCGCCACCCACGTACGCAGCCCGGGCCCGTGCTGGTCGAGGGTGGGCGGCGCGGCGTGGTCGGTGGGAGTCACCTCCGACCCGTCGGTGAAGAACCGCAGCGGCGGTCCGGGGAGGGTCAGGTGGCCGAGGGTGGAGTGGTCGACGTCGATCAGCAGACCCTGGCTGGCGGTCTGCTCCCAGGCGTAGACCTCATCCAGGGAGCGCACCTTGCCTGCCGGGACGCCGGCCTCGGCGAGCTTGGCGAGCAGGTCCTCGGCCGGCCAGGGCGCGAAGAGCGTCTCGACGAGCTCGACGACCTTCTCGCGGTTGGCCGCCCGCTCGGGGTTGGTGGCCATCCCCTCGAGGTCGGGTGAGATGTCGAAGGCGGTGCAGAACCTCCGCCACAGTCCCTCGCTCCCGACCGCGATCTGCACGGTCCCGTCGGCGCAGCGGAACAGGCCGTACGGCGAGATGCTCGGGTGATGGTTGCCCTGGGCGCGGCCGACCTCGCCTGCCACGGTCCAGCGGGTGCCCTGGAAACCGTGGACGCCGACGACGGCCGAGAGCAGCGAGGTGCGTACGACCGTGCCACGGCCGGTGCGGTCGCGCTCGTGGAGAGCGGCGAGCACACCGTAGGCGCCGTACATCCCGGCGAGCAGGTCGGCGATGGGCGTGCCGACCCGTTGGGGGTCGTCGGGACCCGATCCGGTGAGCGACATCAGCCCGGCCTCACCCTGCGCGATCTGGTCGTAGCCGGACCGGCCGCCCTCGGGGCCGTCGTGGCCGAACCCGGTGATCGAGAGCACGACGAGGCGCGGGTTGCGGGCCTGGAGCTCGTCGATGCCGAGCCCGAGCCGGTCCAGGACGCCGGTGCGGAAGTTCTCGATGAGCACGTCGGCCCGGTCGACCAGGCGCAGCAGCACGTCCTTGTCGTCGGTGTCCTTGAGGTCGAGGGTGATCGACTCCTTGTTGCGGTTGGCAGAGAGGAAGTACGTCGCCTCCCGCTGCCCCTCCTCCCCTACGAACGGCGGGCCCCAGCCCCGGGTGTCGTCGCCGTGCCCGGGTGCCTCCACCTTGATCACGCGGGCACCGAGGTCGCCCATCATCATCGCGGCGTGCGGCCCGGCCAGAGCGCGGGAGAGATCGAGGACGACGACGTCATCGAGTGGTCCACGCATGCCCGTCACCAGCCCGGGAGGACCATGGTGGCCCAGACCAGGAGGGGACCGACGAGCACCACGATGACGCTGTAGCCGAGGATCTGCTTGTAGTAGCGCTCCTCGGTGATGGTGTCGGGCCGGTTGGCCAGCATCAGCGCTCCGTTGGTGGAGAACGGGCTCACGTCGACGATGGTCGAGGAGATCGCCAGCGCGGCCACGAACATGGCGGCGGAGATCCCGCCCTCGGCGATCAGCGGCACCGAGATCGGGATGATGATCGGAAGCAGCGCCGTCGAGGAGGCGAACGCGGAGACGACCGCGCCGACGTAGCAGAGGATGAGCGCGCCGATGGCCGCGACACCCAGGCTCGCCGCCCAGCCACCCACGAACTCCGGCGATCCGGCGGTGTTGAGGATCGTGGCGTACGTCGAGACGCCGGCGACCAGGAGGACCGTCGGCCAGGCGATCTGGCGGATGGCGTCCTTGTGCTGGCTCGGGGAGAGCGCCGCGAGGATGGTCGCCGCGGTGATCGAGGCGAAGCCGATGTTCTTGTCGAAGAACAGGGCGACGGCCGCGACGATCACGAAGGCGGCGAGGGTCAGGACCTGCTCGGTGCGGATGCCGGGCTTGGTCCCGGTCGGGGCGAGGGTGCCGTAACCGCGGGCCGGGACGGTCACGCCGCCCTCGTGCAGATCACCAGGTACGCCGGCCGCGGCGCCGGCCGCCTCGTCGGGGTCTAGCCGCATGCTCATCAGCGATCGCCCGCCGAGGGCGAAGAACAGGATGGTCGCCATGATCAGGTTGACCACGAGGCTGGCCACGAAGATCGTCATCTCGCTGGCGGGGAGGCCGTTGTCGACCATGACCGAGTTGGTGATCGTGCCGTAGATGCTGATCGGCGAGAAGCCACCGCCCTGGGCACCGTGGACGACGAACATGCCCATCATCAGCGGGTTGATCTTGTAGCGGCCCGCGAACCCGAGCGCCACCGGCCCGATGATCGCGCAGGCCGCCGGGCTGGCGGCTCCCATGGCGGTCAGCAGCGCGGTCACGCCGAACATCACCCACGGGATCAGGGCGACCCTGCCGCCCACCGCGCGTACGGCACTGCTGACGATCAGGTCGACCGTGCCGTTGTTCCTCGCGATCGCGAACAGATAGGTCACGCCTATCAGCGTCAGGATCAGGTCGGCACTGACTCCGGCCAGGATCTCCTTCTCGTCGAGGTTCAGCGCGAACATCCCGACAAGCCACGCTGCGACGTACGCGAGCGCTCCCATGTTGATCGGCAGCAACGTGCCTGCCACGAACAAGGCGACCAGCGCGATGATCGCCACCCATTCCGGTCCCATCGGACTTCCCTTCTGTCTGGCCCCCGTCTGGCACCGGTGTGACTCGCATCACCATCGGCTCAGTGGCCTAGCCAATAGGACAATTGGCCGAACGTCAATACCCTGTAGCCATGAGTGAGTCCGCGCGCTTTCCCCGTCCACTGCAGCGAACCCGCCTGTATGAGCAGGTCGCGGAGCAGATCACGGCCTGGATCTCGGAGAACGACCTGAAGTCCGGAGACCGGCTGCCGCCGGAGAGACAGCTCGCCACCAGCCTCGGCGTGAGCCGAGCGACCCTCAGCCAGGCCCTGGTCGCGCTCGAGGTCATCGGCGTCGTCGCGGTACGCCACGGCGACGGGACGGTGCTGACCGACAAGCCGCGGGTCGAGCGCATCACCGATGCGATCCGGGCCCATGCGGAGCGGATCCCCGACGTCATCGAGGCGCGTGACGCGCTGGAGACGAAGCTCGCCGCACTGGCGGCACAGCGGCGTACGCAGGAGGACCTGGACCGCATCGACGCGGCGCTGAAAACGATGGACGAGGACATCACCGGCGGCGGGCGCGGTGTCCACGGCGACGAGCTGTTCCACCGGGCGGTGACCCAGGCGGCCCACTCCCCTCTGCTCGAGCAGATGATGTCCGAGATCAGCGAGCTGATCCGGGAGACCCGCATCGAGTCGCTCTCCCAGCCCGACCGCCCCAAGACGTCGCTCGCCGGGCACCAGAAGATCGCCGGCGCGATCGCTGCCGGTGACGCCCAACGTGCCGCCGCCGCGATGCACGGCCACGTCATGCTGGTCAGCGACGTCGCGCTTCTTCGCGACGCATGACCTGGGTCGACCAGCTCGTGGTGCTCGCCGCGGGCCTGGGCGCGGGCATCCTCACCTCCACCGTCGGCGTCGCCTCGCTGCTCAGCTTCCCCGTCCTGGTCGCGGTCGGCCTCCCGCCGGTCGTGGCCAACACGTCCAACACGGTCGGGATGACGCCGGCCGGTCTCAGCGGCTCCTTCGGCTACCGGCGCGAGCTGGCCGAGCATCCGGGAGTGACCGCCGCGGTGCTGATCACCGCGGGCGGCGGCAGCATCGCCGGAGCATTGCTGCTGCTGTGGCTGCCGGGATCGGTCTTCGAGGCGGTCGTGCCGTGGCTGATCCTGGGCACCTGCGTACTCGTAGGGGTGCAGCCGCGGCTGAGCCGCTTCCTGCGCCAGCACGCCGCCGATGACGAGCCGCGGGTGCGGGTCTCCGGATTCACCACGCTGTTTGCGACGCTGACCGGCGCCTACGGCGGATACTTCGGTGCCGGGTCCGGGGTGATGATGATGGCCGTGCTCGGGCTCGGGACCGATCTGGAGTTCCGTACGGTCAACGCGCTCAAGACGCTTGCGGTGATGGCATCGAACGTGGTCGCGACGGTGATCTTCGTGGCCATCGCCGACCTCGACTGGCGGGCCGTGGGCCTGCTTGCCGCGGGATCGGTCGTGGGCGGATACGTGGGCGCGCACATCGGCCGCCGGTTGCCGGCCCCGGTCCTGCGGTCACTGATCGTCGTCGTCGGGATCGGCGCCGCGACGCTCATGCTCGTGCGCTGAGGTCGTCCTCGGCGTCAGAACGGCGGCTTTCCCGTCCCGGAGACACGGAACCGTCCCCAGGGGTCGATGTCGGAGAGCCGCCCCTTGGCTTCGCCATGGTCGGTGCGGACGGTGACGCTCTGGCCGTTGCGTACGCCCTCGAGGGCCGTGCCGACCCGGCCGTACCAGTGGAAGTGGCCGTCGATCGGCTGGAAGACGCCGCGCAGCGCGACATCGACCTCCCAGGTGCCGCGCTCGGACTCGAGCCGGGCGGGACCGTCGTAGAGGTGCTGGGGCTCGTGCTCGCTCATCGGGGGCTCTTTCGCAGCGGGGTGACGATCTCGGGGCGGTCCAGGGCGCTCAGGTCGACGCCGTACTCGGCGGTGGTGCCCTCCAGCGCGTGCCAGACGAACTCGCTCAGATAGCGGGTGAACGCAGCGCGGGACATGGTGCGACGGTCGAGCCACCACTGGCCGGCGGACTCACCGATCCCGACGAGGCTGTGCGCCCACGGCTCGGCGCCGGCGGCGTCGACACCGAGGCGGCCGAAGGTGTCGCCGAGCAACCGCGCGAAGGTCGCCGCGATGAGCTGCTTGCCGTCCGCCAGTGGGTCGGTCCCGCCGGTGTGCTGGCGCACCAGGAGCAGGTAGACGTTGGGGTGCTCGGCGATGGTCTCGACGTACGCCGCGACGCCGGCCTCGACCCGCTGGCGGGTCGGTGCGGGGGCGAGCACAGCGTCGACGACCGCGTCGAGGATCTGCCGCGCCGCCCACATGCCCACGGCGCCGTGCAGCTCGGCCTTGTCGGCGAAGTAGCGATAGAGCACCGGCTTGCTGACCCCGGCCTCCGCGGCGATGTCGGCGATCGAGACCTCCGCTCCGGCCGAGTCGACGGCGCGTACGGCTGCCGCCACCAGCTCCGCCCGTCTGGTCTCGCGGTGGGCGTCCCAGCGCGAGGAGCGGCCGTCGTCCTTGACCTTCCGTGTCATGTCCTGCACTCTAGCAACTACCCGTAACTCTGGGTAACACCTAATTCCATCGCCCAGTCAGATCGCTCAGTCAGGGAGAAGAATGACCATCGCCGACCCGACCTCCGACCGGCTCCTGCGCTCCACCGCACGTCAGTCCTACGACCCGGAGGTCGACCTCGACTGGGACGCCGCGCCGGTCGAGGGACTGTGGTGGATGCAGCCCGAGCGCGTCTCCCTCTACGGCACCCCGACCTGGGATCGGCTCAGCCAGGAGCAGCAGATCGAGCTCTCGCGGCACGAGGTGGCCAGCATCATGAGCGTCGGGCTGTGGTTCGAGGTGCTGCTGATGCAGCTGCTTCTCAGGGAGGTCTACGGCGCGGACCCACGCACGGCGCGGACCCAGTACGCGCTGACCGAGATCGGCGACGAGACCCGGCATTCGGTGATGTTCGGCCGGGCGATCGCGGCGATGGGGGCACCGGCGTACGGCCCCCGGCCCGCCGTCCTGCGCATCGGGAAGTTCGCTCCGCTGCTGCACGGCCCCAGCGTCTTCTCTGCGACCCTCGTCGGTGAGGAGCCGCTCGACCGGTGGCAGCGCGAGCTGATGAAGGACGAGCGCTGCCAGCCGCTGACCCGGATGGCCTCCCGCATCCACGTCACCGAGGAGGCCCGACACGTCACCTTCGCCCGCGAGGAGCTCGCCGCGGCGATGTCGCAGAAGATGGGGCGTACGCAGCTCCGGATGCACCAGAACCTCACCGCCCGCTCCGCCTACGTGATGGCGCGCTCGCTGGTCCACCCGGACTGCTACGCGGCCGTCGGACTCGACCCGATGGCCGCCCGCCGCGAGGCGCTCGGCAACGAGCACTACCGCGCGACGCTGGCCTGGATGGGCGAGAAGATGATGCCCTACCTCACCGAGCACGGGATGGTCTCGGAGAAGGACCGCAAGCTCTGGCGGGCCTCGTTCCTGGTGCCGCGCGACTGACGCGCGGCGTCAGAGCACGGCGAGGCGGTCGACCAGCAGCTCGATCCTGCGCTCGGCATCCTCCGGCAGGAGACGCCTCGACCGGGTCAGGGTCGCCACTCCGTGCAGGGACGCCCAGAACACCTCGGTGAACAGCTCCGGCTCGACGCCGTCGCCGGCGACCTCGCCCAGCGTCTCGATCAACGCAGCGAAGGCGTCCTTCAGCTGCTCGGGGGTGTCCTCCTGTGCATAAGCGAGGCCCCCGTCGAGCTGGAACAGGGCGTCGTAGACCGCCGGGTTGCGCTCGGCGAACTCGAGATACGCGCGGGCGAGGGCGGCGACCCGGTCACGTGGGGTGCTCGCGGCCGCCGTCGCCGACCGCATCGCCGCAGCCATCTCCGAGGCGCCCTCGAGCGCGACGGCACCGATGATCTCGCGCTTGCCGCGGAAGTGGCTGTAGAGGACCGGCTGGCTGTATTCGATGCGCTCGGCGAGCCGGCGCGTGGTCACCGCGTCCCAGCCCTGCTGTTCGGCGAGCTCGCGGGCCGTCGCCACGATGAGCCGCTCGCGGTCCGCCCGCTCGCGCTGCTTGCGCTCCTGTACCGACATGGCATGATCCTAGCACCGCTAGACATCCGAGCGGCGGCACTGCTGGGCTCAGCGGCTCAGCGGCTCAGCGGGTCAGCGGAAGGCGGACTCCCCCGTCAGCGCCTGGCCGATGATGAGCTGGTGGACCTCGCTGGTGCCCTCGTACGTCAGGACCGACTCGAGGTTGTTGGCGTGGCGGAGGATCGGGTACTCGAGGGTGACGCCGGCGGCGGCGAGGATGGTGCGGCACTCACGGGCGATGGCGATGGCCTCGCGGACGTTGTTGAGCTTGCCGAGGGAGATCTGCTCGGAGCGGAGGGTGCCCTCGTCCTTCAGCCGGCCCAGGTGGAGTGCGAGGAGCATCGCCTTGCCGAGCTCGAGAGTCATGTCGGCGAGCTTGGTCTGGGTGATCTGGAAGCCGGCCAGGGGCTTGTCGTAGATCTCGCGGGAGGCGGCGTACGCGATGGCGGACTCGAGGCAGTCGCGGGCCGCGCCGACGGCGCCGAAGACGATGCCGAAGCGGGCCTCGTTCAGACACGACAATGGACCCTTCAAGCCCCTGACCTCGGGGAACGCGGCAGCCTCCGGGAGGCGTACGCCATCGAGGACGATCTCGCCGGTGACCGAGGCCCGCAGGGACAGCTTCTGCTTGATCACCGGCGCGGAGAAGCCCGGGGTGTCGGTGGGGACCACGAAGCCGCGGATGCCCTTGCCGTCGGGTGCCTCGTCGGTCTGCGCCCAGACGACCGCGACGTCTGCGACCGGGGCGTTGGTGATCCACATCTTGGTGCCGGACAGGATCCAGTCGCCCGAAGCATCTCGGCGCGCCCGGGTCCGCATGCCGGCTGGGTTGGAGCCGAAGTCGGGCTCAGTCAGGCCGAAGCAGCCGATCGCCTCGCCGGCGGCCATCCGCGGCAGCCACTCCTGCTTCTGCTCCTCACTCCCCCACTTCCAGATCGCGAACATCGCCAGCGAACCCTGCACCGAGACCAGCGAGCGGATCCCGGAGTCGGCCGCCTCGAGCTCCATGCAGGCCAGGCCGTACGCCGTGGCGCTGGTGCCCGCGCAGCCATATCCCTCCAGATGCATCCCGAGGACACCCAGCTTGCCTAGCTCGGGAGCGAGCTCACGGACCGGGACCTCGCCGGCCTCGAACCAGCCCGCGAGGTGCGGCTTGATCTCCTTCTCCGCGAAGGATCGCACCGTGTCGCGGATCGCGCGGTCCTCACCGCCGATGAGGGCCTCGGTGCCGAAGAGCTCGAGCGGGGTCTGGGGCATGGGGTCTCCTTGGGTCGAGAGAGGGCGCTGCCGATTGTGTCACCCGTCACTGGAAGTCGATTGAACCGTTCGCCGCAGCGCTCCGTAGTAGGGGGTGAAGGCCGGCATCGGGTCAGCCTCCAGGCGAGAGGAAACGGCGTGCGGACACGTACGAAAGCAGCAATCGGGATCGGTGCGGCAGTGGTCGTGGTCGGAGGCGCCGCGGTGATCTTCGGACCCGGCTGGTACGCGGACCGGGCCGAGAAAGCGGCCGCCGACGAGCCCAGCCTCAGCGCTTCGGCCGCGCCCGCGGACGGCGCCGACAGCAGCGGCACCTGGACCGTCTCGGACGGCTCGTACGCCGGCTACCGGCTCGACGAGGTGCTGCAAGGCGAGGACGTCACCGTCACCGGCCGCACCGAGGACGTGACCGGCGAGGTCACCATCGCCGATGGCGAGGTCACCGAGGCGAACATCGAGGTCAAGGTCGCGACGATCGCAACCGACTCCGACAACCGCGACGGCTACTTCCGCGAGAACGCGATCGAGTCCGACCAGTTCCCCACTGCCACCTTCGAGCTGACCGAGCCCGCCGCCCTCGAGGAGGGCGCGACCGAGGTCGCGCTGGTCGGTGACCTCACCGTGCACGGCGAGACGAAGTCGGTGACCGTGGACGCCGAGGTCTGCGGCGACGGCGCCAGCACGCTGCAGGTCGTCGGGAGCGTCCCGATCACCTTCGCGGACTTCGGTGTCGAGGCGCCGAACCTGGGCTTCGTGAGCGTCGAGGACACCGGCAGCGTCGAGTTCTCGCTCGACCTGGCCAAGGGCTGATCCGGGTCTCTGGGATCCTGGGTGCGTGTGGGAGGTGACATGGGTGCGGAGGACGAGCTGCTCGTAGCGGTGCACGACGCCCACTCGGAAGCGCTCTACCGCTACGTCGTACGCCGCACCGGTGACGCCGAGGAGGCGCGCGACGTGGTGCAGGAGACGCTGCTGCGCGCCTGGCGTCATCCGGAGGTGCTGCAGCGGCCCGACGAAGGCGTACGCGCCTGGCTGTTCACCACCGCACGCAACCTCGTCATCGACGACCTGCGCAGCGCGCGCCGGAAGCGGGAGTACGCCGCCGAGTCGCCGCCCGAGGGGACGCGAGCGGACGAGACCCAGGCGGTGCTCGACTCCTGGGTCGTCGCCGATGCGCTGCTCGCCCTCTCCCCCGAGCACCGTGCGGTGGTGGTGGGCGCCTACTACGGCAGCCGGTCGGTCGCCGAGCTCGCCCACGAGCTCGACATCCCGCCCGGCACGGTCAAGTCCCGGCTGCACTACGGTCTGCGAGCCCTGCGTCTCGCCCTGCAAGAGAAGGGGGTCACCTCATGAACGACGACCTGGACGCCTCCGCACACGAGACGTACGCCGACTGGGACGCGTCCTACGTGCTCGGGGCGCTGAGCCCGAGCGAGCGGAGGGCGTACGAGCGGCACCTGACCAGCTGCAGCATCTGCCACGACGCCGTCGCCGAGCTCGCCGGGATGCCCGGGCTGCTCAGCGCGCTCTCGCGCGAGGAGGCCGAGGAGCTGCTCGAGGAGCCTGCCGCGGTCGTGACTCCGCCGCTGGCGGAGCTGGCCGGAGCGGTACGCCGGTCGCGGCTGCGTCGCCGGGTTTTCGCGGTCGCGGCCGCCGTCGTACTCCTCGCCGGCGGCACGGCGATCGGCGGTCTGGCGATGGGTCGTGACGACACCGAGCCGCCGGTCGCGGCCCCCTCGACCTCCGCCACTGCATCGGGTTCTGCGGATGCGAACGTGCGCACCGTCGACCTGCGGCCGGTGGGCAGCGTCGACATGTGGGCCCAGCTCGTCGTCACCCCGACCTCGTGGGGCACCAAGCTCAAGTGGAGCTGCCACTACCCGCCCGAGCCCGGCAAGAGCCCGCCGGGGCCGTCGGACTATCAGGGTGAGCCGGTGACGTACGACCTGGTGCTCGTCGGCCGTGACGGCGCGCGCACCGTCGCTGGGTCGTGGACCTGGTCGGGTGGGGAGACGCTCGGGCTGGACGCCTCCTCGGCGGTGCCGATCGCCGACGTCGAGCGGGTCGAGATCACCCTCGTCGGCGAGGACACCGCGGTCGCGGCAGCCTCGCTGACCTGACGCTCTGAAGAGCCCCTAGAGTCCGAGCTCGGAGACGGTCTTCTCCCGCATCTCGACCTTGCGGACCTTGCCGGTCACGGTCATCGGGAACTCTTCGACGACCAGGACGTAGCGCGGGATCTTGTAGTGGGCGAGCTTGCCGGTGGCGTACGCCCTCAGGGTCTCGGTGGTCATCCGCTCGGCGCCTGGACGCAGGCGGACCCAGGCGCAGAGCTCCTCGCCGTAGGTCTCGTCGGGGACGCCGATGACCTGGACGTCCTCGATGTCGGGGTGGGTGTAGAGGAACTCCTCGATCTCGCGGGGGTAGATGTTCTCGCCGCCCCGGATGACCATGTCCTTGATCCGGCCGACGATGTTGCAGTAGCCGTCGGGGTTCATCACGGCGAGGTCGCCGGTGTGCATCCAGCCGTCCTCGTCGATCGCCGCCCTGGTCTTCTCCTCGTCCGCCCAGTAGCCGAGCATCACCGAGTAGCCGCGGGTCTGCAGCTCGCCGGCCTCGCCCCGGGGCAGCACCGCGCCGGAGGTCGGGTCGACGACGCGTACCTCGACGTGCGGGTGCACCCGGCCGACGGTGGCGGTGCGGTGCTCGAGGTCGTCCTCCATGCGAGTCTGGGTCGAGACCGGCGAGGTCTCGGTCATCCCGTAGGCGATCGAGACCTCGCTCATGTGCATCTCGTTGACGCACCGCTTCATCACCTCGACCGGGCACGGGCTGCCCGCCATGATCCCGGTGCGCAGCGTGCTGAGGTCGAAGGTGGAGAAGTCGGGGTGCCTCTGCATGGCGATGAACATGGTGGGTACGCCGTAGACGGCCGTGCAGCGCTCGTCCTGGACCGCCTTCAGGGTGGCCGCCGGGTCGAAGGCGGGGCCCGGGATCACCATCGTGGCTCCGTGGGTGATGCAGCCGAGGTTGCCCATCACCATCCCGAAGCAGTGGTAGAAGGGCACCGGGATCGCCAACCGGTCGTTCTCGGTGAAGCCGATCGTCTCGGTGGTGAAGTAGCCGTTGTTGAGGATGTTGCGGTGGCTCAGGGTCGCGCCCTTGGGATAGCCGGTCGTGCCCGAGGTGTACTGGATGTTGATCGGGTCCTCGGGGCTCAACTCGTAGTCGACGTGGTCGGCCAGCTTCTCGCCGGCGCCGGCTTCGAGGAGCGCGGTCCACTCCGGGTCGCCGATGAAGACGGTCTGCTCGAGGTCGGGGCAGTCGCCGCGGACGTCGGCCACCATCGAGCGATAGTCGGAGGTCTTGAACTCGGGCGCGGAGACGAGCAGCTTGATGCCTGACTGGGTCAGGGCGTACGCGAGCTCGTGGGTGCGGTAGGCCGGGTTGATGTTGATCAGGATCGCGCCGATCTTCGCGGTCGCCACCTGGGTCAGCGTCCACTCCGCGCAGTTGGGTGCCCAGATGCCGACCCGGTCGCCCTTCCCGATCCCGGCCTTGCGGAGCCCGACCGCCAGCGCGTCGACGTCACGGCTCATCTCGGCGTACGTCCACCTTCTGCCGGATGCCACTTCGACCAGGGCCTCCCGGTCGCCGAATCTGGCTACGGTGCGGTCGAAGCTCGCGCCGATCGTCTCCTCCAGCAGCGGGGTGGTGGTCTCTCCTGCAGCGTAGGAATCCGTCATGAGCCCAGTGTGACCTGAGTCACGGGTGGGTTCAAAGGGTCTGCTGAGGGTGTCAGTCGCCGGTGATGAGCTCCGCGGCGCGCTCGCCGATCAGGATCGCGGGCGCGTTGGTGTGGCCGCGCACGATCCTGGGCATGACCGAGGCGTCGGCGACGCGGAGGCCCTCGACGCCGCGTACGCGAAGCCGGGGATCGACCACGCTGGCCTCGTCCGTGCCCATCCGGCAGGTGCCGGTCGGGTGGTAGAGGGTGTGAGCGTGACGTGCCAGGAGCGCGTCGGCGACCTCCTCCGCGGACGAGTCCACCGGGACGTCGGGACGCAGGAACTTGCCGAGGAACGGCTTGAGCGCGGGCTGCGAGGCGATCTCCAGCGTCACCCGGACACCCTCGACCATCGCGGCGCGGTCCCTGCCCTCGGGGTCGGAGAGGTAGCGGGGGTCGATGATCGGCTTGGCGGCCGGGTCCTTGGACGTCAGCGTGACGCTGCCGCGGCTGGCCGGGTCGACGAGGATCGGCCCGGCGACGACCGCCTCACCCACGAACGGAATCAGGCCCTCGTCGAAGAAGCCGACCGGGGCGAAGATCATCTCGATGTCGGGCGCCTCCAGGTCGGGGCGCGAGCGGATGAAGCCGTACGCCTCGCCGACGTTGGAAGTGAGCATCCCGCGTCTGCGCAGCAGGTAGTTGAGGAGGTGACGTGCCGACTCCGCGGTCGCGAGGGAGCCCTGCTCGACCTCCCAGCCGATGCCGGCGACGAGGTGGTCGGTGAGGTTCTCCCCCACCTCCTTCGCATCACGGACGACGTCGATACCGAGGCCCTTCAGCTGGGCCGCCGGACCGATCCCGGAGAGCATCAGCAGCTGCGGCGTGTTGATCGCACCGCCGGAGAGGATCACCTCGCGCCGGGCGGTGATGGTCGTCTGCTGGCCGTCGACGACGGCCTCGACACCGGTGGCGCGGGTGCCGTCGAATGTCACCCGCGACACCAGGGCGCCGGTCACCACGTTCAGGTTGGCGCGCCTGGCGGCGGGCTTGAGGTAAGCCGACGCTGTGCTCCACCGGGCGCCTCGGCGCTGGGTGACCATGGTCTCGACGTACGCCTCGGGGTTGGGGCCGTTGGCCCGTCCGCGACGGTAGCCGGCCTGCTCGGCGGCCTGGAGGAAGGACTCGGTGTAGGGGCGGGGGCTCCGTTGCCGCTCGACGCGGACCGGGCCACCGGTGCCGTCCAGCGCGATGGCATCCTCGACGTCCTCGAGCTTCGCGTACGTCTTCTTGACGACGTCCCAGCCCCACTCGGGTCCGGCCGCCGCGCCCCACTCCTCGTAGTCGGCCTGGAGGCCCTTGACCCACATCATCGCGTTCATCGAGGACGAGCCGCCGAGCATCCGGCCGCGCGGCCAGTAGATCCGTCGGCCGCCGAGCGCCGGCTGTGGCTCGGTGGAGTAGTCCCAGTCGTGCTCGGACTGGAAGAGCTTCGAGAACGCCGCCGGGATATGGATGTTCATGCTCTTGTCGCGCGGTCCCGCCTCGAGCAGCGTGACCCGGACGCTCGGATCCTCGCTGAGACGTGCCGCGAGCACGGCCCCTGACGATCCGGCCCCCACCACCACGTAGTCGCTGGTCAGTTCCTGGCTCATACCGGATCTCCTTCGTCAACGATGACGGGCTCCCGGAAGATTACCGCCGTGGACGTGTGGTTGGGGAGGAGATGAGTCAGTACGCTGCGGGC
The DNA here is from genome assembly GCF_040608935.1 of Nocardioides sp. NPDC004968. NCBI lineage: Bacteria > Bacillati > Actinomycetota > Actinomycetes > Propionibacteriales > Nocardioidaceae > Nocardioides > Nocardioides sp. NPDC004968. The sequence continues at coordinate 89,533 of NZ_JBEXJF010000017.1, forward strand.
CGGTCTTCGCCCCCCGATGGCCGCCGGGCCGGCCCGGGAGTGCCGGCGAGAGCGAAGGAACGACGCGTGGGTTTCCGCATCCGCAAGCAGATCAAGATCCTGCCCGGGATCAAGCTGACCGTGACCCCGCACGGGGTCTCCACGACGCTGGGGCCGAAGGGTTTCAGCCTCAACGTGCACTCCAAGCGCCGGGTCACCGGCACGGTCGATCTGCCGGGGAGCGGCGTCCACTACGTGAAGACGACCTCGGTCAAGCGGATCAGGGCGAAGATGCGCGGTGGGTCGGAGGCTGCTCCAGCGGTGTCTTCTCCGGCGGCGCCGGAGCCGGGGTTCTTCTCGCCCGCCTGGGAGAAGAAGCTGTTCCGGGCGCTTGCTGAGAAGCGCTATGACCGGATCGCCGGGATCGGGGAGCGCTACGACGACGCCCGGCCGTCGGCGGTGGTGCTCGACTCGATCCTGGTCGCGCACCCGGGCGGCGACATGGCGAGGGTGCGCGACGACCTCTCCTGGCTGCGGTCGGTGGGGCGGAAGGTCGAGGACGACGCGTTCATCGCGACGTACGCCGCCGGGGGCGAGGTCTCCGTGCACATCGCCGCCGGGGTCGATGTGGCGCTGCCGCTCTCCCAGGAGATCCTGGACCTGCTGCTGGTCGAGGCCCTCCAGGCGGGCGGAGACCTCGACAGGGCGATCGATGTCGCCGAGGGTCTGGAGCCCACCACCATCGCGGCGGTCTCCCTGGCCGAGCTCTACATCGACGCCGGCCGCTTCGACGACGTCATCGAGGTGACCAACGCCTTGGTCAACGAGGACGAGGCGTCGACCTTCCTCATGGTCCAGCGGGCCGCGGCGCTGCGGCAGACCGGGCTGCTCGAGGCAGCTCTGGAGGCCTTGCGCGAGGCGTTGCAACCGCGGTCGCGGCCGGCGGAGCTCCGGCTCGCTGCGTACCTGGAACGGGCGCAGGTCTACGTCGCCCAGGGGAAGAAGGGCATGGCCCGCAAGGACCTGGAGCGGGTCATCGCTGCGGATGCCAGCATCCCCGGCGTACGCGATCTCCTCGACTCGCTGACGCCGGAGCCCGCTCCGGCCGACTAGCTCTCGGGCCCTCAGTCGGCGAGGAAGGCGCCCAAGGCGTAGGCGGGGTGGCGGTCGAGGTTGTGGCGGCCGCGGTCGTAGCGGCGGGTGGTACGGGGGTCGGCGTGGCCGGCGGCGTCCTGGACGTCCTCGAGAGGTACGCCGGCCTCGCGGGCCAGGGTGACGAAGGTGTGGCGGAGGCTGTGCGGGGAGAGCTTGTCGCCGTGCTCGATGCCGGCCGAGGCGCCGAGTTTGCGGATGAGTCGAAAGGCCTCGGAGCGGTGCCAGCGGTTGCCGGTGGCGGTGATGAAGACCGGGCCGTCGGCGCGGGCGTCGAGGTAGGCGTCGAGCGCCTGTGAGGTCGCCGGGTTGAGGACGACGTCGCGCCGGGCACCGCCCTTGCGGGTGATCGTCAGGATGCGATGGCCGCGGGAGTGGCTGAGGTCGGTCACGTCGGCGCCCAGGGCCTCGGAGATGCGCAGGCCGTCGTGGAGCAGGAGGGTCACCAGCGCGGCGGCGCGGCTGGAGTGGTCCCGCGCGGCGGCGAGGAAGGCGCGCGCCTCACCCCTGTCCATGCCCAGGGTCTGGGAGTCGTTGCTGGTCTTGGGGCGCTTGATGTGCTCGGCCGGTGAGGCGCTGAGGACGTCCTCCGCGACGCCGTAGCGGTAGAAGCCGGCGATAGCGGAGAGCCGTCGCGCGATCGTCGCCGGGCTCCGCCGTGTCTCCAAGTGGCGGGCGTAGCCGTCGACCATCGCCCGGTTGGCGGCGAGCGGGTCGATCTCCAGGGCCGCGCACCAGCCGAACCAGTCGGTGAGGTCTCGTCCGTACGCAGCGCGGGTGTGCCCCGCGTACGAGAGCAGGAACCTTCTGGCGAGCGCCTCGGCACGTTTTTCGTGGGGCAGTTCCCTGAGGTCTTCGAGGAACAGCTCTCTGACGGATTCCGTCACGGCCAGGTCTGCGGAGGGGGTCTGCGGACTGTTCTCGAGAGCGCTCACGGCACACATCATAATGCCGGTTATGTTGTGTGTCTCGCGGGGATCTCATTTGACGTACATTGAGTATTCGTTACGTCTTTCGTCACGCTATGCTGACGTAATGACGGAAACGATAGTCGACGAGAAGCTCTGCCGCTTCCCCGGCTGCCCGCTGCCCGCGGCCGCGTCGGAGAACGGAAGCGGCCGGCCGCCGGAGTACTGCGACGACCCCACCCACAACCGAGCCGCGGCCTGGCGCGAACGGAAACGCCTGCAGCGACTCGTCGCGACACGGGATCCCGAGGAGACCGCGCGACCGGTGCAGGCGGCTCAGCAACGGGCAGCCGAGATCACCACCCAGCTGACCCAGCTCGCCGACAGGTTCCTCGACCAGCTCCCGAAGGCGCTGGAGGAGCTGCGTACGCTCGGCGACCTGACCGCTGCCGAGGCCCAGATCGCGACCGTGCAGAGCGAGGCACAGGAGCAGATCGCCGCCGCGAGCGCTCGCGCCGTCCGCGCCGAGCAGGCGCAGCGTACGGCCGAGGCGGAGCGCGACGAGGCAGATGCCGCTGCGGCGGAGGCGTTGGATGAGTCGGAGCGCTCTGCCGAGATCCTGCGGGAGGCGCTGTCCGCCAGGACCGCGGCCGAGGAGTCCCGTCAGGCCGCCCAGGCCGCGCGGGAGAGAGCAGAGTCCGACGCGGCAGCCGCGGCGAAGACCGCCTCCGCGACGATCGGCACGCTCGAGAAGCGTCTCGAGGAGACAGCCTCGGCGCGCGAAGCCCTGGCCGAGAAGCTCGAGAAGCTGCAGGCCGAGCACGCCTCGGCCGTGCAACGCCGTCGGAGCGAGACCGCGCGTGCCGACCACGCCGAGAAGGCGACGGCACGGCTCCAGGAGCAGCTGATCGCGGAGAAGAAGGCCGCCGAGAAAGCTGCGGCGAGTGCGGAGGCGACGATCTCCGGGCTGCGTACGCAGCGCGACGCCGCCCGCGAGCAGATCGACGCCCTGCGGGACCAGGTGGCCGACCTTCGCGGAAGCGAGGCAGCGGCGAAGGCGGATCGCGATGCCACCCGCGCCGAGCTCGATCGCGAACGTGCCCATGCGAGCGAACGCCTCGAGGACCTGCGGGCGGCACACCAGGCCCAGGTCGCGCAGCTGGTGGAGCAGATCGAGCGGCGTACGGCATCTCCCGATGTGCCGGAAGAGGGTGCGTGACACGCGGGACCCCAGTTGGAGGTGAACGGACCACATCCGCTACTGTTCTTCTCGCAAGCGGACGTAGCTCAGTTGGTAGAGCGCAACCTTGCCAAGGTTGAGGTCGCGAGTTCGAGCCTCGTCGTCCGCTCCACCATCGAGGGCCGCCCAATCGGGCGGCCCTCGATCAATTTCCCGTGGCGAAACCAGCATCTCGCCGCAACTGCTCTAGGATTTCACTGCTCTGGGATTTATGCGCCAGGTGTGGATGAGCCCGGGGGCGAGGCCGACAACCGAAGGACTGTGCGTGGGGGGCGTTGAGTGAGCGGGAAGTTCATCGACGCCTATGCCGTGCTCGAAATCGGTCCGGACGCGGACGACGCGGCCGTCCGAGCTCGCCATCGTGAGCTCGCCAAGCAGTTTCATCCCGACCGTGGGGGTCGTGCCGCCGACGGCGAGCTGATGATGCGCATCAACCGGGCGCGCGACGTGCTGCTCGACCCCGTTGCCAGGGCCACCCTCGACGAGGAGCTCGCCCGGCGCCGCCGTAAGGCCGCTGCCTCGGGGGCTCCGGGCAAGGCGTCTGCTTCTCCTTCTCCGCCGCTCAGCCGCGACCGGCGCTGGCGGGCTGAGTGGGGTGCCGCGACTCCGCGGCCCGCCCCGGCGCCCGGGGGCAGCTCACCGGCCCCGGTTCCTCCGGCCGCCCGCGTGCGCCCGTCGGCCAACCGGCTGCGGCAGGCCACGCGCCAAGCCCGCGCGGCGAACGCCGCGCTGTCCTCGCGACAGCGGACCCCGGCGCCGAAGCCTCCTCGCACCGTGACGGAGCCGCCTCCTGCACAGCCCGCCGGGCAGCAGACGATGAAGGCCCAGCCCGCCGCGCCGCAGCCCCCGAACCCTCAGCCCGCGAACCCTCAGCCGGTGGCTCCGCAGCAGCAGACCGCGGCGTCCGCGGACAAGCCGGCCAACGCCTGGTCGCTCTACGCCGTGCCGCTCGACGCCGTCTCGGTCGCGTCGCTGCTCGCCAGCGTGTTGATGTGCGGCCCGCTCGGCTTCATCCTCGGCATCATCGGCCTGGCCCGCACCGCCGACGACAAGCGTCGCGGCCGCTGGGCCGCGGTCGCCGGCATCGCCATCAGCAGCCTGACGATGCTGGTCGTCATCGGCTACGTGGTGCAGACGATGTCCGTACCGAGGCCCTGACACGGGGCTCCGCCCAGCGGCCACTCGGCGATGGTGCGGCAGGCGTGGTTCGCGTACCACTGCAGGCTGACCCGGTCCGCGTGACATCTCGCGGGGAGGAACGGCGCCAGGGACGTACGTGTCGAGTCGAGGTCCACTCCCCCGGCGATGTGGTCGACGGTCAGGTGCGGCACCGGTTCGAAGAGGCCGTCGTAGGGCGGGCACTGCGGAAACGCCGCGCTCAGTTCGGCGGTCAGCGCTGCGAACGGCTCCGCGGGATCGGGATGCAGATAGATCGTGCCGCCGGCGAAGACGCGTACGTCGTCCAGTCGGAAGTCGAACGCGGCTGCGGCGGCAGCGATCTTCCCGACCCGCTCCAGATCGTCCGAGGTGGGCGGGGCCAGAAACGGTGCGAGCAGCGTGATGTGCGCGTGCACGAACGTGGGGTCCGCGGAGACGAACGAGTCGTCATAGTGGCGCGTCCGCTCCAGGACGTACGCCTCCAGCTCGGGCACCGGGACGACGATCACCGAGTGCCCGGCGGAGGATCTGCTCATGGCGGGATTCTCGCCGTGACCCCTGGTTGATGACCACTCGACGCGGACCGCTCACCACTCGGCTAAGGTGCCCGGGTGTCTACGCCTGAGATGCCCGCGGAACTGCTGAAGCACGCTCTCGACGCTACGGGGTTCATGCCTCCCGAGGAGGGCATGGCGCTGTTCGAGTACGCCGTGGAGCGTCTGCCCCACGGGCCGGCCGTCGAGATCGGGACCTACTGCGGGAAGTCGTCGGTCTATCTCGGCGCCGCGGCGAAGCTGACCGGGGGCACGGTGTTCACCGTCGACCATCACCACGGCAGCGAGGAGAACCAGGCGGGGTGGGAGCACCACGACACGACCCTGGTCGATGAGCGCACCGGGCGGCTGGACACGCTGCCGACCTTCCGGCGCACGATCGAGCAGGCCGGCCTCGAGGACGAGGTGGTCGCGGTGATCGGCGCCTCGACGACCGTGAGCCGGTGGTGGACGACGCCGGTCTCGCTGCTGTTCATCGACGGCGGCCACGGTGTGGAGCCCGCGCAACTGGACTACCGCGGCTGGGCGCCGAAGGTGATGCCCGGTGGGCTTCTGCTGGTCCATGATGTGTTCCCAGACCCGGCCGAGGGTGGCCGGCCACCGTACGAGGAGATCTACCTCCCCGCGCTCGCCTCGAAGCAGTTCGAGGAGATCGACGCGATCGGATCCCTGCGGGTCCTGCGTCGGCTGAGCTGACCCCAAGCGCCACAGGAGTCACATCGATCAGGGTATTCCTGCACTTCTCGGGTGTTGCATTGCCAGAGAAGTGCAGGAATACCCGGTTAACCGGGTATCCCAGCCGAACTCGTCTCGCACCCACACTCCAGCGCCAGCTCCTCGAACGGAGCGGCGAGGGAGGTGCCGCGCATGATGGCGGAGCCGGGGGTGGACCCGCCGTAGCGCTCCCCCAGCGCGTCAGCGGCCAGGATGACGGCGGCGGCGGTGAAGGTGGAGTGCTCCTCGGGCCAGTAGGCGTTGGGGTTGGGGTTGGGGTAGTCGGGCGACTCGTAGACCCAGCCGGTCCAGTAGCCGCCGTCGTCGGCGCGCATGTGCTGCATCTCGGTCAGCAGCCGGAGGGCGCGGCGGTGGTCGCCGATGTTGTCGAGCGCCATCGCCAGCTCGCAGGTCTCCGCGCCGGTCACCCACGGGTTGGTGTCGACGCAGAGGGCGCCGAGGCCGGGGCGTACGAAATGGTCCCAGCGCGACTCGATGAGATCGAGGCCGTCGGCACCGACGACGGCGCCGCCGAGGACCGGGTAGTACCAGTCCATCGAGTGGTGCGACTTGTCCTCGAACGAGTCGCGGTGGTGGCGCAGCGCGTGACCGAGCCGGCCGCCGACGATCTCCCACTCAGGCTGCGGGTCGTCCATCAGGTCGGCCAGGGCGACACCGGCGCGCAGCGACTGGTAGATCGATGACGAGCCGGTGAGCAGGGCGAACGGGTCGCGCGGGGTCCAGGCGATCCCACCGAAGGGCAGCTGCAGCCCGACCACGAAGTCGAGCCCGGCGCGCACCGAGGGCCACAGCCGCTCGACGAACGCCCGGTCGCGGCGGATCAGCCAGTGGTGCCAGAGCCCGACCGCGAAGTACGCCGACATGTTGGACTCGCCGATCGACTCCACCGGTGAGCCGGCGACGATCTTCATCGGCCAGGACCCGTCGCCGTTCTGCAGCGACGGGATCCAGTCGTACGCTGCCTCGGCCTCCTCCACCAGGCCACCGACGAGCAGGCCCATGGCCGCCTCGACGTGGTTCCAGATGTCGGTGTGCTGACCAGGGACCCACGGGATCGCGCCCGACGCCTCCTGGGCGCGGGCGATCGACCCGGCCGTGGCGACGATCTGGGCAGGGGTCAGCACCCCGTCGACGTACGGGATCTCGACTCTCATCCGCGAATCAGGCAGCCGAGGTGGGGTCGGTGGCGATCGGGCCCGGCTTGCGGAAGTAGAGAACCATGCTCTTGCCGATCATCGGGTCTAGGACCTTCCCGGCGAGGCGCAGCGGCAGCGGGTTCTTCATGATCTCCCAGACCAGGATCTGGTGGTACGCCTTCACCAGGACGTGCTTGTCGTTGTCGACGCCGACGGCGGACTTCAGCCACCAGTAGGGCGCGTGCAGGCCGTGGGCGTAGGACTTGCCCTCGAAGATCATCGCCTCACCGGGGGTGCCGTCGTTGGGCCGGCCGGCCTTGGTGACCTTGTCGATGAGCTCGTGGTCGGTGTAGATGCGGATGTGGCCGCCGGCGGTGTTGTGGTAGTCCTCGGAGAGCTTCCAGTTGACGACCTCGGGCAGCCAGCGCGGCACCGAGATGGCCAGGGTGCCACCGGGACGCAGCACCCGGACGAGCTCCTTGATCGCGTCGACGTCGCGGTGGATGTGCTCGAGCACCTCGGCGGCGACGATCCGGTCGAACTCGCCGTCGGCGAAGGGCAGCGACAGGGCGTCGCCCTCCTTGACCTCCGCGTTCGCGCCCTCGGGGACCTCGTCGCGCATCGCGAAGAACCAGTCGCTGACCTTGGCCAGCTCCTCGGCGTCCTGGTCGAACGCGATCACGTCGGCGCCGCGGCGGTACATCTCGAAGGCGTGCCGGCCACCGCCGGCACCCATGTCGAGCACGCGCTCTCCCGGCTGAAGGCCAAGGCGGTCGAAGTCAACGGTGAGCACGGCTCACTTCCTCTCGTCTGTGTGGAACTCGTCGATGGACTGCTGATAGAGGGCTGTCATCCGCTCGGCGACGGCGTGCCAGGAGAAATGCTCCTCGACCCGGGCGCGCCCGGCGGCCGAGTAGCGGGCCCGGCGCTCGGGGTCGTCGAGCAGTGCCGCGATGGCCTGCTCGAGCTCCTCGGTCTCTCCCGGGGTGACCTGTTTCGCGCACAGGTCGTCGGGGCCGACGACCTCGGGGATCGCGCCGGCGCGGGAGACGACGAGCGGGGTGCCGCACGCCATCAGCTCGGCGGTGGGCAACGAGAACCCCTCGTAGAGCGAGGGCACGCAGGCGATCTCCGCGGAGCCCATCAGCTCGACGAGCTCGGCGTCGGAGATGCCGTTGACGAAACGTACGTGGTCCTTGATCGCGAGCTTCTCGATCAGCTGCTCGGTCGGACCGCCCTTCTTGGGCTTGGAGACCAGGACCAGCTCGAGATCACGTTCGGTACGCAGCTTGGCAAAGGCCTCGAGCAGGAAGGCGATGCCCTTCAGCGGGGCGTCGGCGCTGGCCATGGCCAGGATCCGGCCGGGGATGCGGGGCCCGGTCGGCGGGACGAACTCCTCCGGTACGCCGAGGTGCACGGTCTGCACCCGCTCGGAGGGGACGCCGAAGTCGGTGAGGATGTCGCGCTTGGAATTGTCCGAGGGCGTGATCACGTGCCGCAGCTGCGAGGCGACCTTCGCCTGCATCTTCACGAACGAGTACCAGCGCCAGACGCCGAACTTCTTCTTCCAGCCCTGAGCGCTGTCCAGCTCGATGCGGCGGTCGAAGGAGATCGGGTGGTGGATCGTGGTCACCAGCGGCACGCCGAGCTCGGGCTCGATGCTCAGCAGCGGCGTGGCCAGGGTCTGGTTGTCGTGGACGATGTCGAAGTCGTCCTTCCGCTCCTTCAGCACCTTCAGGACGCGCTTGGCGAAGGTCAGCGGCTCGGGGAACGCGCCGGTGCGCATCCGGGCCCACTCCTCGACGTCGACCAGGTCGCGCAGCTCGGAGAGCTTCGGGTTGCCGAACGGGTTGGGCTCCTCGTAGAGACCCAGGCTCGGCACCTTGGTGAGGGTCACGCCCTCCCCCACGAGGTCGAGCTCGGGATAGGGCTGACCGGAGAAGACCTCGACCGTGTGCCCGAGCTTGGCGAGCTCCCGACTCAGATGGCGGATATAGACGCCTTGACCGCCGACGTGCGGCTTGCTGCGATACGACAGCAGAGCGATCCGCATCCGCCACCTCCCTCAAACCTAGGCAGAGCAAAACTAGAACGTGTTCTATACTAGCAGGTAGCCAGCGCGAGTCACTCTAATGCAGGCGCTTCAACAGACGGTGTCGGGCTTGGCGTCTAGGCTGGTGGTGTGGAGGGTTTCTGGACCGGGTTCCGCCTCGACCCGAGGCAGGCCGACAACGCACGTATGCGCGCCTCCGATGCCGATCGGGAGGTTGTACGCGCCGTTCTGACCGATGCCTTCGCCGACGGCCGACTGACCCGCGAGGAGCACGAGGAGAGGGTCGGCACCCTCCTCGAGGCTCGTACGCTCGGTGAGCTGCCCGCGCTCGTGGACGATCTCGTGGTCGCCGAGCCCGCTGCCGACGAGCCCGGAGCGAACCTCCCCGAGACCCTCAGGTTCCGCGAGCAGGGTGCGGCTGCCTACCGCAAGGAGCTCCAGGAAGCGGTCGCCACCTTCTTGATGGTCAGCCTCATCACCTGGGGCATCTGGGTGTTCACCGCAGCCCCCGACGGGCATCCGTGGCCGATCTATCCGATGCTCTTCCTGGTCGTGAACCTGGTCGGCACCGGCGTACGCCGCGAGGCGATCATCCAGCGCGAGGTGCACCGCCTCGAGAAGAAGGCCGCGAAGAAGGCCGCGAAGAAGGCAGCCAAGGCCGAGGTCGAGGCAGCCCCCGAGACTGCTGCCCCGATCCTCGACCCGCCGGCCCAGTCCGAGAAGGACCGGCCCAGCGATCCCTCCTAAGCGCCAAGCTGCGGGTCGCTCACAGAGGGACGTCCGGTTTCCAGGTGGCCCGCGAACCCGCGTACCCAGGTGGTGCCCGGGACGGTCAGGGTCAGGTCGTACCAGCCCCCGGTGGCGCGGGTGTCCAGGTGGCGGGAGCGGATCTTGCCGGAGTACGCGCTGGTGATCTCGGCCTTGCCGGGCGCGGTCACGGTGAGCCGCTGCGAGCGGCCATCGCGCCGGAGGTTGGCGGGCGCGGGGTCGGCGCCCGCAGTACCGGCGTAGGAGCGGAAGAACCCGTTGGGCCCGTGCAGGTGGATCTCGTAGTCGCCGCTGACCGGCCAGCGCACCGAGACGGTGTCACCGGCGCCGACGGTGTAGCTGTGCGGCGCGCCCTCCGGGGTGAGCAGCCGAGCCTGGAAGTGGGCGCCGACGCTGCCGGTGTTGTGGATCTCGACGGCGATCTCCCCGACGGCGGCGGTCTCGACGACCTCGAGCCGGTAGGGAGTCGGGCGAGCCGGACGGGTGCCGCCCTCCTGCGTCGGCATCATCCCGTTCGCCGGCGCCTCCGGGGCGTAGTCCGGGTGGCGCTCGCGGTCGGCGGGCTCCCACCCGCTCGTGTCGGGGAGCACGGGCGGCTCGGAGGTGCGGGAGAAGTCGAAGGCCGAGGTCAGGTCACCACACACGGCGCGACGCCAGGACGTGATGTTGGGCTCGGCTACACCGAAGCGCTCCTCCATGAACCGCAGGATCGAGGTGTGGTCGAAGGTCTCCGAGGAGACCCAGCCGCCGACGCTCCACGGGGAGACGACGAACATCGGCACCCGCGGCCCGAGACCGTAGTGGCCGTCGCCGTGCGAGCCGGTGTAGAGCTCGTTCTCCGTCGAGACGGTGGACTCCCCCGGCACCAGCGGGCTGTTGATGTGCGGCGGCACCAGGTGGTCGAAGAAGCCGTCGTTCTCGTCGTAGGTGATGAAGAGCGCGGTCTTGGCCCACACCTCGGGGTTGGAGGTGAGCGCGTCGAGGACCTTGGCGATGTACCAGGCGCCGTAGTTGGTCGGCCAGTTCGAGTGCTCGGAGAACGCCTCCGGCGCCGCGATCCAGCTGACCGAGGGCAGCTTGTCGGCCTCGACGTCGGTGCGCAGGATCTCGAAGTAGTCCTGGCCGTCGACCGCGCGGGTGCCGGTGCGGGCCTTCTCGAAGAGCGGGTCTCCGGGCTGGGCGTCCTGGAACCTGTTGAAGTAGAGCAGCGAGTTGTCGCCGTAGTTGCCGATGTAGGCGTCCTTGGTCCAGCCCCACCAGTTGTCGCCCTCGGCGTTGAGGCCGGTGCCCTCGTCCTGGTAGACCTTCCAGCTGACCCCGGCCTTCTCGAGCCGCTCGGCGTAGGTGGTCCAGTCGTAGCCGGCCTCGTCGTTGTAGAGCACCGGGCCGCCGCCCTTGCCGTCGTTGCCGGTCCAGCCCGAGAGCATGTAGTAGCGGTTGGGGTCGGTGTTGCCGATGAAGGAGCAGTAGTAGGCGTCGCACACCGTGAACGCGTCGGCGAGCGCGAAGTGGAACGCGGCGTCCTGCCGCTGGAGGTACGCCATCGTGGTGGTGCCCTTGGCCGGGACCCACTGGTCGTAGCGACCGCCGTTGATGGCCTGCTGGCCGTCGGTCCAGCTGTGCGGGAGACCCTCGAGGAAGGCCGCGCCCAGGTCGTCGACCTCGGGGTGGAACGGGAGCAGTTCGCTGTCGCCGTTGGGCTGGTGCCAGACCGGGTTGCCCGAGGGCAGGATCGCCGGGTGCGGGTCACCGAAGCCGCGTACGCCGCGCAGGGTGCCCAGGTAGTGCTCGAAGCTGCGGTTCTCCTGCATCAGGACGACCACGTGCTCGATGTCCCGGATGGTGCCGGTCCGTCGGGCGGCGGGGATGGAGGCGGCTCGCGCGATGCTCTGATCGAGCATGGTCAGCGCGGCTGCACCGCCGGCGAGACCTAGGAACCGACGACGATCGATGTCAACCACAGAAGCTCCTTGACGTGGGGGTGGGCGGCGACCACGATCACGGGTCAGTGGCTCACCTGGGCGACGCGCGGTTGGTCGCGAGGTGACCGGCGGGCGAAGAGTTCGCCGTCCGGCCGCAGGCGGCGGCGCAGCTGCGCGGTGACGTAGGCGGCGACGGCGAACATCACCAGGTCGGCTGCGATCAGCGCGAACAGCCAGGAGGCGTCGGCCGGTCCGTCGATCCGCTGCTGGATGTGGAGGTGGGCGACCATCGCCGAGACGATGAACCCGACGCCGGCGTAGAGGGTGATGCGCAGGTCCACTCCCTCTTCGTCGACGCCACGCACCCAGTGGCGGCCGACCCGCAGGATCGCGAGCGAGGTCAGCGCCGCGATCACCGGCAGGAACGGCACCGCGTAGCGGGCGTGGATCCAACCACCGCCGGCGTGGAACGAGGCCAGGTTGACGATGATGATCACGCAGTAGATCCCCATCAGCACCCGCACCGCCACCTCCAGGCGGCGCTCCAGGACGGTCGGCTCCGGCCCGGGGATCACGACACGGCGCATCACCCCGTCCGGCCTCGGCCGGGCCTTCGCGTTGACGTCGAGCACCATGCCGGTGACCGTGACGGCCAGGGTCGCCGCGGCGGCCACGATCCAGATCTTCGGGATCACATCGTCGGCCCACAGCGACCCGTAGAGGTGCAGGTAGAGCTCCGGGTTGACCAGCTGGAAGAGCGTGTCGCCGTGGGTCTGGCGGGAGAACTTCTCGAAGAGCGCCGCGGAGGCGGTCGCGTCGCCGTAGAGCACGATGTTGCGTACGTAGAACCAGCCGATCACCACCACCGGCGCCAGCCCGATCCGGATCGCCAGGAGCACCCCCCGACGGAACGTACGCAGCGTCGGGTCGCGCAGCCACAGCGCGGCCAGCACGCAGGCACCCAGCACGAGCACCGCCACCAGGCCGGTCGAGCGGAAGCTGGCCGCCGCGACGCCGGCGACCGTCGCCCAGATCAGCCGGTCCCGGGTGACGCCCTCGCGGACCATCCGGAAGCCGAGCAGCAGGGTCAGCGAGGCGGCGACCGTGCCCCAGCCGTCGTTGTAGATCGCGCCGCCGTCGTAGGTCACCGCACCGCAGCCGAGCACCATCGCCGCGGAGAGCACCGGGACCACCCGGCGTCTGGGCACCAGCTCGCGCGCCAGCAGCCCGACCAGGATGATGCTCAGCGCGTAGCCGAGGGCGTTGAGCAGCCGCATCCCGAGCAGGGTCACCCCGACGTTGCCGACGGCGTCGCCGAGCCAGACCATCGGCAGGCTCATCACGTAGAACAGCGGCGGGTGGTTGGCGACCCAGATGTCGCGGCGCGGCTCGTCGAGACCGAAGAGCGCCTCGGCGAACTGCGGGTAGCGCACCGGGTCGGCCGGTGTGTTCGTGTCGATCGTGGGCAGGACGCCCTGGGACAGCACGATGGCGTAGGCCGCGTGCTGCTTCTCGTCGGCCTTCAGCAGCGCCGGCATCCCGATCGCGAACTGCGCACTCATCGCGAAGCCGAGCACCCCGAGCAGGAGCAGGCATACGGTCACCTGGGAGAGCGAGCGCGAGGGCGTGAGCACCTCGACAAGCTAGTGGGCCCAGATGCCGTTCAGCCGCCGTCGTGGTTTGCGCTCAGGTGACGAGTGGGCGAAAACTCTTCGCTCGCTATCGGACCGAGCCTCGGTCGGCGACCATCGAGGAGCCGGAGGCGACCTGCTCCCTGGTCGTACGCCGCCGCACGTCGCGCCGGTGACGCCAGATCTGCACCACCCCGAGGCCCCAGAACAGGTACTGCACCGACATCGCCCAGCGGAACGCCTCCGGCGTGTAGGAGGTCGAGGCCCCCGGCGTACGCCAGTCGAGGATCCAGCCGACCAGCACGATCACCAGCAGCGCTGCTACGAAGCCGCCCTGGTTGATGATCCCGCTGGCGCTCGCCATCCGCGCGGGCGGGTTGCTGGTGCGGCCGACGTCGAAGCCGATCATCGAGGCGGGTCCGCCGAAGCCGACCACGGCCATCAGGAGCAGCAGCACCGGCAGCGGCGCCTCGCCCGGCCAGGCGAGCACGAGCGTCCACACCGAGACCAGGGCGGCGATCATCGTCAGCGCCACCGTCGAGCGGTGCCACGGGTGGCGTCCGGCGAGGATGCCCATCACCGGACCCGCGGCCAGGGCGGCGACGACGGTGACTGAGAGCAGCGCGCCGGCGAGGGTGTCGGAGAGCCCTTCGGAGGTCACCAGGAACGGGAAGCCCCACAGCAGCCCCATCAGGTGGGAGCTGAACGGGGTGGAGAAGTGGATCCAGAAGCCGAGGCGGGTGCCCGGCTGGTACCAGGACGCCATCAGGCTCCGGCCGAGCTCGCGCGGCTTGAGGGTGGTGCCTCGGCGGTGTCGGTCGCCGGGTCCGTCGTGGACGAATAGGCGCAGCAGCACGAGAAGCACCGGGCCGAGCAACGCGGCCGTGAGGTAGGCCCGGGTCCAGCCGAGATGGCCGAGCGCCCACGTCATCGGGACCGCGGCCGCGATCGCGCCCAGCTGTCCGACGGTGCCGGTCAGCTGGCTGACCAGCGGCACCTTGCGGGCCGGGAACCACGACGGCACCAGGCGCAGCACGCAGATGAACGTCATCGCGTCGCCCATCCCCACGAACGTACGCGCGAGCAGGGCCAGCGCGTAGGAGTCCGCGAACGCGAACCCGATCTGAGCGACCGCCAGGATCAGGGCGCCGGCGGAGAGGACCGTACGCGAGCCGAACCGGTCGACCAGCAGCCCGACCGGCACCTGCATGAGGGCATAGACGAGCAGCTGCAGCATGACGAAGGTCGCCAGCTGCCCGGCACCGATCCCGAAGCGCTCCGTCGCCACCAGACCGGCCACCGCGAGGCTGCTGCGGTGGAAGACGGCCAAGCCGTAGACCGCGAGGGCGATACCCCACACGACCCATGCTCGTGTTGTCTGCTGGGGATCGTGCTCGTTCACATAGAGAGGCTACTTTGCCTACAGGCCCGTGGGCGTACGAGCGTCCTGTCGTGGACGCGCGATCTCGGTCACAGGAGCGGCGAGAGTGCGGGGAGCGTCGAAGGTGCCCGGCCGCATGCGCCGACGAAGCTCGGTGGCGACGTACGCGGCGACCGCGAACATCACCAGGTCGGCGGCCACCAGGGCGACGAGCGCGAAGGTGCTGCTGACCGGTCCGTCGACGTACTGCTCGGTGTCGAGGTGGCACACCAGGCCGACGACCACGAAGGCAAGCGAGACCCCCAGGCCGATGCGCAGGTCGCGCGCCTCGTCGATCGCGGTGACGCCGGTGCGCGAGCCTGTCGAGATGACCCGCAGCGGCAGGAGCCGCCCCAGGCGCAGCGCGGCGATCCCGGCGCCGGCGGCGAGGAACGGCAGGAACGGCACCGCGTAGCGGGCGTGGATCCAGCCGCCACCGGCGATGAACCCGGCGACGTTGACCAGGATCAGCAGGCAGTAGCCACCCAGGAGCGCCCAGATGGCCAGGTCCTGGCGGTGCTGCATCGTGCTCTGCGGCGCGAGCCGGATGCGCCGCAGGACTCCCGTACGGCGCGGGTTGGCCTTCGCGGCGGCATCGAGCACCAGGCCGATCAGGGTCAGCGTCAGCACGATGACGGCCGCCTGGCTCCAGGTGTTGGCGATGTTGCCGTCGGTCCACAGGCTGCCGAGCAGGTGGCCGTAGAACTCCGGGTTGACCAGCTGGAACAGCGTGGTGCCGTTGGGCTCGCGCCCGAACTTCTCGAAGAGCGAGCTCGACGCGGTCGGGTCACCGTAGATCTGGATGTTGCGCACGTAGAACCAGCCGAACACGGCCACCGGCGCCATCCCGATGCACGCCGCGATCCCGACAGCGCGCCAGAACGTACCGCGCAGGAACGTACGCAGCGACGGCTCTCGCAGCCACATCGCCACCAGCACGCAGGCACCGAGGAAGAGGACCGCGACCAGGCCGGTCGAGCGGAACCCGGCGGCGGCGACGCCGACCGCGGCCGCGGCGATCACGCGCTCGCGCGTCACGCCCTGGCGGATCATCCGGAACCCGAGGTAGAGCGTCATGAACGCCGCCGCCGATCCCCAGCCGTCGTTGTAGATGCCGCCGCCCACGAAGGTCATCGCGCCGCAGCCGATGCACATCGCCGAGGCGATCACCGGCACGGCCGGGCGTCGTGGCACCAGCTCGCGCGCCAACAGGCCGACCAAGATCGTGGTCAGGGCGAAACCGAGCGCATTCAGCAGGCGCATCCCGAGCAGCGTCAGGCCTGGCGAGCCGACGGCGTCGCCGAGCCAGACGAGCGGCAGGCTCATCGCGTAGAACAGCGGCGGGTGGTTGGCGACCCAGATGTCGCGGTGGGCCTCATCGGCCCCGAAGAGGCTCTCGGCCAGCTGCGGGTAGCGAGCCGGGTCGTCGGGGATGTCGGTGTCGATCGTCGGCAGCGTCCCCTGGGACAGCGCCACCGCGTACGCCGCATGGGCCCGCTCGTCGGCCTTGAACAGGGCCGGCATCGCGATCGCCACCTGGGCGCTCATCGCGAAGCCGAGCACACCCAGCAGCAGGACGCAGATCGTGGATTGGGACATGGAGACCCGAGGAACAGACACGCAGGCGACGGTAACCGTCGAAACTGACGAGACACACGAGCCACGGCTCACGGGCGGTGAACAGAGCGCGACGGGCGGGTGAGCGAAGGTTGACGCAAAACTAGGTCGCGTCCGCCCCTGACGGGCCGATAGCGTCCGACGGTGTCATGACTACTTCACCGCAGCGGTCGCTGCCGCGCCACATCGCCATGGTCGCCTCCCCCGCGATCAGCCATCTCCTGCCGAGTCTCGAGCTGATCAAGGAGCTGGTCGCGCGCGGCCACCGGGTCACGTACGCCACCCACGAGTCGATGTCCGACGCGATCAAGCCGACCGGGGCCGAGCTGGTTCCGGTGCCGACGGTGCTGCCCGTCGAGGACCGGCTCTGGCCCGAGGACCCGGTCGCCGGGATGCGCGTCTTCCTCGACGACGCCATCCAGGTGCTCCCGCATCTGGAGGCGTTCTACGGAGCCGAGCCGGCCGACCTCTACCTCTACGACATCGGCGGCTATGCCGCCCGGGCTCTCGCGGAGAAGCAGCAGCGTCCGTTCGTGCAGCTCTCGCCGACGTTCGTCGCCTGGGACGGGTACGCCGAGGAGGTCGGTGCCCAGGTGCGGCAGCTGCCGGGCTACGACGGCTACCTGGACCGGTTCGGGGCCTGGCTCGCGGACGCCGAGGCGAGCACGCGCGACCCGGAGACGTTCGCCGGGGCACCGAAGCGGGCCCTCGCCCTCATCCCGCGGGCGATGCAGCCCAACGCCGACAAGGTCGATGAGGAGGTCGTCACCTTCGTCGGACCGTGCTTCGCGCTCGACTCCGACGAGACCTGGACCCGTCCCGCCGACGCCGATCACGTTCTGCTGGTCTCCCTCGGCTCCGCCTACACCGCCGACGCGGACTTCTTCCGCGCCTGCGTCGAGGCGTACGCCGCCCTCCCCGGCTGGCACGTCGTGATGTCGATCGGCACCCAGCTCGACCCGGCCGACCTCGGCGACCTCCCCAGCAACGTCGAGGTCCACTCCTGGCTGCCGCAGCGCGCCGTCCTCGCCCAGGCCGACGCGTTCGTCACCCACGCCGGGATGGGCGGCAGCAGCGAGGGTCTGATGGCAGGCGTCCCCATGGTCGCCGTCCCGCAGGCGGTCGACCAGTTCATGAACGCCGACCGTCTGGTCGAACTCGGCGTCGCCCGACGGATCGACACCGAGGACGTCACCGCCCCTGCGCTGCGTACGGCACTGCTCGAGCTGCTCGACGAGGTCGCGATCGTCGCCCTCGGCCATCACGCGGATCACCGGCTCGGTGCCCGACGGGCGGATGACGAGCCGGCCGCTCTCGCCGAGC